>MGZK01000066.1 GCA_001802125.1 Geobacteraceae bacterium GWC2_55_20
CAGCACCGTATCCACCAGCATCGCCTTCATGTCGGCGCGGTCGAAGGCCTCCACGATGACCTGGCAGGGGGCGAACAGTTCCGGAATATTGTCCGGCGTCAGCAGGAGCGGGTGCGCTTCGACGCTGATATAGGGGTTGATCCTGGCCAGGTTTTCGGCCAGCGCCTCCACCTTGAGGCAGCCGATCTGGTCGATGAAGAACTGCTGTCGATTGAGGTTGGAGGGTTCCACGACGTCAAAATCGGCGATTATCAGCCGGCCGACCCCGATGCGGGCCAGGGCCACCGCCACCGATGAGCCGAGCCCACCTGCTCCGGCAATTCCGACGCAGGACTGTTTGAGCCGGGCATGGACGCCGGGGGTGTGGCGTGCCGCCATCAGTGCTTCCAGTTCATCGCGGTCAGGGCGTTCGCCGCGCCGGATCAGGAACGCTTCGTCATCTTCCTTCAGGCATGTGTCGGGTGGAGCCGGGAAGCCGTTCAGGATCAGCACGTCGGCTCCTGGTCTATGCTCACTGGCCAGTTCCGCCAGGGTTGTTCCGGCGCTGGTTTCGAACCGCTTTTCGTTGATGCGAATCTTCATGGTAAGAATAAATCCTTCAAGCAGGGTATTGTTGTGATCAGGCGGCCTGGTTGCCGGCAGATGTCGGCAGCACGGCTGCCATCACGCGGCTGACGGCATCGGTGCCGAAGCCGGGGATCGAGGCATCCGGGCTGCCACCACTCCACTTCTCGATCAGTATCCGCTGTAACATATCCAGCCGGGAACTGATGTTCAACTGAGTATTTTCGTCTGTCGGCTCTTCCTCTTCGTCAAATGGCACCAGTTCCGGCAGTTCCAGCCCTTCCAGTCCCCAGTTGCGGACGGTCAGGTCGTGGACCGGCGCTCCCAGGCGGCGCATGGCTTCCATCAGTGCCCCGGCGGAAATTTCGGCGCCCTGATGAGATGAAATATACTCCGACGCAGCTCCCAGCAACACGAAGTATTCCACATGATGTAAAAGGCCAAGCGTGAAGGCCTCGCCCGGTGACATGGACAGATCGGAGGAAAGCTGCTGGCAGGCCATGGCCATCATCAGCGACAGTTCGGTGACCCATCCAACTTCGCGGTGCAGTCCCTTGCCACGCAGGATGCGGGTGCGCAGCGACATCATGATCACCAGCCCCTGGATCTGGTTGAAGCCGACCCTGGTTACCGCCAATTGCAGGTCATGGACCGGAATAGTTGCGCCGTAATAGACCGAGTTGGCCAGCTTGATCAGCTCGGCCGACAGCGCCGGGTCGCTTTTGAACATGTCCACGAAATCCGAGGCATTGACTCTATGGCTGGAGAGCAGTCTCTGGATATGCAGCGCAGCTTCGGGGAGCAGAGGTATTTCGAACGTGTCGGTTCTAAGCTTCTTAAGCAGGGTCGCTATGAAGGTCCGGTCGTAGAACGAGAGTTGCTGCAGGTCGGCCGGTGGTATCTCGGCCAGCAGTGTCAGCAGGAAATCCGTGGCATCCGGTTCCAGGCGCCTGACCGGATCAGCGGCAGGTTCCTGTTGTCCGGGCGGCTGTGGGGAGTTGACGCCGTTAAAGCTGTCGTCCGGGTTTGTGGCTGCGCCCGGCAGTTCCTTGTTGCCCAGCAATCTCCTGAGCCATTCACATAGATGTTTGAACCAGCTTTCCATTGGATACCCCGTACCCGATCAGCAGGATGAGTGCGTTAACGTAAGACGGCCAAATCCAGACGTCGCTGAGGCGGACGCCCGGACAGAGAACCGCAACCCGTTGCAGCGAGGTATATTGGGGTATTTACGGCACTAAATCAAGCGTATCCGTCAATCAGCCCATGGCCTGTTGCAGGTCGGCGATCAGGTCTTCCGGATCTTCCAGTCCCACCGACAGTCGCACCAGCGTGTCCTTGATCCCCTTGCGTTCCCGCTCCTCCTTCGGTACCGAGGCGTGCGACATCCTGGCCGGGTAGGAGATGATGCTCTCGACCCCTCCCAGGCTGACCGCAAAGGCCGCCAGCTGCGAGTTTTCCAGCAGCCGCTTGGTGGTTTCAAACGAGTCCAGCTCAAAAGAGAAGACCGCTCCCGGACCGTCGGCCTGGGCTGCGTGGATCGTGTGTCCGGGATGCTCCGGCAGGCCGGGATAGTGCAGGGCGGTGATCCGCTGGTGCGACTTGAGCCATTCCACGATCCTGAAGGTGTTCTTCTGGCTTTGATCCATCCTGACCTTGAGGGTTTTGATCCCACGCAGCGTCAGGAAGGAATCCTGTGGTCCCAGCCCGGTACCGAAGGCGTTCTGGACGTAGCGGATGCGCTGGCCCAGTTCGGCATCCCTGACGACGGCAAAGCCGCAGATCACATCGCTGTGGCCATTCAGGAACTTGGTGCCGCTGTGTAGCACGATATCGCAGCCCAGTTCCAGCGGACGCTGCAGGTAGGGGGTCATGAAGGTGTTGTCCACCAGCGTGATGATGCCGTGGCTGCGGGCGATTTCCGCAGCTCCGCGCAGGTCGGTGACTTTCAAGAGCGGGTTGGAGGGGGTCTCCAGGTAGATGCCCTTGGTTTCGGGCCGGATCGCGGCCTCGATGGAGGCCAGATCGGTGGCATCCACGAAGGTTGAATTGACGCCCATCCGGCTGAAAATGGTCGAGAGCACCCGGTAGGCGCCGCCGTAGACATCGTCACAGACCACCAGGTGGTCGCCGGGGGAGAAGATCATCAGGGTCGTGGAGATGGCCGCCATGCCCGAGGCAAAGGCCAGGCAGCGGCTGCCCCCTTCCAGCACGGCGATCGTGTCCTCCAGCGCCTCGCGGGTCGGGTTGTCGCCGCGGGCATAATCATACTTGCTGAAATGGTCCACCGAAGTCTGGCGGTAGGTGGATATCTGGTAGATCGGCACGCCCAGCGCGCCGGTCTGCTGATCGATATTCGGGCCGCCGTGGATCAGTTTTGTCGCGAGTTTCATCTGTAACCTCCCTTATCCTTCCAGAGCTTGTTTCAAGTCCGCAATCAGGTCTTCTGCATCCTCGATCCCCACCGACAGGCGCAGCAGCACGTTATTGATGCCGAGGCGCGCCCGCAGTTCGGGCGGGATGTCGGCGTGGGTCTGCACCTCCGGGAAGGTGATCAGGCTTTCGACCCCTCCCAGGCTTTCGGCAAACGAGATCAGCCCGGTTTTCAGCAAAACCTGCTCCACCAGCGCGTGATTGTCAACCTCAAAGGCGATCATCGCGCCAAAACCGCGGGCATTGCGCTTCATCAGGTCGTGATCGGGATGTTCACTAAGTCCAGGATAATAGACCTTTGTTATGCGTGGATGGGAAGCCAGCCAGGTTGCAATCTTTTGGGCATTTTCCTGGTGGCGGTCCAGTCTGACCGAGAGGGTCTTCATGCCGCGAATTACCAGCCAGGAATCCTGTGGCCCCAGGGTCGCGCCGACCGAGTTCTGGTGAAAGTAGACCCGTTCGGCCAGGGCCGGGGCCTTGACCGTGACCAGGCCGGCGACGGTGTCGTTGTGTCCGGCCAGGTATTTGGTGGCGCTGTAGACCGCGATGTCGGCGCCCTGATCCAGCGGACGCAGCAGATAGGGGGTCAGGAAGGTGTTGTCGGCGATCAGCAGCAACCGGTTTTCTTTGCAGATGGCCGAGATGGCCGGCAGATCGGCGAATTTGAGCAGCGGATTGGTCAGGGTTTCGACGAAAACAGCCTTGGTGGATGGTTGCAGCGCGGCGCGCACAGCTGCGGTATCGCTGGTGTCCACATAGCTGAAGGAGAGGCCGAATTGGTTGAAGACCTTGTCGAACAGGCGGCAGGTGCCGCCGTACAGGTCTTCGGTCACGATGATATGGTCGCCGGACTTGAAGAGCAGCAACAGGTTGGCGATGGCTGCCATGCCCGATGAGTAGGCGAAACCGCGCGCGGCGCCGTCCAGCCGGGCAATGCCGTCCTCCAACGCCTGGCGGGTGGGGTTGCCGGAACGGCTGTAGTCATAACCGGTGCTCTGGCCGAGTCCCGGATGCCGGAAAGTTGCTGTCTGGTAGACCGGAACCGATACGGCTCCGGTGCGAGTGTCCCATTCAAGTCCTATCTGTACCGCCTGCGTGCCGATGTTCATAAGTACCTCCAAAGTAAGAATCCCCTTCCGGGGTGCGGAAGAGGATCTTTTGGATGGCACTCTTCCTTATCTGTCGAAACCGGTGAAGGTTTCGCTGGATTTGGCACCTTGCTTTTCCAAGCTGGTTGCCGCGACGTCACAGGGCCAGTCCCTCGGTCGCTCTTGATAAGAAGTATATGTCGTTTACTTGATGCGCTTACTGTTGTTTCAAGTTATCAGTTGCTCTGTAATCTTGTCAATAATTATTTTACGGAATATACGCAAATTTAACGGGTGTATGATCCGTAGTGCTCTAATCTCAGCTGTCCGCTGATACAACCCGGTTGCGTCCCGTCTGCTTGGCAAGATACATGCGCCGGTCGGCCCGCTGCAAAAGCTGCTCAGGCGTCGCAGTCGGCTCATCGCCCGGAACCAGCGTGACTGTGCCAAAGCTGGCGGTGATTCTGATCGAACCGGAATCTTCCGCACCGGGTCCGAGTTCGATCCGTTCGCGGATCCGTTCCGCAACCACGCAACATCCGGCCGTATCGGTTTCGGGTAGCACGATAACAAACTCCTCCCCACCGAAACGCGCCACCCAGTCGATATTCTGGCGGATGGATGAGGTGATGTTTCCAATACAACGCTTGAGAACCGAATCTCCGGCATGATGGCCATGGTTGTCATTGACCTGTTTGAAATGGTCCAGGTCGCAAATCATCACCGAAAGCTGGTGCCGGTATCGATAGGCCCGCTGCACTTCATGGTTGAGCTGTTGATCCATGTAGCCGCGGTTGAAGGCGCCGGTCAGCGGGTCATGAATCGACAATTCCCGTATTTCATAGAGACTTTTTCTGAGCGCATCCTCCAGGTCAAGAATTCGGCGGGCTCCCTTGAGCCTGACTTTGAGTTCGGCCGGGTTGACCGGCTTGACAAGATAGTCGTCGGCGCCCGATTCCAGCCCCTCGACAACAGCATCCGGTGAATTCTGGGATGTGAGCAGGATCAGGTAGGTGTAACTGTCGGTCTTCAGGCTGCGGATGGCATGGCAGAGGGCGGTGCCGTCCATTTCCGGCATCAGCCAGTCGGTGACCACGATCGGGAACGGTTCCCGCTTGAACAGGTCCAGCGCCTCGCGGCCGTTTGGAGCGGTAACGCAGGGATAGCCCTCCTGTTCAAGGTACATCTCGATCATGGCGCAGGAGAGTGGATCATCCTCTACAACCAGGATTCTGGGAAGCGTCAATATCTCTTTCTGGAGCTGGACTGTCATGATGACCCTGTTGGAACTAAGCTGATTCAGCTAAAAGTCGCATAAGTATGCCTGGCAAATGCAGTTTACCAAAAAATACAAATAACACAAAACATATCAAGAATGGTCACATCGCCGTTATATGGCTTTGTCCGTCCATTTGCCATTTACCAGGCGCAAAATACCATGAGGGTTGGCATTCTTAAGTGGGGCGGGGAGGAGGCTGTCAGGATATCCCTGGTAGCAGACCGGGCGCAGGAAACGATCCATGGCCAGCGAGCCGACCGAAGTCGTGCGGTTGTCCGATGTCGCCGGATACGGTCCGCCATGCACCATTGCATCGCAGACTTCCACGCCGGTCGGGTAGTCATTGAAGATGATTCGTCCTACCCTTGTTTCAAGAGCCTCAATCAATGGCAGGCAGTCACTCAATTCGCACTGTTCGGCAAACAGGCTGGAGGTGAGATGGCCATGCAACTCCGGAAGCAATTCAATCAGTTCCTGTTGATCACTGACAGCAACCAGAACCGTTACCGGTCCGAAAACTTCGTTTTCCAAGGGGTGGTCCCGGTGATGCAGCAGAGAGGAATCGGCCAGGAAAACAGTGGGTAGCGCCCTGTTTTCGTTATGTGTGCCGCCGCTCAGGCACTTAATACCTGGCAGCCGGTAAAGGCGATCCATCCCGTCATCATAGTTATTCAGAATTCCCCGATTAAGCATCACGGCCGGTTCTTTTTCTCCGATTGCCGCGGCTAAATGGTCGCGGAACCGGTCGAAATATTCACCTTTGAATCCGATCACCAGCCCGGGTTTGGTACAGAACTGGCCTGAGCCCAAAGTGGCGGAAGCGGCCAGGCCGGCGGCGATCAGTTCGCCGCGTTGCTCAAGGGCTTTTGGCAACAGAATGACCGGATTGATGCCGGACATCTCGGCAAACACCGGTATCGGTTCCGGGCGTTGTGCTGCAAGTTCACATAGGGCCTGTCCCGCCCGAAGTGAACCGGTGAAAGCGACCGCCTTGATGCCGGAAGCTTTTACAAGATCGGCGCCGATCATGTTGCCGAAGAGCATTCCGAAAACACCCGCGGGCAGATTACAGCGGCGAAGCGCACGTACGAGCGCTCCGGCTACCAGTTCGGAGGTGGCCGGATGGCCGGGATGCGCCTTGACAACCACAGGACAGCCGGCCGCCAGGGCGGATGCGGTGTCGCCTCCGGCAACTGAGAAGGCCAGCGGGAAGTTGCTGGCGCCGAATACGGCCACCGGACCCAGTGCGATGCGGTACTGGCGGATATCCGGCCGGGACAGGGGCTGGCGTTCGGGGAGAGCCGTGTCAATCCGGACACCCAAAAAATCACCGCGACGCAGCACCTGGGCAAAGAGGCGCAGCTGGTTACTGGTGCGCTGCCGTTCACCGCGAATCCTGGCTTCCGGCAGACCACTCTCCTGCATTACCACACCAATAAAGTCATTATCCAGCTCATCCAGTTCCCCGGCAATCGTTTCCAAAAATACGGCCCGTTCTTCAATGCCGGTTTGCCGGAATTGCATAAACGCTACTGTGGCAGCCGCAACCGCCTGTTGAACTTCCTCTCCGGTCGCTTCAAAAAAAGTGTAGGGAAGCGCTGCGCCGGTCGAGGCATCAGAGGAGGAAAATGCAACTTTGGACTGGGCTACACGCTGGCCGTTGATAAATTGTTTTCCGATAATATTCATAACAAGCTCCCTTGCCCGTTTATTCCGGCAGCAGTCCTTCCATTTCCGGTTTGAAGATCGCCCAGACCCTCTGCTTCATCCGTGCAAAGAACTCCCTGGTGACAAAAGCGGGCAGGGTTACGTTGGGGTTTGGATTTTCAAAAACCTGTCCCGGCAGTGTGTACTCATCGTCCTCGTATCCTTGGCGGAGTTCCAGCGCCAGGCCGCGCAGATAGGCGCGACGAACGGCGGTGACAATCTCCTCGGAAGAAACCTTTAATCCTGTCGCTTCGCCGATCGCCCTGGAAATCAGTTCATGCCCCATGCCGACACCGACAAACTTGCAGAGGCCGATCATGTCATAGCCTACCTGCAGGAGGCCCTGGCGGGTAATAACCTCAACCCAGTCATCCAGTCCGGTCTTTCCTTCCTTGGCAAGATACATGTGTGTTCCCATGGACATGTGCCCACCGGCGATGGCAAAGGCGTAGGCCGGGTTGGTTTCCGGCAGGTAGGCAGGCAGCTCCAGCCCCTTGACATGCATTGCATATGACGTTTCGCCGGTCTGCTCGGAAAGGCGTTTGACTCCCCGCCCGACCTCACTGAGTTTTCCTCGCCCGGTCCTCACAATCAGTTCCCTGATCTGATCAAACTGTCCGAAGGCGACTCCATCGCAAAGTGGCTGGTCAGGATGACGGGCATTGTAGTCGAGCACATACGAGATGGTGCTGCCAAGGGAAATGGCGTCCATGCCCAAATAGTCGCATAGATGGATCAGTTCCGTGACCTGGCGGCTATCGTTGATGCCGATATTTGATCCGAACAGAATCAGCGGCTCGAAGTCGAACTTTGCGGCAAGCGCTCCGCGGCTGCCGTCGGCATTGCGGTGGTACAGGTTGTTGTGGCAGCGGATGCCGCAACGGAAACAGGCCTCGCTATGGACATCAAAATCCTTTTCTACGTTTGGGCGGAACAGCCCGGCGACATCTTCATCCCCCTTGGGACGGAAGTTGTTTTCCGGAACCGCGTGAAATGCCTGCAGCACATCAATATTGGCCCAGGTTCCGCCGTGTCCTCCCTGGCTGACCGGCTGAAACCTGGCTGAACCGCCATTCTTGATGACATCCCGGTTGACGTCGCGCATATCGGGGGTGATTTTGCCCATCTTGTCGCTGCTTTGAGCTACAATTGCGATCAGGTTTTTGTACCCCATCATGCTTCCCATGCCGCCTCGGCCGGCGAAGCGAGATTTCCCCTCTCCCGACTTCAGCTGATTATCCGTGCTCAGAATTATCGCACCCATGTAGACACTATTGAAGTTTTCGCCGGCGGGTCCAATCACGGCAAAATGGGCATCCGCATATTCCTTGTGCAGAGCCATGATTTTTTCGTGACCGGTAAGCCCCAGCAGATGCACGGCAGGTTTGATCTCAACTTGCGGGCCATTTTCACCATCGCTGAAAACGGCATATACCGGCGTTGCTGACCGGTTTTCAAAAATGACTTCGTCCAGCCCGGTCCACTTCAGCTTGTTGCCGAAATTTCCGCTTCCGGCAGACCACATGGCCGATGGAAGCCCCTTCCTGGACTGTTTGAGCGGGCTGTAGGATGAAAAATATGACCTGAGGCCGGTCATTACGGTTGAGCCGGTCAGAATGCCTATGTTGAGAATAAGCGGGTTTTCCGGGCAGTATGCTTCCGAAATTTTACGTTCTGCCAGGATCTGGTATGATCTGCCGAAGCCGCCCAGGACATCTTCCAGGTTTTTACATGGCACATCTTCCTGGGTTGCCGTTCCTGTCTCCAGATCTACGACGCAGCGGCGGTACAATACGGTGGACGGGTCTGTCACCGGGTTCTGACTTAGTATGCGCATGTGCTTGCTCCTTTTGATGAATTACTCACCATGGCTTTACGTTAGCTCGGTGTTAGACCAGCGTCCAACCGGAGTGGGTCAGCCGCCGTCAAGCATGGGAAGTAGGGAAACCGTGTCGCCGTTTTGCACCACTTCTTCAAGCGGTACATGATATCCGTTTTTCAAGCGGATAAGGTATTCCGATGGAATACCGAGGTCCGTTACGATGGTTTGAATTGTGCTGCTGTCCGGATACTCACGTACTGCAGAGTGGAATCGTCCGATGCATAAAGAACCATATAGTTTAACGGTAATCTGCATTCGCTATTTCCTGACAGACATCTTGGAAATCAGTAAAGGTAATGCTTAAAACGAAGTGTTTCGAGTTCATTTCGGGAACACCTCGCGGATGTTCCGGTCCTCTACATGTACTTGATGTTGCCGACCCAAGTCCCGGTTCGTTGATCACAATTATCCGGGATTTTGCATCAACATGTGAACAATTGCAATCATCTAAAGAAATATCATGAGCTAAAAAAAATTAAATGTGACATTGGTGCTGGTGCGGAGATGATTCATTGCCATGGATTGTAAGCCTTTAAACAAAAAAAGCTGCCTGATTGCAGGCAGCCTTGCGATGACTGGATAAAACATACTATTTCACTTTCAGTGCTTTTTGCTGAAATCCCTGAAAGAGCCTTTGGGCGGAGGCGGTAACGGTCGCTTGGGAGTAGTGCTGTCCCAGATCATCTTGGACAGGCTCTTCTCAACCGGTGACATTACCAGCGCCAGCAGGAAAATCAGAAAAAAGGCCATGGTAAATATGAGCAACATGCCGAAAGACACGACAATCGCTTCCAAAACAACAGGCATGACCGCCTCCAGTGGATTCCATCAGAGTTTACAGCTCTTACACAGTTTAATTATACATGATGAATTTGAAAATGAAAGCTCTGATTGCGCATGAACAAAGAGTTGGCTGCGCCAAAAAAAATGGTGCATTTTTTTTTAATTTTGGGGTATTGTCTCAAAGTTAAAAAGTAGCATTTCATAGCAGTCACAATTTATATACGCCGGGAGAAAGCATTGGCAACCAACGAACGAAGCTTTGTAGAGACCGTCTGGGATTTTTTCTGTTCACTTAAGCTTACCCTCTTTTTGCTGATTTCATTGGCGCTCACATCCATAATCGGTACTGTCCTGCCGCAGGGGCAATTGCCCCCGGAATATGTGGCCCAGATCAGTCCCACCAAGCTGCAGATATATTCAAAGCTTGGTTTTTTCGACATGTATCACTCCTGGTGGTTCATATCCCTGTTGTACATATTCAGCCTCAATCTGGTTTCCTGTTCCATCAAGCGTCTTCCGCATGTGTTCAAGTTTGTCAGTGAACCCACCCTGGTTTTAACTGAATCCGCACGTAATGCCTATTCACTGAGAAGAGAGATAGCCGTATCGGGACCGATGGAAAAATGCCGTGAAAGTCTGGCCGCGTTTCTTGGCGCGGAGTTTTCTTCGCCGGTTGTGACGGAGCATAACGGCGAGCTACATCTTTTTTCCCAGAAGAGTGCCTGGTCGCGATTGGGCGTGTATGTAGTTCATCTGAGTATTCTGGTTATTTTTGTGGGCGCTATTATCGGTTCGTTATCCGGATATAAAGGGTTTGTCTCGATTGTTGAGGGGACCAGCATTAATACGGTTGAAGGGCGAAACGGTAACCAGATACCGCTTGGGTTCGAGGTGCTCTGTGAAAAATTTAGTGTTGATTTCTATGCCACGGGTGCTCCCAAGGAATTCAGGAGCATATTGACCGTTCTGGAGAACGGCAAACCTGTACCGGGATATTCACAGGTAAAGGTAATCGTCAATCACCCCCTCACCTACAAGGGAATCACCTTTTATCAATCCAGCTATGGACAGGCCTCCGAAGGGAGTGAACATTACATTACCGTAACTCCCCGTTCCGGTGGTACTCCTGAAAAAATTGCGGTTCATGAAGGCGCAGCGGTGACACTTGCTGATGGAACCATGGTCAAGCTGCTGGAGGCAACCCAGGAAGTTCGAGAGTTTGCGCCCGGTTTTTCAGGTCCGGCAGCCAGGATAGAGGTTACGCGCAAAGGCGCCACACCACAGACTTTCATTATATTCAAGGATTTCCCGGAAATGAATGCACAGCGTGGAGATGCGCTGATTTTTGGTTATGATGGGACAAACGCCCGAATGTATACCGGTCTTCAAGTCGCCAAGGATCCGGGGGTTTGGGTTGTCTGGCTCGGATGCACGCTGATGGTGGTCGGTCTCTATATCGCCTTCTTTATGTCTCACAAGCGGATCTGGCTTGTAATATCCAAGGGGCATGCCCGTATCTACGGCAATGCCAGCAAGAATCAGGCGGCTTTCGAGATGCAGTTCGATGCAATTGCAGAGAAGTTTCAAAAGTTGAAAATTTAGCGGAGGATAACTGTTCATGACCAGTTCCATGTTTTTTAATGTCGCAACAATCGCCTACTTGATTTCCATGATCGTATTCTTTGCATTTCTTGCCGGTAGAAACAAAACCATCGGCTTTGCCGGGAGTTTGATTGCATATGCCGGGCTTGCGGTTCACACCCTGGCAATCGGTCTGCGCTGGAAGGAATCGTACGATATGGGAGTCGGTCATGCACCGATGTCCAACCTGTACGAGTCGATAGTTTTTTTTGCATGGACGATTGTTCTGTTGTTCGCCTATATCGATCTGAAATATAAATACCGTATTATCGGCGCGTTTGTTATCCCGTTTGCACTGTTGGGCATGGCTTGGGCACAGCTTGGGATGAATACCGGAATTGAACCCCTGGTTCCTGCTCTGCAGAGCAACTGGCTGTTGTACCATGTCATCACCTGCTTCCTCGGATATGCAGCGTTTGCCGTTGCCTGTGGCATTTCAATCATGTATCTGATAAAGGCGGCGCTTGAAGGTAACGATTCTTCCGCGCAGGCCGGCGGTTTGATGTCCATGTTTCCACCTCTTAAAGTGCTGGACGATCTCAACTACCGCGCAATCATGATCGGTTTCCCGCTGTTGACGCTCGGCATCATTACCGGTGCCGCCTGGGCCAATTATGCCTGGGGTACATACTGGAGCTGGGATCCAAAGGAGACCTGGTCTCTGATCGTATGGTTCGTATATGCCGCGTTCCTGCATGCCCGTTTCACCAGGGGCTGGGTTGGCAAGCGGGCCGCCTGGCTTTCGGTGATCGGATTTGCGGCAACCATCTTCTGCTATCTGGGAGTCAACCTGTTCCTCTCCGGTCTTCACAGTTACGGCGGTTCAAAAATGTAAAGGGGTACGTTCCAACGTGAACAATGCATCCACAAAAATCATCTGTTTGAGCTTTGCGGTTCTTGCTGGAATATCCGGCGTCCTGCTTGTGTCACAAGAACGCCCGGCAGAGGCCGCCGGAGAAATGAACTGTGGATGCCACCCCAACAAGGCTGATAAATCGTTTACCCATAAGCCGGTAAAAGACGGGGAGTGTTCTTCCTGTCATAAACCGTCCGATCAAAAGCATCCCAAAGTCAAGAAGGGTGCCTTTTTGCTGACCGACAACGGCAAGGCAGGTCTCTGCAACGAGTGCCATGAACGCAAGGACATCAAAAAATATGTCCATGGGCCGGTCGCTTCGGGTGATTGTCTTGATTGTCATGATGTCCATCAGGGCGACAACAAGTTCCAGCTGAAAGAATCAGGCGTGGCTCTTTGTTACATGTGCCACGACAAGACAAAGCTGGGCAGAAAATTCCCTCATCCTCCCATCGCCGAAGGCAAGTGTCTCGATTGCCACGATCCGCACCAGTCTGACAATAAGTATATATTGAAAGCGGATGGATCAGACCTTTGCATCATGTGCCATGACAAATCGATGTTTACCGGAAAATCCATACACGGACCGGTAGCAACCGGCGAATGTTCGGCATGTCACGTGACACACGGCACGCAATATCCGCACCTGTTGAAACATAGTTTTCCCGAAGATTTTTATACCCCGTTCAACAAATCGCAGTTTGAACTCTGCTTTAAATGTCATTCCGCCTCTATTGCCGATGATCAGCGCACCGGCGCCGCAACCGGTTTCAGAAACGGAATGTTCAATCTGCATTTTCTTCATGTCAACAAGGCAGACAAAGGCAGGTCGTGCAAGGTCTGCCATGACCCTCACGCTTCAAGCCAACCTAAGCTTATATCCAGTAAAGTCAGCGGGTTTGGGCGTTGGCGTATACCTATCCGTTATACCAAAAATGACGTTGGCGGAACCTGTGTAGTTGGGTGTCACAAACCGAAATCGTATAACAGGATAGACCCGGTTGTGAACCCGTAGCACCGTTAATCCGGGCATTCCTGAACTTTTCAAGGAGAGTACGATGCTGAAGCGTGTAGTGCTTGTCATATCGGTTGTAGCGCTTTTAATGGTTACAACGGCCCAGGCTGCAATTGATTTTATTTATCCCGCCCAAAACAGTTCCGTCACCACTTCTGGGCATCTTATATTCAAACTAAATCAGAATGACATAACTTCACTGCGTATAACACTAAACGGTGTTGCCGGCGAATCCGTGGATGTAGGCATGCCGGAGTACCGCAAGCTGTTCCAGGACTTTTTCATCGCTCAATCGCTGTGGGATCAAGGGGCAAATAAAGTTGTAGTTGATCTCTTCAAGGGGGGGCAAAAGGTCGAGTCCGCAAGTCTCTCGGTCTTTTTTGTGCCGGAAGGAAGCTCTCAAAAGGTTCCTCCGGAATATTCGCCCGTTGTTATGCACCGTCCCGAGAGTGAAAGGCTCTGCCAGTCATGTCATAACATGAATCCGACACCGGCCCAGATGAACAGCAGTATTGAAAAGGAAAATCCATGTTATGCCTGTCATAAGAAACTGCTGTCGGTAAAATATGTGCATGGACCGGCCGGAACCTACTCCTGCGGTTATTGCCATGCAAGTAAAGGTAACCCGAAACATTCCGTTGCCAAGCGGGAAGCGGCGCTCTGTTACGAGTGCCATGCCGATATGGCGGTTCAGATCAAAAAGAAAAAATACGTCCATGGTCCGATTGAAGCGGGTATGTGTGAGGCCTGTCATGAAGCCCACGGCAGTCAGAATGAGTTTCAGCTTAAAAAGCCTATCAACGAGTTGTGTCTTTCGTGCCATGGGCATATTGCCAACCAGAAGCATGTAGTCATGACAACAACCGGAGAAGGGCACCCTCTGTCCGGAAGGAAGGACCCTTTACGTGCCGGCAGTGGCAAGCAGATGAGCTGTATCTCATGCCATGCTCCCCATGGCGGAAGCGTACGGTATTTCTTCTTCAATAACGTGGAAGACCGTATGGCGCTTTGTCAGGCCTGTCACAATAAATAAACGACTGGAGTTTATAAATGGGAAAGTTCTTAAAGTTAATTTCAGCAGGACTGCTTGCCGCTTCTCTATTAACGGCATGTGCTTCAACCGGGCCTGTCGTCAAGAAGCGTCTGTTTTGGCCGCCACCACCCGATGACCCCAAAATCGAGTGGTTGGCCACCTATTACAACGATGCCGACCTGAGAGGGGGGTCATCGTTGATGCGGGATCTGGTGGGTGAGCAGAGTGAGTTGGGGTTTATCTCTCCTCTGTTCATTGGTGGTAATTCCGAAGATAAATTGGTGGTCAGCGACCCTGGGCAGAACGCCTTTGTTGTTCTTGATCTTAACAAGAAAACCTTCGATGTGCTGGGTAGTTCCGTCATGGCCGGTAGCACCGCCAAACCGACCGGAGTCGCATTTGATGGCAAAGGCTTGATTTATGCCGGTGATGACAGAAGCTGCAAAGTATATGTCGTCAATAACGAGAACAAGGTACTCCAGGTTTTGGATCTGTCGGCTGATGTCAAATCGGTGGGCGCATTTGCCATCGATAAAATGCGGGGGCATCTGATCGTGCCTGATGCTAACTCCCATAAGATCGCCATATTCTCTCTGGAGGGCAAGCTTCTGAACAGTTTTGGCAAAAAAGGCGGGCAGGATGGCGAGTTTAATTATCCGGTCGGCGCTGCTCTGGATAGTCAGGGTAACATCTATATATCCGATTCATTCAATGCCAGAGTACAGATCTTTTCACCGGAAGGCGTTTTTATGTCCAAGTTTGGCATGCGTGGTGACGCTGTGGGTGATTTTGGGATTATCAAAGGACTGGCGCTGGATAGCGACGATCATATCTATGTTGTTGATGCCCGCTACAGTCGCATGCAGGTATTCAGTTCAAAAGGAGAAGTGTTGATCTCAATCGGAGCGCCATATTCCCAAACTCAGGGTGAAACCGTGGTTGCCGGCGGTTTTCTGCTTCCACAGGGGATATATATTGATGCGCACGATCGTATCTATGTAGCGGACATGGGCAACAGGCGGCTTCAGGTTTTCCAATATATGAATGAACGGGAACTTAAAAAATACCATCTTGATAAAGATCCGGGTGGCGGCGGAAAAACACCCGCTAAATAGCAATGTCCATGACCGGCAAGTGCGGCTATTTGCGGAGTCGTCTTGATTTTGCTAATACTTACCTGCTTGTAACAATCAAGAATTACAGAGTATTTCAATCGAAACCGTTTTGGCATATAGATTGCTGTTAGTCTGAATTGAATCTTTGAATGGTGTTACTGTTAGAGCCAATATCTGGAATGATTTCGATTGAAAGGAGGTTTGCTGGATTGATAGGTTAATGAATGATTGCTGCAGCAGGCTCAGGCCTGCACATCCGGTTTAGATCAAATTTTTAACAAATGAAAGGAAACAAAAAATGAAAAAAACAATGGTCGTAATGTTGGGTCTGGTTCTGGTTTCAAGTTCGGCGTTTGCTCTCTCGATTAGAAACTCGAAGCATGACCTGTCTGCTTCCGGTGGTCAAACAATCAGGGCTCAAACCAGTGAGAAACTTTGCGAGCACTGCCACGCTCCGCATAATGCAGCGCCGAAAGTTCCGCTTTGGAATCGTCTCGACCCTGCCGCTGCATCGTTCAAGTTCTATACATCATCGGTAACGCTGTCAACCGCTGCAAAGAATGCCGCCCTGTCCACCGGAAGCATCTCTCTGCAGTGTCTGTCCTGTCACGCAGCCGCAGCCGGTAGTGCTGCCGACGTTAATGCTTTCGTGAGAGACAATGCCAAAGACACCGATCTCAACACTGAAACTTACCTTGGTACTTTCGCAGCCGGAAGCGGTCTCGGAACAGACCTGACCAACGATCATCCGATCGGTTTCAGCTATTCCGATGCAGTAGCACAGAGAGGCGTTGCTCCAAACAAAGGTACCGCGCTTCAGCCAATCGCCACAGCCACTAACGCCACCAACCAGATGGTCTTTTTCAACTACGGCGCCAAGACCGATCAGATGGAATGCTCCAGCTGCCACAAGGTTCATGACAATGCCAACCCCCCGTTCCTGCGTATTGCCAACACCGGCAGCGCACTCTGCAGGGCTTGTCACCAGAACTAATCCAGATTTTATAATAGGCAAAAAGGGCGGGTTATCCCGCCCTTTTTGTGTTTAAAACGACCGGGATTCATGCTATAAAACCGCCATGATAAATACGCGCCTGCTATGTGGTTTTTATATTGTTGTCATGTTCCTGCTTTCTGCTTGTGCAACTGCGGTTCCGGAACCTGCTGAACGTTACTTCTGGCCCCCGCCGCCTGATGTGCCCCGTATTGAATGGATAAAGGCTTACAGCAGCCAGCTGGATATTGAGAAGAGTGATTCTCAGCGTTTTTTTGCGGCGATAATGGGGTCGGATGAGCCGGTCTCGCTGTTGAAGCCGATCGAGGTGAAATCGGTTCCAGAGCTAAAACGTTTTTATGTGTCCGACGTCGGCAGGGCGTCGGTGATGGTTTTCGATCTTGGGAAGCATGAACTGAGAAGCCTGGTTACTCCCGAAGGCGCGCCAACCATAACCCATCCGCTTTCGGTCGTAACCGATCGTGATAATAATCTGTACGTGCTTGAGCGTAGAACGTCAACGATCCTTGTTTTCGACAGTTCTGAAAAATATTTACGCGCGATCCGTTTAAAACCCGTTTCAGTTTCGAATCCGATTGCGCTTGCCATCGACAAGAACAAGGGCTTGTTGTACGTTTCAGATGCCTCTTCACGTAAGATCGTAGTCATGGATCTGTTAGGGGTGGTTCAGCGTAGCATCGGGTCCGCTGGGGATGCTGCAGGCCAGTTCAATCTTCCGGTTGCGCTCGTAATAAATTCCAAGGGACAGCTCCTCGTTGCGGACGCATTTGACGCAGCCGTCCAGATATTTGATGCAGAAGGAAAGTTCTTGCGTAAGTTCGGCCGTCGTGGGGATTCGGCGGGTGACTTCCAACTGATAAAATCAATTGCGGTCGATTCATCCGATAATATTTATGTGGTAGATGGGCGGTCACACTCCGTGTCCATATTTAATGAACGGGGTGAGTTGCTTTTGGTTCTGGGTGCTTTTTATGCCATATCCGGTTCCGGTAAGGTTGCTCCCGGTGGTTTTTCAGTGCCGGTAGGTATAGATATTGATTCCAGTGACAGGATATACGTGGTTGACCAATTGAATGCGCGTGTCCAGGTTTTTCAATATTTATCAGAGTCGTATCTCAGCGGCCGTCCGGCACAAAAGTAATTGCTGCGTTATTTCACGTTCAACAAGGTTATATGGCAGGAAATAAATGTGATCCGGTTTCTTGTTTCATGATGATGTTGAAGCGGTTTCCCGCTCACCGGCAATTTTCGCCATGTTTGGGGCGCTGAGTCTGTCGTGTCTGTGATTACCAGTGTTGGCGTTAAAATTGCAATGTTTTTTTCGTGAATTTCTATATACTCAAAAGTGTCTCAGGCTCTATGATACCTAACCTGTTGCGCCACAACTGGCCGATCTCCGCGGCACTATTGCTAGTGGTCGCCCTGCTATGGCCTTCATCTGCCGTAGCCCGGCTGTCAGCCCAGGCTGCTCTCAATTATACCAACTACGATGTCCGCAATAACTCCGGCCGCCATCTGTCCGCCCAATCATTTACCCACGACTATTCGCTTCTTTACGAGCACGCCGGCAATATTTATAATTCAAGGATCGGAAAGTACAATGTTTCGCTGGGTTATAACTGGTCAGCGTTGGATACTTCGGTCAAATCTGATAAGGGCACGGAGAGTCTCCAGACCAATCGTGGTCATATCCTGTTCAGCGGGGAATTGTTGCTGGATCCCAAGGAAATTCCATTCAGACTTACAGCCTACAGCCGTGACATGACCCAAAACACCCTGATCACTTCCGATACTCCGCTGATTGCCGGCATGACTTCTCAAAACGGAACGTTGCTGGGCTCACCCTATCTTGCATCCGGGATCAACGACGGTATTCATATCAACAGTGGCGCGACGCTGGTTGCAGGTGTAAAGAACGGAATGACCAACGGTTATAACGAAATTCTTCGGCATTTGCCGATGATCATGCTTGATTACAGCGACCAGCTAAACCGGGATCTCCGGTCACAAACACCGGTGGATAACAGGCTTACACGCCTTGCTTTCGTAAGTCTCAACAAGAAGGATAACTGGTTTCATTACCGGTATACAACCTATGATGATTACATTGACTCGTACAATAACTATAAGGAGAGTCAAATCCAGATTGGAACGGTTGATCACACACTGGCACGCCGCTGGATAGATTTTTCCAACTGGCTCAGGGTGTCAACCGACCTGCAATTGTCCAGGAAAACCAGCTTGTCGATGGGGCAGAATTACGAAGAGGTCGATGTAAATGTTTTTGCACATGCACAACGCAGATATTGGGAAGCGCGCAGCTTTAACAATTTCAACCGCTATCGGGAAGAAAACGGTAAACTTACCAATCGCACCACGATACCGTTGTATGTTTCGGGAGTACTGAACCCGGAAGTCTCCTGGAGCACCAGGGCTTCCTACCGGGAAACACACGATAATACAGGCGCTTACCTGGAAAGTATGTTGGCCGGTTACAGGGTCGATGCCTTCAAGCGTTCGTTGTTTACCCTGAACCAGAACCTTGATGTCGAGTCCACCGTTTCAGAAAACTCCAAGATGCTGGTGCTTTCCGGTGGTCTTGAAACCACCAGCACTCCATCGTTTTCCAGGAAGTTGACCCTGGGGGCCGCCTATAAAATCAAGAACTCCAACAACAGATATTCATCGAGCAGTACAAACTTTCTTGAGCAAAAACTGTCGCTGGATGCCGGCTATACCCCTTCTAATCAGCTTCGAATTACACTTCGGCAGGAGAATGAGTTTACAACCGGAAATAACAGCATCTTCAATAGTAACGTAAGGGATTCGAATACCTCGATACCTCAATATGTAAGTCCCAGAAGTGTCGGAGCCGATAGTATCGGCGCATCCAGTTATCGGTCTCTATCCAGTCTGGTTGTAACCTGGAATCCATTGCCGCGTTTGAATCTGGGACTTAATCTGATCGAGGATATATTTTCCTCCGCAAATACCGGCTCCAACAATATCACCACCGTGTCGGGAACAGTTAGTTATTCTCGGGACAATCTGAAATTCAACGATGTAATCACCTACGCCAGAGGCAACTATCAAATGGATTTGAACACTACCATGTTCAGTAATGTTGCCTCTCTTGAGTATGCCTTTAACCGTAACCTTGATTCGAAGCTGGCAGCCTCCTATTATCGCTGGACTGATGCCAATCAGATTTCAAACAGCTACGATGCCGAGCAGCATCTCAACTATAGATATTTCAGTAATTCCGGAATGTCGCGTAGAATGTTTGAGCTTAACGAAGTTTTGACATATTCGTATTCGCCGGTTGTCAACGCTTCACCTAATGCTAATTCCTCCGTCACCAATAATCGTACTAACAGAGCATCGCTTACCCTGGGTTTCAAATATTATCCGCTACGGCAATTGGTGCTGGCCGGCGGGACAAGATATCAATACGATGATAAAATTAAAAACTACAGTCTGATGTGGTATGCGTCAATCGGTACCAATTTCAGGCTCTTTAATGCGTCTCTTGATTACTTTCAGGGGAAACGTCAGTCCGATGGGCTTATAGAGAAAAAATTTACGGCCAATGTCAAAAAGTCATTTTAGGCATTGGCTATATATGATTTAATTACCGGGCCAGTCCCGGTTTTTTTTTGAAAGAACTGATCTGTTTTTAGTGTAACAGCGTGATTCGGATACCCAATGACTACAATCTCGATAGTTGTTCCTGTCAAACATGGCGGCCATGTTGCCGCATTCGATTCTATCCGGCAATCCGGTTATGATAAAAACATCTATGAAGTATTGCTGGCCGAAGGGAGCGCGCCCAGTCAGCAGCGTAACCTGGCTGCGCGAGCCGCTACTGGTGACATTCTGTATTTTATCGATGACGATTCCCGGCTCCACCGCGACAGTCTGTCGATCTGCCGTGATGTGATGGACGATCAGGGTGTTGCGGTTGCCGGTGGTCCTTCCATCACTCCGCCGGAGGACAGCTGGCTGCAGCGGTTGTTTGGATTTGCCCTGTCATCCGTTCTTGGTTCGGGTGGTGTCAGGAATCGTTACAGAGCGTTTGGCACACCCCGTGAAACTACCGATAAAGAGCTGATTCTATGTAATCTGGCGATCCGCAGGTCCGTGTTCCTGGCACTTGATGGTTTTGATGAACGGCTCTATCCGAATGAGGAAAACGAGCTGCTTGACAGGGTCAGATCAGCAGGGTTCAGGTTGATGCATGTGCCGGATATGAAAGTCCTTAGAAGCCAGCGCTCGACACTGAAGGCCTTTGTCCGCCAGATGTTTGCCTATGGGAGAGGGCGGGCCCAACAATCCTTGATAACCGGGTCATTTCCCGTAATCAGCTATGTGCCGCTTTTATTTGTGCTATACCTGATCGTTTGCTTGTGTTTCCCTTTTTACAAGATGTTGCTATTGCCGTTACTCATGTATGCGGCTCTTGTATCGGTTTTTACCTTGATCGGAGTTCGTCAGACCGGCAGTGTTTCCGCCATTACGTTATTGCTTCTATATCCCCTGATGCATTGTGTCAATGGAATTGGCCTGATGTATGGACTGACAGGCGGTAAGCCTGGACCGGTGCGTGGGGATGGAATCGTGGTCACCAGAATAAAGGAATTCGGTCAAGAGTTTCCTGAGCCTGACTGAACGGAATTTATGCAGACAACCGGGCTGTTTTTCGGTAAAGTCTTATCTTTTCAAGGATATTAGAAATGAGGAGTGACACCGCTTTGGATATAAGTATTGTCGTACCGATCTATAACGAGCAGGACAACGTAATCGCGTTATACACCGCGATAACCGAAGCGATGCGGCGGATGAAATGCGGATATGAACTTATCATGATCGATGACGGATCCAGTGATGGGTCATATGCCCTGCTTGCCGAACTTGCAAAAGAGGATCCCTGTCTCAAGCTGATCCGCTTCCGCAGGAACTTCGGCCAGACAGCCGCGATGGCCGCGGGATTTGATGTTGCGAGCGGCAGCATAATAATCCCGATGGATGGCGACCTCCAGAACGACCCCGCCGACATACCGCGGCTGGTTGACAAGATTCACGAAGGCTTTGATGTAGTATCCGGATGGAGGAGGGACCGCAAGGACACTTTCATAACCCGTAAAATTCCATCAATGCTGGCCAACTCCCTGATTTCGAGCCTGACAGGAGTCCATCTTCATGATTACGGATGTACCCTGAAAGCCTATCGTCGTGAGGTGCTGGAGGGCATAAACCTTTACGGTGAAATGCACCGTTTCGTCCCGGCGCTGGCATCACAGGTTGGCGCCAAGGTTACGGAACTGCCGGTGAATCACTATCCGCGCCTTCACGGTGTCAGCAAATACGGCATCTCACGCACATTACGCGTGATCCTCGATCTGATGACGGTCAAATTCCTGTTGGCATATTCTACCAAGCCGATCCAACTGTTCGGCAAATGGGGGGTCTATACCATCATGCTGGGTGTTTTTACCGGGACGATGACCTTATATATGAAACTGTTCGAACATCTCAGCATGAACCGTAATCCACTGCTGATACTGACCCTGTTTCTCCTGTTCATGGGGATTCAGTTCATTGTGATGGGATTACTGGGCGAACTGAACGCCAGGACCTACTTTGAATCACAGGGTAAACCGATCTATGTGGTACGCGACCGGATCAACATAGACAGTGGAAATGCCTGAATCAGCAGATATGAGCGCAACGCGTAACTATTCGATGCAATGGCCGGGTTGGTTGATGTTGCTGGTAGTTTTCATGGTTGCGCTCCGTCCTATGGAAGACTTCGATACCTTCTGGCAGCTCCAGAGTGGAAAGTACATTCTGGAATCCGGGCATTTTCTGTATCGCGATACCTTCAGTATTACCCCGGACGCCTTTCGCCTCGAACATTGCTGGCTTTCGGACATCATCTTCTATCTGCACTACCTTTCCGGCGGCTACAAGCTGCTCTCACTCCTGAAAACCGTTCTGGTCACGTCATGTGCATTTCTGCTGTTTCGCGTCAACTTGCGACGTGGCGGAGACCCCTTCCTGATCGCACCGGTTTTGACCCTGTGTCTGGCCGCATCCGTAGCCTCGTGGGTTGAACGCCCCCAACTGTGGACCTTCCTCTTTTCGATATTGTACATACTGCTCCTGCACAGGGGGCGAGAGCCGCGCAGCAAAGCCTGGTTATGGCTGATACCGCTGATGATGGTCTGGGCAAATCTGCATGCCGGCTGCATATTCGGTTTTGTTCTGATCGGACTTTTTTTCATCGGTGAGATCGTGCGTCTTGTAATGAAGAAGACTACAAGTGATAAATTGCTCGTGCTCGCCGGTATCGGTCTCGCCGTATTTGGAACTGCATTCATCAATCCTTATGGCAGCATAATCCCGCTGCATGTGCTGGCCCACCTGAACCTGACGAACATAAGCTCGGGTCAGCAGGCTATAATGGAGTGGCTACCGCCCGCCTCGGATCAGATAGTGCTGTTCTATGTGGTTTTTGTGATATGGGGCGCAGTTCTCCTGGCAAAGTGGAAAGATAACGATCCAGCGGAAGTCATATACTTCTGTGCGTTTCTGTATATGGGGACAAGCCAGATCCGGCATTCGGTCTTCGTGCCGATACTGGCCGGCTTCTACCTGCCAGGCTCATTGCATTATGTTCTGCGAAAATATTTGCGGGAAAAAAGTACCGGCGATCTTCTGCGATCCGCGTGCCGCTACGGCACTGTGCCGGTCTTGGCCCTTTTTCTGTATCTGAATGTGACCAGTGCCTCATGGGGGTGGGGCCTCGGCCAGGCAAGCTTTCCTGTGGCAGCCACGCAGTTTCTCAAGCAAAACCGGCTGCCGCCGACGGTCTATAATTTTTATGATTGGGGCGGCTATCTCATGTGGAAGCTGTACCCGGACTATCAGGTGTTCATTGATGGCAGAAATACCAGCGCCGGGATACTGGAGGCATCCAACAGGATCGACAACAGCTGGGATGGCTGGCTTGAGGATTTCAATCGCTACAAAGTTAACACGGTGATCAGCCGCACCTGTTACTACGACTCCGGTGGTCCGGTGCCATTGGTTGAGACTCTTGCCAAAGATCCCGGCTGGGTTCTTGTATATCGTGACGACATAGCTGTCGTATATCTGAAAAAAGATGAGAGGTATAAGCACGTCTGGGAGAAATTTGCGTTACCATCGGCATCGGTCTATGAAACCATGTACGCCGAAGCTTTGCGTCTCTTGCGTGAGGATCCGAACAGGACAAGGATCAATCTGGCGCTGGGGCGGTCGGCCTTGAAGCTTGGTCGCTACGCAGAGTCTTACAAGTACTATTCACGGCATCTGGAGAAAAACCCCGGTGATGCCGAAGCACGCTCGCTGGTGAATTTCCTGGCTCCCAAGCGGTAATTCAAACAACCAAACCATGGAACAGCAATTATTCAACAATAAACAGCGGCTTAAGATCCTGATGCTGGCTCCGACCCCTTACTTTGCCGACCGGGGCTGCCATGTCAGGATCTACGAGGAGGCCAGGGCCCTGACCGCTCTGGGCCATGAAGTCTGCATCGTTACCTATCATCTGGGTAAGGACATGCCCGGTGTCCGGGTGGTCAGGATTCCACAAATTCCCTGGTATAAAAAGCTCGGAGCTGGTCCGTCCTGGCACAAGCCTTACCTGGACATCCTGCTGTTGCTGAAGGCCTACGCTACCGCACGTACTTTCCGTCCAGATATAATTCATGCCCATCTGCATGAAGGGGCTCTGATCGGGTTTTTTCTGAAACTCGTTTTGAGAGTGCCGTTGCTGTTTGATTATCAGGGCAGTCTCAGCGGAGAGTCGCTCAATCATGGATTTTTAAAGGACAGGTCGCTGCTTCACAGGATCTTTACCGGAATCGAACGTGCAATCGATTGTTGTGCCGATGCGATCATTACCAGCTCCGGAGAGGGGCAGCGTGAACTGGTCAGGGATTTCGGCGTTTCGCCTGAAAAGGTCAGCACGCTGATTGATGGTGTGGATACGGAGGTTTTTCGGCCATGCTCACGCCTGCAGGCCAGGCAGGAGCTGGGTATATCCGGGGATTCCAGGGTTGTCGTCTATCTCGGGCTGTTCAGCAGCTATCAGGGGCTTGATCTGCTCTTTGATTCAATCGCTTCTGTCAGGGCCAGGGTGCCAAGAGTACGTTTCCTGCTGATGGGCTTTCCGGATCAAGAGTATCGCAAAAAAGCATCTGAGATGGATATTGACGATGTAATCAGCTTTACAGGCCGGGTGCCGTACGATTCCGCTCCATTGTACCTGAGTGCCGGTGATGTGGCGGTCTCACCAAAGCTGGCGCGTACCGAAGCCAACGGCAAGCTGTTCAACTACATGGCCTGCGGATTGCCGACGGTGGCTTTCGATAGCTCGATAAACCGGGAAATACTCGGTGACGTCGGCATATATGCCGAATACGGCAGCGCCTCCTCGCTTGCGGAATGTATCGTCGGCGCTCTGGAGAATAACGTATTATCTGCTGCTGATCTTGGTTCGCGATCCCGGCAAAGGGCCGTACAGGTTCACTCCTGGTCGGCACGGATCCTCCGATTGGTCGAGCTGTATCAACGCCTGCTCGCAGCAAAAAACTAAAAAATTTGTATTACCCGGCTGAAAAATATTGACAACATCGAAAGGTCTTGATATAAATTCGGGACTTCAAGCGGGAATAACTCAGTGGTAGAGTGCAACCTTGCCAAGGTTGAAGTCGCGGGTTCGAATCCCGTTTCCCGCTCCATTAAAAACTTAATGATGTTGATTAGATAGAACAATCAACACGGCGACTGTGCCCGGCACTGTATCTAAACGGTATCGGGTTTTCTCTTTTACGGGGTGTGATAAAGTCTTCCCCGAAGTAGCCGTAAATAGCTTCAGCATCCTCTTCAAGACCTTCCACGTAATTCCCGTAGACCTCGTACACCATTTGTTTTGACGCATGCCCCATGAGCTTTACAAGTCGCAGCGGATTGATCCCGATGGTAAGACTCCAGGCGGCGAAAGAGTGCCGTGCAATATAGGAAGTCATCGGTGATATTCCGGCCTGATCCACTGCTTTTTTCCAGACCTTTGCAAAGTCGGTGCTGTGTAGTCTGGTTCCCCTGCTGGTCGTTACCAGGAAGGGTGTCTTTGCTCGTGCCGTCAGAATATCCAATCGCTCTCTGATCGCATCGGTGATGTATATGTCACGTTTGCGGAAAGCTGTTTTCATGCTGGTTTTCTCTTCCTTGAGTACGAAAGAGGAAGTCAGCTTGAGATATTCCCCCTGGATACTGTCTTTGGTCAGGGCTGACATTTCGGAAACGATCATGCCGGTCAGGATCATCAGTTCTGCAATGGGGCGGTAATGCTCTTCCAGGTTTTCAAGGAACAGTTGCCATTCATTGAATCGAAGGGCAAGGCGTTCTTTCTTCTCGGTCTTCGGCAGCTTCTTGTGGATTCCGTCACAGGGACTTTTGATTACCCATCGGTAATTATCACAGGCATCATTCCAGATGGCGCGGAAGGGAATCAGGATGTTGACCTTGCGTGACCTTGAAACCGGTTTGCCTTTGTTGGCTCCGGTCTTCCATTTCAATGATTCGGTGAAGCGGAATAGCTCCTGGCCGGTGATCTGATGGAAGGTCATGTTTCGGAAGTATGGCAGAATCCTTTTGATTGATTCCTGGTAGTCCCGATGCTTGGTCTTTGATCCGAAAGTGGGGAAGATGGTCTTCATCCACTCTTTGACGTACTCCCCGAAAAGAACCTGATGCGGTTCCGGTCGGTATTCTCTTCCTTCCAGGCTGGTGAAGAATGCTTTTTCCTTCTTGGTTGCCCCTGGGAATGCTTCGGCAAATTTGAAGGTTCCTGTTTCGATCCGCTCCATGATCCGGTTGAGGAAGTCACGGACTCTGATTTCATTGGCCGGTGTGTCATTCAGTTCCGATGATCTTATAATCCGATGGCCGAAGTAGTAAAAGTCCACATAGAGTTTCTTCGAATCCTTGCGCCGTTTGACGCTGCCGATCTGTTTTGCTGGTGTTTCCAAGGCCAGCATCCCTTTCTTGCTCTTCATTTTGTTTCCTCGTTTTCCGTTACCCTCCCTTCGGTGTGTCCTTTGTCCGTTTGAAAGAATACCGGCATCATATGTTATTAGCAAGTGCCGCGAAGATTGCAGCAGTGTTATTGTTCTTTAGGACGCGGGCGGTCTAGTCGCAGAAGGCAGCGACTATCCGCGTAGCTGCTTTGCCGGTGCGACCGGCAGCGCAGGAAAATCAAAGGCGGTTGTGGATGGCGTGAAAGCAAAACCCCACACGCCATTGGCCTTGAGGCCTTTGGCCTGATGTTTCATACAGGCAATGCGCCATAGTCCAGGTTTATCGCTGATTCCGATGATGGCGTTTTTCGTCCTGGTGAAGTTGGCCGTTTCTTCGGTAGTCGCTTTATGCTGGTCGGCGCTTTTTTGCTGAAGAGCAATTCCAGTCGCAACCGGAAACGCAAAACGCGACCGATACGGATGAAATGAACGCCTTCCTGTATCTCTCCCGTTTTTAACCAGGAGAAGACCGTTGTGCGGCAAACTTTGAGTAATTGGGCGTATTCATCCACAGTAAGGAGTTCGGAAGCGGTTTGAGGCTGATTCATGGCTGATCATCCTTTTCCAGCAGCAACCTTGCAGCGCCCTCCGCACTGTTGCGATCCATGCCGCCGTCATATTCCATGATTGCAGCACGTTCTTCGAAGGCTTCCTTCTCCTGGTTGTAGTTGTCAGCCTTGCCTTGTGCAGAGACAAGAAGCATCTGTTCATGCTTCAGACCCATTCGATCTGATCCGTCCTTGATCAATTCACGGATGTATTCATTGAAAGGAAATGCGCCCAGGTGCTGCTTGATCATGGCGAGAGAAGGAGCGTATTGCCGTTTAACATATTTCATTACCTCGTCAACGGTTTTGGTTTCTTTGGCGGTGGTGAGTTTGATCTTCTCGGTTGATTGCAACCAGGCAGACCACCACGGCTTGATGCTGCATCTGGTGGTGTTGCTGTCATCCCGGTCGATGATGGAAAGGTACTGATTGAGGATACCCACGAATAACTGGCCGACAGGCACACCGGCTGAAAGATGTTTGGCCGCTTCATGCGCCCGGTTGTCTTTCAATTCAAGTTCAGCCCGGTTCCAGAGAAAGGGAAGACCAAGTTGGGCAGCTTTGTCATAGAAGCGCAGAAAGACGCGCGAGCTACGTTTGCCAAAGTAAAGGGTATGGCCTTCCGCGGATTGTTCGGTTTCCGGTGACAGGTCGAAGTTTTGCGTTTCGCTGGCTTTTCTGAATCGCGATCTGACTTCCAGGTTGAGGATTGCTTCTTTCAACTTGGCAAGATCGAGCGCACCATCCACGTTGTCATGAGCTATGTCCAGACGGGTGAATCTGCCATTGAATTTTATGGCCGTTGCGAAGAGTGCAAACCAGGGGATTTTATGGAATTGGGATTCATACTGGCGGCAGCCCTGGCCGGACATGACTACATGACAGCCCATGTTTGCCTGGCCATCAAAGTAGACGCAGATGTTGCCGAAGCGCAGTGATCTGCGATAGCCATAAATTCCACGATTTAGCTCGGAGAACAGTAAGGATTTTAGGCCAATGATTTTCAGGACTTCTTTAGGATCATCAACTTTGACAGTGAACGCTACCCAGTCAATCAGGAACTGATTCAACAGGGGTATTGTAATTAGTGCCCCCCTATTAGTGCCCCCCTATTAGTATGGGGGGGCTTGTCTGCTCCGTCGTGGCACGTTGGTAAGGGCTCCGGCGCATCGCCAAGGCTCTCGGCAGTGCCGAGGAACCTAGGCGATTCACCGGGTCTTTTGCTGGATTGGTATATTGCAACTGAATCGCTATCGTGGTACGTTTTCAAAAGAGACCTCCTGTTTTTACGGATGGGGTGGTTTTTAGAGAGGGGAGCCGGCCGCCAAGCAAAGCTCCTCTTTCGTTTATGTGTGATTTGAAAATAACAAGGAATAAATAAAAAAGGTAGAAAAATCGTGTATATATCTCGTATATCACATGTATATATAACTGATATGCGGATCGTACTTTGATCTTTATTTTTTCGGTTACTGCGAAGCTATCGCCCCGCCTTTGCACTTGCGCTCACTGACGCTCGCCGCACCCCCGGCTAGTCTGCGCTTATAGCGCGAAGACTAGCCTTTTGGGGCGTGCAATAAAATTAATACCAGTAAACATTAGAAATGTGATATGGAAAGGTAATGTTTTAAAGCGCCCGCATCTCTGAAGATGGGACTGATGTAAACAACTTATACAGGTAACCATGCAAGTTACTTATATAAGGAACATATGTCCTATATAGGGAACAAGTTACCTATATAGGGAAACCGTAGATGAACGAGTTGAGTAAGTGACTTCGACAACTAATCAAAAACATCAACTTCGTACCCTTTTGAAAATCATAAGGAAGTACATCAAATGTTTAAATCATATAACATAAATGTTTTTGACATAAAGTTTTTACTATCTGTCATTGCAGGGATATACATATATGTAAGGAAGGGTCTCCCAGTTTTCTTGTATATATCACTTGGTTTGATTGTATTTGAGCTAAGTACAAAATATTATAATATCACTGGTGGATATGCCACATTACTATTGGCTGTTATATTGGTACTGATATTTGCAGTTAGTTTTAAAGAAATATTTGATTATGATAAAAAAGGTATTTCAGCAAACCAGCTACTAAAACCTGATAAATTTGATTTTGTGGTATTTATATTAATCCTTATTATCTGGATATTTGCTAAAGGATATGTTCTTGGCCATTGACCAAATAAGAATAACGCCAGAGAAAGAGCGAAACTCCCAAGCAGTTAGACGCCGACCGGGCGATAATGCCGCCCGGACGGGTCAACTGCTGGCCCGTTATGTGATTACCGTTACTAAACTGTTTCTGTATCACTTGAATTAATACGATTCTAATTGAACTTGACTGGACTTTGGGCACACCGAAGAATTTGTAACTATATAATATTGTGTTGTTATTTATTTAGTTGATTTGTGATTCGCTGATTTTACTGGCTTCGAATCCCGTTTCCCGCTCCATAAAATACACGGGCCAGGTCAAGTACCTGGCCCTTATTTTATCTGGCCTTGCGCCGTTCCCCCCCACACCTTAAATTGACTGTCAGAACTTATTCCACATCAAACTAGTCGGGCTTGTGCCTTGTCTGTGCCTTAACCGTGCCATATCTTTTTTATGGTTTGCTTCTAAGGCGTAATAAACGACTGCAACCCTGACAAAATATTCTGCTGCAGTATCTGTCTTTAGCTAACCATCTCCTCTTCTGTAGGCTCATGAGTCAACCCCGTTATCGATAATAGCAAGTACCCAATCCGTCAGCAGAACAAGTTGTTTCAAAGGGATTCGCTCCGCTGTCGTATGAACCTTCTCGTATCCACAACTGAGCACCACAGTTGGTAAACCCCGGATGTTGAAATAATTGGCATCAGATCCGCCACCTGTTGCCTTGTAGCAGACCGGCACCCCGATATCGGCGGCCGCCCGGGCCGCCCGGCATACCGGCTCGCTGTCTTCACGCAGTTGGTATGCCTGGTAGGATGTCACGGTTTCGATGGTCACCGAACCGGCATATTCGGCTGCGGCAGATTGCATTACTTTGGACAGGCTTGCCATGTGGGACCGAACTTTTTCCGGAACCAGTGATCGGACTTCGCCTTGCAGCTCACATCTGTCTTGTACGATATTGGTCGGTCCGATCGCGGAGATGCTGCCGATATTCGCAGTCGTTTCCGCGTCAATGCGCAACAGTCCCATCCGGCTTATGGCCGTTGCCGCAATCTGTATCGCCGAGATTCCCTGTTCGGGGGCAAAGCCGGCATGAGCGCTACGACCATGAAACACAGCTTTGAATTTAATATGTTCCGGTGCCTGAAGTACGATTTCCCCGACATTCCCGCCGGCATCCAGAACAAACCCTGTCCGTGAAGTGACCTGTGTTGTATCGAAATGCCTGGAACCCACCAGAGACAACTCTTCTGCGACGGTCAGTACCAACTCAATAGTCGGATGAGCTTTGCCGGTTTGCTTCAGTACGGTGATTCCCTCCAGCAGGGCGGCCAGGCCTGAAGCATCGTCTGCTCCGAGTACGGTTGTGCCATCGCTGACGATATAATCCCCTTCAATACGCGGCTTGACATTTACACCGGGGACAACCCGGTCCATGTGACAGGAGAAGAGCAGCGCTTCGCCGGCAGCTGTGCCTTCCAGGCGGGCATAGAGGTTTCCGGCACTGCCGCCGATTTTCTTGCCGGTGTCATCTTCCGAAACAACGAAACCGAGTGTTGCCAGCATCTCCGTCAGCCGGTCAGCCATCAACCGTTCACGGGTCGGTTCGGAATCTATGGCACAGAGTTCCATGAAGGTAGTGAAGAGTCTGTTGTGGTCAATCATGTGGTGCATCACCTTATTTCAGTCAGTTGGTGCACGGCCTTGTCAGTAATCAGGTCACCAACCGCTGCAACGTATGCCTGGAAATGTGGGGAGTTCATGTGCTGTTCCAGGCAGGCCGGATTCTTCCAGTTCTCATAGAAAACAAAAACAGCCGGATTTTCATTGTCCTGATGGAGCCGGTATTCCATGTACCCTTCTTCCTGAAGAGTAGCTGCCAGCATTTTGAGGAGTTCCTTTTTCACGGCCTCGATAGCATCGCTTTTTGCAATTATCTTTGCCACTACGGTTACGGTTGACATGGTTATCCTCTCTTCTCGTGGGCTTTCTGGCCGTGAACCCGCTCATACGCCTTACAGAAGGGGCAGATGTCTTGCTCGATGTTCTTCACGAAATCGAAGACCATCCCTTTCTGATGATACCGGGCATGAAGGCAGACCGGGCAGAGTTCGCAGACTTTTGCCAGTGCTTTATCCATTGGTGTAGGTTTTGTGCTCATAATGGAATCATCTCCGATGTTTTTCTTTGGGCTGAGCGGCATGGAGAGTGATAACGGTAGTCCTGATTCAGAATGCAGCCATAAGAATTTGGGAACACCATACTTAATTCCCAAACAACATCAAACGCCCTTACCACTCGCCTTGAGCACATCCACCACCGTTCTGCAAAACAGCCTGGTGTCCTCCAGAAGTCTCTCCGCTTCATCCCGCTCGTAAAACGTGCCGATCTCATAATCCGATTCCTCCCGTATCTTTTGAAGGATCGAGAAGATGACTCCGATCTCCTTGGGGATGATGCCGGTCTTGATGAAATGCAGGGAGAAGAGGGTGAGCGTGCCTTTGTGGCTTTTGGGGATGATATCGATGGAGAGCAGCAGTGCCCGTGCATGGTAAAGCGCGGCGTAGTAGGCGCGGGAGAGACCGTCGAGGATGAGGTCTAGCTCGACCAGCGCCTCGGCGCTCTTGAGCGAATCGTTGCCCCCGCTGGATCAGAAAGGCGATCGGATCGTCGGAGAGCAGGGCGTCGTTCACAGCGGCACCATGTCCCGTTCGATCTCACGTAAAAGCGGAAAGTGAGCGGCCTTCTGACGTTCGAAAACATCTAGCGAGAAGATGACCGGCGAGATATCCACCTCGTTTTCCAGCAGTTCGTCGTAGGCTATGGCGTAGATGGCGCGCTTGGTCTCGAAATCGGCTTTCTGCATGACCACAGCCACATCGAGATCGGAACCTTCGTGGGCGTCGCCGCGGGCCTTGGAGCCGAACATGAGGCTGTAAAGGTAGTTCCCCCCAAAGCGCTGAGCAACCTTGGCCAGAAAATCCCTCAGGGCCAATTCTTCTCTATCGTTCAGGTTTTTGATCATACATGACTCCTTGGTATCCTCACCACCGCCACAATAACATTCTAGCGATGGCCGAAGGCCGACAACCGGAAGTAACCTTCCCCATTCGGGCCGAAACCGGAATCGGGGGTACCGACCACGTTGCATTCGTTGATGGATTTGTCGAAGAAAGAAAAGATCACGTCAGCACCCGCCGCAACAGTATTGAAATACATACAAAAAGTCAACCGGCCATTCCCCTCACGCCGCGTAGAGTCAAAAACTTACCTCTCACAGAGGTACGAAGGCATGGAGAAAGTTAAAACCAAGTTTATCAAGCATATTTCCTGGTTTTCCTTTGTGCCTTCGTGCCTCCGTGTGAGTAATCAGTTTTTTGTGTGCATTATTGATGCATTCTACTGATTTAAGTTCCAGTCTTGAAATTCCAGGGACAGCTTGAGCTTAATTCACTCCCACGGATTACAAACTCTCACCCCGCATCTCTCAATATCACTGACATTCCGCGTAACCACAACCAACCCATGCGCCGCAGCGGTGGCGGCGATAAGCGAATCCATTACCGGCATCTCCTCTCCCGCCTGCTCCGCATCTCCCTGGAGTCTTCCCCAACAGAGTGCCGTTTCAAGATCAATTTCCAGAATCCTGCCGATAAACCGCTCTACCAGATCGAGCGCCACCCACGCCTGCAGCTCTTCCTTTTTTGTGCCATTCGGGTGCTTGCTGATCCCCTTCTGCAACTCACCCAGATTCAGGACACTCAGAAACAGTTTCTGCTCATCCTGCTCGTCCAGCCAGCTCACCACCGCCGGATTCGGCTCCTTTTTTACCAGTTCGGAAACCAGACATGTATCGAGCAGGTATTTCACAACTCCACCTCGCGGGAGAGATCGTTGCTGCGGCTAAGATCCAGCTCAATGTCACACAGGGGAGATTGCCTGAAAATTGTGATAAACCGGTACGCGGCTGGGTCAACCGCCGGTATTCATCGAAAGAAACAACCACCGCCGAAGGCTTGCCACGCAGGGCTATGGTCTGATATCAGTTCATCTTCAAGCTATGGCCGCCTAGAATCCGGGGCGGCCTTTTAATTTGCAGGATGATTCTCCCGAACAATTCATCCTTCTAAAAACGCAATTAACCGCCGAGAAAAACGGATGCACGCCGAGAAAACCTGGACTTACATCAAAAGAAATAATCACCATATAGGGTTAAACCAGTATTTGGTTGGTTTTTGATTTCTCTGCGTGTATCGGCGTTCATCTGCGGTTAACTGCTTTTTCTGCGTACATATGAAAAATACACTCGTGTATTTGGTTTTTCAGCCGCATTGCAATTGCGATGAAAAAAATGAACCATTCCAAAAAATATTGGAACTTTTATCCTCCCGCTGCTGTCAAAGGAAACAAAGACACACTATTTCCCTGGGAGGAACAAATCATGAAAACCATCGTGGCGGTAATTCTGGCAGTTGTATTGAGTGCGGTTCAGGTAATGGCCGGGGGAGTGGGGGATGCCGTGGAGGTGCGCATCATCAGCGATGACGGCCGCAGCCTGCCGACCTATCCGGTGAAGATGCGCAGCGGCCTGAAAAAGGTCTATGCCGAAGCGGTCAAGGGGGACCATTACCGGATCGAGGTGCGCAACCGCCTCGACCGGCGGGTAGGGCTGGTAATCGCCGTGGACGGCCGCAACATCATTAGCGGAGAAAGATCCTGGATGAAGAACAGCGAACGGATGTATATCCTGGAACCATACGGGTCCGGCGAGTTTTCCGGCTGGCGCTCTTCCGGAGACCATGTCAACCGCTTCTATTTCACCAACGTGCCGGACTCATACGCGGCAGCCTTCGGCGACCGCAGCGCCATGGGGGTGATTTCGGTAGCGGCATATCCGGAACTGCGGCGCTACCGGCCGCAACCGCGGATACAGTCCCAGTCGGTGCCAGCCTGGCAGCGTGATCAGGCCGGCAAAAGCTCCGGCATGGCCGACCGGGCCGAGTCTGCTCCTGCGGCGGCAGCGCCGGCTCCAACCGGTGAGATATCCCGCAACCATGCCGCCAAGGCGGAGAAGAAGTCCCTGGATAGCGCCGGAACCGGCTATGGACATGAGGAATACTCGCCGGTTCAGGTGGTGGCTTTCGAGCCGGAGGGGAGGGCGGTCGAGACCATCCATCTGAAATACGAGTGGCGCAGCACGCTCTGCCGGCTGGGGGTAATCACCTGCGACGTTCCGCCCCGCCGCTATTCCAACCGGTTGTGGGACAACGGCGGCTATGCCACGCCGCCCCCGGGCAGGTGAGATTTCAGGGTTTGGAATGTGTGGTGTGCTTTGCGGATACACATAAAGAACTGAACACAAGGGCAGGTTGCTTGTGGTATCTTACGCCGAGAGGGTTTTTCACATATGAATCCACCCGAGGCTGCGGTCAGTTATCAGGTGGGCTTGGCCTCTTATCTCCTGACCCTTGACTTCAGCGGAACCGGTAGCGGAGGCGTGGTCAGCGTCTTGCCGCCCTTCAGTTGCAACAGCGCCTGTACCCGGTCCGTGTTGGGCGACACCCAGCTCAACCTCAGCGCAGCCGGCCAGCCAGTACCCACTGTTTAGCGACTGGAGCGGCTGCGACACGGTCAATGGGGCCGACGGGCTCCTGACCATGGACCGGGACCGGACCGCAACCGTAGCCTTCAACCTGGATACGGCCCATATCACCAGAATCGACGGCACGACCCCCATCTATTTTTCGACTCTCCAGAAAGCCTACGATTCGCCGGTTTCATCGGGCAGTACCATACAAGTCTGGGGGATCGATCTGCCGGAAACCCTGCTATGTGGAACCAGCAAACAGGTCCGCATCAGCGGAGGTTATGACCAGTTATATCAGACCCGTCCCAATACAACGACCATCCGCGGGTTAGTCATTGGTATGGGGACTGTGATTATCGACCGGGTTGTGGTGAAGTAAAATCGAATAATGACACTCAATAAAACGCCCCGCCTCCTTGCGGAAGCGGGGCGTTAGCGCTGTTTGTAGCAAGTTGGCTTAATTACGCTACGATAAATATCTCAACGTGTGCTCAAAACAACAGAATCATCATATAGTGTCTCTGGAGCGATATCAATCTCTCCCGGCCAGACAACAGTTCCATATTCGACCCTGGCATGTTCAAACAGATGAAGGCTGGATATGCGGTTCCAAGGCTTAACAGCAAGTAGTGGGCGCATATCGAAGCGCCTTTGTTCGCCGTTTGCAAATTCCAGATCCAGCTGATAATCCGGCTGTGTTTTTACTTTCACAACATCAAGCAGCATTTTGCACTCCTTTACTGTAACGGAGCTATTCTGAAAGGTTCATCACCATTCACGGCCAACTCCCAATCAACCTGAAGCTCTTCCTTATGTATTTCGATCCATGCCAGGACCATTTTGAGCTGTTTGGCTGGCACCGTGCCATCAAGTATGCGTCCATCTTCTATGGCTATTGCGGCTTCGTCACCTTGGTAGCGCACATGGATATGCGGTAGATGGTGTCTACGGTTGTCACGAAAAAACATCAAAACCAATATACCGTAAAACATGCTGATTGTCGGCATATACAGTCCTCGGATGATTTTTATGGAAAGCTGAACCTACTGTTACGAAATAATAGTCCACCCAACCGAACATAACAAGAGTAAATGCCATCTGTTAATGTCAGTAACCAAGGCCATAAGCTTGCAGGCGATCGTCTATAATTGATCGGATCGTGGTGAAGTAGGGTCGAACAAATGACAGACAACAAAACGCCCCGCCTCCTTTCGGAAGCGGGGCGTTAATGCTGAAGATTCAAGCGCTACGGTCAGGCCACTACAAACACCAGATCCTCTTTGTCAACCTTTTCGCCTTCCTTGAACTTCACCTCGGCGATCTTGCCGTCGGCCTTGGCCTTGATGTTGGTTTCCATCTTCATTGCCTCGGTCACCATCAGCACATCGCCGGCCTTGATTTCGTCGCCGGCCTTGACGTTGACCTTGAGCACCTTGCCAGGCATCGGAGCGCCGATGTGGCTGGCATTGCCCTTGTCGGCTTTTTCACGGGCCTTTTCGTCGGTTTCCACCGAGTGGTCGCGGATGACGACCGAACGGTTGTTGCCGTTGAGTTCGAAATATACGGCCCTGGTTCCGTCTTTCTGTACCTTGCCGATGGTGTTGAGCTTGATGATCAGGGTTTTGCCCGGCTCGATGTCGATCGAGGTCTCCTGGCCCGGTTCCAGTCCGTAGAAAAAGATCGGAGTCGGGATCACCGAGGTGTCGGAGTATTCCTGGCGATGACGGTCGAAATCCGGGTATACATTGGGATAGAGGATGGCCGAAACCAGCGCCTTGTCATCAATGCGATGTCCCAGTTTTTCCTCCAGCTTGAGCCGTTCCTCTTCAAAGTCCACCGGTTCCAGCAGTTCACCCGGACGACAGGTGATCGGCTGTGTATCCTTCAGCACGATCTTTTGCAGTTCCTGCGGCCAGCCCTGGTAGGGTTGTCCCAGCATCCCCTTGAACATTCCGACTACCGATTCGGGGAAGGCCAGCTCTTCCTTGGTGGTGAAGACATCTTCCGGCTCCAGGTTGTTCTTTACCAGGAACATGGCCATGTCGCCGACCACCTTCGAGGAAGGCGTCACCTTGACGATATCGCCGAACATCATGTTGACCTTATGGTACATCTCCTTGCACTCGTCCCAGCGCTCGATCAGTCCCAGTCCGGCCACCTGTGGCTTGTAGTTCGAGTACTGGCCGCCCGGAATTTCGTGGTGGTAAACCTCGGCCGTGCCGCTTTTCAGGCCGGATTCGAACGGCGCGTAATAATCGCGCACCGTTTCCCAGTAGTTGGCCAGTTTCTGCAGTCCGGCGGCGTTGACCAGCGGGTCGCGTTCGCTCCCTTCCAGTGATGCCACCAGCGCATTCAGGTTCGGCTGGGCGGTCAGTCCTGACAGTGAGGAAAGCGCCGCGTCGACGATATCGACACCGGCTTCGCTGGCTTTCAGCAGCATGGCGCTGCCGTTGCTGGAGGTATCGTGGGTGTGGAGATGGATCGGGATGCCGACATTCTCTTTCAGCGCCTTGACCAGCTTGTACGCAGCCAGCGGCTTCAGCAGGCCGGCCATGTCCTTGATGGCCAGGATGTGGGCGCCCATCTGCTCCAGCTCCTTGGCCATGTTGATGTAGTATTCCAGCGGATATTTGTCCCGTTTGGGGTCGGTGATGTCGCCGGTGTAGCAGATGGCTGCCTCGCAGATCTTGCCGCTCTTCCGGACCGCTTCCATTGCCACCTTCATGCCGGTGGTCCAGTTGAGCGAGTCGAATATGCGGAAGATATCCACGCCGGAGTTGGCGGCTTCCTCGACGAACTTCTCAACCACGTTGTCCGGATAGTTGGTGTAGCCGACCGCGTTGGAGCCGCGTAGCAACATCTGGAACAGGATGTTGGGAACCGCTTCCGACAATTTGTGCAGGCGCTGCCAGGGATCTTCCTTCAGAAAGCGCATCGAGACGTCGAAGGTGGCGCCGCCCCAGCA
>MGZK01000067.1 GCA_001802125.1 Geobacteraceae bacterium GWC2_55_20
TGAAACTGCTGAATCAGACCGCTATCCAGCAAATGAAGCTGCTGTCGGCAGATGCTGGGATGCGGCGTCTGACAAGTCCCGGGGACAGGATATGCAATTAGTTTTCAAAGATGGATGTCAGCGCAATTGAAGTGTTGCAACGGGTGAATATATGAATGGGTGTGTGGGTTTGAGATTTGAAGGATAATATGGGATTTTCCATAAACGGTTCCTCAAATATCCGAAACGCTAACCTGACCCCAGAGGTTTTCCCAAGGGCAGTAAGTTTCTGGGCTGTTCGCAGTATCCGCAGTGCAGGGGCGTTTTGAGTGTTGCGTAAGAATTCATATGGAGTTCGTGAAAATCAAAGCGCAAATTATGTTTTTGTCATATGTGTAGCTTTGACACCATTGTTGTCTTCTGTTGAAGGTGAGCTATGAGTGGCGGCATGAGGGGTGAGGTAGCATAAATTTAGAATCTTGGAAGCCTGACCCTGGTGGGCTCCCCTGGCCAGTTTTCCCACAACTGGTCTGTCTGGCCAATCTGGAAACGCTGAACTCACATTTCATACATCAAGGCCTGGTGCAGTCCGAACGCCTGAAACTGCTGAATCAGACCGCTATCCAGCAAATGAAGCTGCTGTCGGCAGATGCTGGGATGCGGCGTCTGACAAGTCCCGGGGACAGGATATGCAATTAGTTTTCAAAGATGGATGTCAGCGCAATTGAAATGTTGCAACGGGTGAATATATGAATGGGTGGGTTTGAGATTTGAAGGATAATATGGGATTTTCCATAAACGGTTCCTCAAATATCCGAAACTCTAACCCCAGAGGTTTTCCCTTGAACAATTATAATGTAACCAGATTTAAGTTATGCTAAAGGATTGAGCTGTAATTTGAACACCAAGCATAAAAGGAGAAGGTAATGGAGTTTTTCAACACAATAGCAGGTATGGCCTCAATTGCTTCGCTTCTGCTTGCCATTGCCACTGTTGGTGGAGGTTTTATTTATTTCAAGCTCAAGAAAAAGAGTAATGCACAAAAAATCAAAGGAAACAATAATATCCAAGCGGGTAGGGATGTCAAAATAAATGGTGGTGGCCGCAATGCTCTCGACAAATAGACAGGCACTAGACGGGAACAACAACTACCAAGCAGGAAGAGATATTAACACTATCAATAACTACCCAAACGAACAACATCCACTACAGAAAATGATAATGGCAATAAAGCATAAAGTTGTTGAAGATGCGACATTTGCAGGATTTATTGATGACTTAGCACATTACTCAATGACAGAAATAGACACCATAGGTTTAGAAGAGAAATTAAAACAGGCAGACCGGCTGGACCTGCTAGAAAATGCGCTAATTTTAAAAGATTTATTTGCTCGAAAACTATTTCGATCCCAGCTATCTCTAGTTATGCAACATGCCTATGTACACATTCTTGCTTATGTATGCACTGCGTTCAACAATAAGGTCAAACCTGCAATAATGGCAGGTGCTTCAATTGAAGAAATAGACAGGCTTATTTACAAAGAGATTATCGAAACCGTGTATGCTAATTTAGCTGATTTTTCGATCGAAATTACTACTGAACATATTAAGGGGATGTTGTTTTTTCTGACTGGCAAGTGCCATTTAAAATGGAGTCAGTCATGATTATCTATCACCCTGCTTACGATATTGCTCATTGTGCCTATAGATTTTTTTTATTATTCGAGAATATCAAAGTTGATGAATTGTCTTACGAAAAATTCAGGGTTCTTGATTTTTATCTATTATTCCCAAACCTGCTTAAAGCGGTTATTCTTCCCCAAGAAATAAGAATTGCAAAAAAAGCTTTTAATAATATTCCCGAACCATACGAAACCATACCTAATCCATCACGGCTTATGTTCGAGTTGAGTAATATACAAGATGCCTGTATTGCCTCATTGGTTGCCAGAGGAATGTTGGACAAGGATGCCTTCAATTCTGCATCAATCAAAAGAACTCAAACTGAAACGCCTAAAACAATTAAAGAGAAAATCAACTCCGATCCTACAACTAAACAGCCCTGGTTTATATACCTTGTAAACGAGCTGATCTCTATAGATTTTAATGGTCCAAAAGGTTTAAAGGCACGTAGCAATCTAATGGAGTATCGATATGACAAAATTTAATCCGAGTATTGTGATACAGAGGCTCTTGATTATAAAAGATGCAAAACCGGTGTATGACCAAGTATTCCATTTAGGAATCAATATCATCAGAGGAGATAATGGAACCGGAAAATCTACAATAATGGATCTCATTTTTTTCGCATTAGGAGGCGATGTAAAAGGATGGACAGCAGAAGCTGCATCTTGTGACGCCGTCTTCTGTGAACTGCTTCTAAATGAAAAGGTTTTTACCTTTATAAGAGAAATTGAACAAAAAGAAAAAAGTAAGATGTGTATATATGAGGGGGCTCTTGAGGACTCAAAATCAAATGTAACAAACTGGCAGGTATTCCCTTATGCCAGCAGCGCGTTCAAGAAAAGCTTTACACAAATTGTCATGAACATCTTGGGCATGCCGTACCACAAAACCGATGATAACGCGAACCTAACCCTGCATCAGTTGCTTAGGTTCATATATGTGGATCAAATCACGCCTCCTACGATGATATTTAGGCAGGAAGAGCAGTTTGATTCTGAAAACACAAGAACAGCCATAGGGGAGTATCTGCTTGGCCTTGATGATTTAGAAGTTCACAAGTTAAGACAAGAACTTTTGAAGTTTAACAAAGAATTTGACGAGATACATGGTGAACTTAAGGCAATCTACAGCTTTCTTGGAGCACAAAACACTCTACTGAACGTCTCATCCGTCCAAAATGAGATTGAAAGCGTAACCAAACAAATTGCGCTAAAACGAAATGATCTTGAACAAATACGCACAAAAAAAGTCGATGAATTAGAACTTGAAGCGGCTTCAAAAACGAAAGTTCTTCATGCAGAAGTTTCCGAACTCTCTGAGCAATTTAGTGGTCTGCTAAAAGAAAAGGAAGAACTCGTTTCGGAAATAATGGATATAACTTTATTCCTTAATGCCATACGTGATCGAATAAAATGTCTTGAGGAATCAGAAACAACTCAACTTGAGCTTGGAAGTTTATCGTTTAGATACTGCCCAGTATGTTTATCCGTTATATCTGAAAACGAAAGTGCAGATCATTGTTATCTATGTAAAACCTCATCTGTTAGAGAGGGTGATAAGTCACCTTACCTTCGGATGCGAAGAGATCTTGATTTCCAACTTGTTGAATCTCAAAAAGTTTTGGAAATTAATAAAGCGCGCCTAGATGAAGCTAACACCAAGATTCCTGCTGTTATAAACACGCTTAACAAGAAAAAATATGAGCTTAATTTGTTACAAAAATCAGACACATATTCGGATGCACTAGCATCAAACTTCTTGGTTGATATTGGTTACATGAATAAGTCCATTGACACGTTAAAAGAAAAAATGTTGGTAGCTCAGAACCTAGACATTCTGAGTGATAAAAAGGAACATGTTCAGGGCATGATTAACAAAACCAGAACTAGACTTGAGCAGTTGCAGGCTTCAAATATTAGAAGAAAGGAGCTAGTTTATAGCCTGTTAAAAAAACAGGTATTAGAGATAATAAGATTAGATGATTTTGAACCTGAATTTAAGAACGCAGAAGATTTTGATTACAATTTTGGTAAGAATAAAACGGAGATCAATGGCAGATCTAGGTTTTCAGCAAGTTCAATGGTGTACTTAAAGAATGCTTTTCGCCTCACTGTATTATTAGCTTCACTAGCAGATCCAAAGATTAGATTTCCCCGATTTATGTTGATGGATAATATTGAGGACAAAGGAATGCAGCCCGTGAGGAGCCACAGCTTTCAATATCACCTTGTTGATTTCTGCAAGGGGCAGGAGGTTGCCTTTCAGGTCATCTTTACCACTAGCATGATAGCTCCAGATCTGGAAGATTCTGATCTTTGTGTTGGCCCTTATTACAAGAAGGGTATGCATACCTTGCAGTTTTAGAATTAGTGGCGAGCATACGAGGGTCGCGTCTACATTCTCCATAAAATCCAAGGCAAACCCATGTCCACCCTGATCCCCAGCATAACCTCCTGCAAATCCGATACTCCCGGCAGCCCTTCCAGGCTCCACCCCGATACAGGCTTTCATCTGACTTATAAAAGCTGGAGTTCCACCCTATGAAAAACGAAACCGATCAATTCCTGATTTACTGCAGCGAGGATGGCCGCACCAGGATAGATGTCATGCTGGAGGCTGAAACCCTCTGGCTGTCGCAGAAACAGCTTGGCGAGCTGTTCGGCAAGGCCAAGGGAACCGTCAGCGAACATATCAAGCATATTTTTGAGGATGGCGAACTGGATGAAAATTCAGTTGTTCGGTTTTACCGAACAACTGCCGCTGATGGCAAACAGTATGATGTAGCCCACTACAAGGAAAACTGCCCGGGTCAGGCTTCCAAGTTGATAAGATAGCCGGCTTCTCCGATATAATGAGAAAATGACTGCACTCACACCAGCACTAAAACATTTCGCCTCCCTCAACCGCGCCCCCGGCGCGACCTGGACCGACGCCACCAAGCGCAAGGCCCCGCACAAGCCGCTCCTGCTGCTGGCGGTGCTGGACCTGGTGCATCGGGGCGTGATCACCTCGCCATTCATCGCTGTTAGCGGCGATCTGGTGGAGCTTAACGAACTCTTCAACCTCTACTGGCGGCGGATCATCCCACTCTGCCAGACCAGCAGTATCGCTTTTCCCTTTTCACGCCTCGATCGGGAACCGTTCTGGGAACTGGTGCCGCAACCGGGCACGACCATCAACCCGGCCATCATCAACAACACCTCCTCCGTCACCTACCTGCGCAAATATGCCCTGGGTGCCAGGCTGGACGACGGGCTGTTCCAGGTCATGCAGAGCGGGGAAGGGCGGGAGGCGCTGCGGGAAGCACTGCTGCAGTCCTGCTTCTCGATCGAGGCGGCGGTGCTGTTGCGGGAACAGTCGATCATCAACCGCGAGGCCTTCGACTACGGCCGGTTGCTGGTGGAAAAATCCCACATGCCGTTGGTCATGGAGATTGTCGAAGCGGACAACTACCGCCCGGCGGCCCGCGACCAGGGGTTTCGCCGCATCGTGGTGAAGGCCTACGATCACCGCTGCGCCCTGTGTGGAGTGCGGATCATCACGCCGGAACAGCACACCGTGGTCGATGCCGCCCATATCGTCCCCTGGTGCAGGAGCCGAAACGACGATATCCGCAACGGCATGGCCCTGTGCAAGCTTTGCCACTGGGCTTTTGACGAGGGGATGATGGGGGTGTCCGATTCCTATGCCGTGATCACTTCGCGCCAGATCGCAGCCGATCCCAACGTGCCGGGCTTCCTGCTGACCCTGTCCGGCCGCAGCATCACCCCGCCTGCAGATCAGGACCTTTGGCCGGCGCGTCAATATCTGGCCGAACATCGCAATGAATGGCGGTTATAACGCCAAATCTAGAAATCTAAGACAGGAAATCACTTGATTTGGTTGCTTGATATTTTTCTAATTATTGCAATAGAAAAATAGCAAGCAGCCATCCCCCTTGGGAAACCAATAGAGGTAGTAATGAACAGCGCGTGGTCAGGCTTCCATGTTGTTAAGATTTAACCATCAATTTGTCATCTTGGGTGACCCCGCGACTCTGACCCCCCAAAGTCTTAAAGAAGAAGAGTACAAACAGCTTGGCTGGGATATCAGACGCAATCTGGCAAAGATCAACTATCGCATCCATACCGACGATAAAGGTAAGGTGAAACGTAGCAGATTATCGATACAGATATCCACAAACGAGGTAATGCCATGAAAAGTGACATCATTATCCAGCTGCATAATAACTTTGAGGATTATGCCCACCAGATTGAAGGTGAGGAATTCTGGTTTGCCCGTGACCTACAGGGGCTTCTCGGATATGCCAAGTGGGAAAACTTTGCCAAGGTTATCGACAAGGCCAAGATAGCTTGCCAAACTGCCGGGCACTCTATTGCAGACCATTTTCCTGACGTCAGGAAAATGGTCGATATCGGCTCCGGCGCCGAGCGTGAAATTGATGATATTGCCCTGACCCGTTATGCCTGCTATCTCATCGCCCAGAACGGTGATCCACGTAAGGTGGAAATTGCCTTTGCCCAGACATACTTTGCTGTTCAAACTCGAAGGCTTGAACTGATTGAAAAACGCCTAGAAGAGCAGGAACGTCTAAATGCTCGCCAAAAGCTCACGCTGTCTGAAAAGGAACTCTCCGGCCTTATTTTCGAGAGAATCGGCGACAACATCGGCTTCGCCCGTATCCGCAGCAAGGGGGATGCCGCGCTGTTTGGTGGAAAGACAACCCAGCAGATGAAAGATCGGCTGGGAATGCCGGATGGTCGAGCATTGGCCGATTTCCTCCCAACAATTACCATCAAGGCCAAGGATTTCGCCAACGAAATAACAAACTTCAACATCAAGCGCGACGATCTGTGCCATGAATCAACGATTACCAACGAGCATGTGAAGAACAATCTTGATGTGCGCAGGGTATTGACGGATCGCGGTATAAAGCCGGAAGAGCTGCCACCTGCCGAGGATATCAAGAAGCTGGAGCGGCGGGTAAAGTCTGAGGAAAAATTGCTGGTGAAACAATCCTCTGTAAAGCGAAAGAAATAACCTATATGCCAGAACCGATTTATCTCGATCACAATGCCACAACGCCGGTAGACAGGCGGGTGCTGGAGAAAATGCTGCCGTATTTCTGCGAGATCTACGGCAACGCCGCCAGCATTGATCACCTGCATGGTACACGTGCGAAGGATGCGGTCAACAGCGCCAGGGAGAGTATTGCAAAAGGTCTTGGTTGCCGCAAAGAGAGCGAGGTTGTCTTTACCAGCGGTGCGACGGAATCAAATAATCTGGCCTTGATCGGTGCGTATCGGCGTTTCCGAGACAAAGGCAACCACATCATTTCAACAGCAATCGAACATCCTGCCGTATTGGATACCCTCAACTACCTGCAAAGCGAAGGGGCGGAGATAACGCTACTACCTGTGGACTGCAACGGTGTCGTTGATCTGGAAGCCCTGGAAAAGCCCATCAAGAAGGAAACTATCCTGATGTCGGTAATGTTTGCCAACAATGAAATCGGCACCATCCAGCCGATCAAGGAAATCGGTGCCCTTGCCAAGTCGAAAGGAATCATCTTTCATACCGACGCAGCCCAGGCTATCGGTCATGAAAAGATCGACGTCTATGACATGAACATCGACCTGCTCTCATTCAGTGCTCATAAATTCTACGGCCCAAAAGGTGTTGGGGGGCTCTTTGTTCGTTCCTATTCCCCGCTGATCAAACTTAGTCCAATCTCTTTCGGTGGCGGCCATGAAAAGGGGATGCGCTCGGGCACACTGAATGTGCCAGGCATTGTCGGGATGGTTGAAGCGCTGACTTTGGCGACTAGAAAAATGAAGGATGAAAACAGCCGACTGAGAGAGTCGGCAAGCCTGATCTTTCAGCGACTCCAGCAAACCTTCCCGGACATCAAGCTTAACGGCCACCCACACAATCGGCTTGCCCACAACCTTAGCCTCACCATCCCTGGTGTCGAGGCGAAAGCCTTGATCTATTGTTTGAAAAACAAACTCTCATTCTCTACAGGTTCTGCCTGCTCTACGATCAAGGTTGAGCCATCCCATGTACTCAAAGCGATTGGCCTCAGTGATGATGAAACCTTTCAGACGATCCGACTGGGGCTGGGACGTTCAACAGGCGATGCCCATACGATTGTCGATATTTTGAATTGCGGGATCGATAATATAAAAAGTTAAAGCACACCTTGAGTGGACGAGGTGAAAAAATGAGTATACCAAACAGCAACAAAAGAACCGTTTCCCCCACCCATCCGGGGGAAATGTTGCGCGTGGATTTCATGCCGGACTACGGTCTTACTGTGACTTCCCTTGCGGCGGCACTGGGAGTATCGCGACAGACGGCCAACGAGCTGCTGCAATGCCGCCGTGCTGTTAGTCCAGTTATGGCGCTGCGTCTTTCACGACTGTTCGGCAATTCTTCTGCGTTCTGGCTGAGCGCCCAGAATGCGTTTGATTTGTGGTATGCAGAGGGCGTTATCAAAAGGTTTTGGATAACGTGCAGTTGTTGAAAGCAGCATAGTGATAGCGGAGCCCAGTCAGACGTTTTTTTATCGACCGGTACCAAATCCCAGCAGAAACTTAGCCACCGGAATGCACAGAACCTTGCCACCGGCGGTATCGATCACATCCTCAAAATTGTTGGTCACCAGTATTGATTCTGCCGCTTCATGGCCTTCCAGAGGCTTTTGGAAACAGGCCAGCTCCCGATCCGGTATGCTGAGCACCGATACATCTTCATACCAAACCTGAATCCGCTTGGTGATCTTCATCCCCTCCTTGACCACAAAGTCAGTGTCGCTGCCTTCAGAGTGATAGTAGACCTCTTCATGGTGCCGCTTCAGGTGGCAGTAGACCACGTTTTCCACCAGCCAGCCCATATCTTCTGAAAAGGCGAAGGCGACCCGGTTGCGCAGTCCGGTGTCGATGGCATACGGCTTGAATCCGGCCCGCATGGTGCTCTTGAGCGAATAGGAGAACATCTGCAGCTGAAACAGCAGATAGCTTTCCATGATGGCCGACACATAATTTTCGGTTTTGTCCTGGGAAATGGTGAAGTTGTTTTTCAGCTTGGTTATGCTGGTCGGCTTGGCGACGTTGGTCAGCAGATACACCGCCAGATTGCGCAGGTTGGCCACATCCCTGATCTCATAGCGGGTAACGATATCCCGGTAGAGCAGATCCTCGAAATAATTCTTGAGCAGGAGTTCTTTATCATCGGTTGATTCTCTTAACACCACTTCCGGGAACCCGCCGTACTTCAGGTAATCACTGAACGATTTTCTGACCGTCGCTTTCCGGGTCGTATAGTCAAGCTCGGTTCCGACTTCCAGATTACTGAAGCGCAGAAATTCCTGAAATGAAAGCGGGTAGACCTCAAACGACACATGCCTGCCGGTCAGCTTGGTGCCGATCTCGCGGGAAAGCATCTGTGACGATGAACCGGTGACAAATATCTTGATATCCTCGGTTTCGCTGCGCCCCCGCACCCAACTCTCCCAGCCGGGTACATTCTGCACTTCATCCATGAAGAGCCAGCATTTACCTTCCGGCTGCACCCGGTCACGGTAGGTGCGATATATCTGCTCCAGCAGTTCCACCGAGTATTCGGAGGAGAACAGCGGCTCTTCCAGGTTGACCCGCAGGATCGAGGTCGGCTGCACATTACGGGCAAGCAGTTCCCTAATTACCTGCGCCATCAGGGTTGACTTGCCGCACCGACGCACCCCTTTGAGGACAACAATATCCTTGGAGTCAAGCTGTCCGAGGCAGTTGGGGAGAAGATCCCGCTTGATACCGGCATCGATGTCAGCAGTGGTCCAATAGCGGTTGTAAGAGGAGAGGATTTCGTAGAGCTTGATCGTTTGCATGACGTGTCACCGATATACTTTGTGTTTTTGTTGATTTTATAACCGGTATATCGGTGAGTCAAGCAATTCTTGAAATTCACACGCTAAAATAATGAGGAGACAAAGAAACAATGGGAATATTCAAAAACGCGGGACTACCTTGAAGCCCCGCTAAATTTCAAAACAGACAATCTTCTCCCTCGTGCCAAGTACCTTTGGTGGGGGCGCGTCCGATTCCTATGCTGTGATCACTTCGCGCCAGATCGCGGCCGATCCCAACGTGCCGGGTTTCCTGCTGACCCTGTCCGGCCGCAGCATCACGAAGGCCTGTTGGACGAAACCATCATCAACAGCACCACCTCCGTCACCCACCTGCGCAAAGTTTCTTGTTGCGCCATTCGCGATTCGCGAATAGAATATGCCCATGATACTCAAACCCCAAGACATCGTCATACTCCTCAAACTCGTCACCCTCGGCAACCGGACCTGGTCCTACAGCGCTCTTGCGCTCGAATTGGGCATGAGCCCGTCGGAGGTTCATAGCGGCATCAGGCGGGCTGCTGCTGCGCGGCTGTTTGACTCCCAGCGCAATGTGCCGGTCATACGGTCTCTACAGGAATTCCTGGTGCATGGCGTTAAATATGCTTACCCACCCGACCGCGGCCAGCTTACCCGTGGTATTCCCACCGGTTATGCCGCTCCACCTCTTAACAGCCTCATAATCCAATCCGATGAACCGCCGCCGGTATGGCCGGACCCGGATGGAGCGGTGCGCGGCTATGAATTCACTCCGCTTTACCGTTCTGTGCCCAAAGCAGCGCTGCGCGACCAGATGTTCTATGAACTGCTTGCCCTGGTGGACGCTATCCGCGACGGAAGAGCGCGTGAACGCGATCTTGCCGCCAAGCTGCTTACGGAACGATTGGAGCAGGAATGGTAAGGGCCGTCGAGACAAATATGGCAATGATCAGGTATGTGGCCAGTCGCCTGGGTGAGCTGCGGGAGCGGATGGTCTTCCTGGGTGGGGCAGCAACCGCACTGCTCATAACCGATACGGCGACACCTGATGTTCGTGTTACGACAGATGTGGACGTTATTGCTGAAATCGGCTCAAAGGTGGAGTATTGCCAAACGTATTCCCCGAAATGAATGGTGGACAGGTCAAAACCCCATAAAAGTTGCAAAGGATGATTCCCATGTTTCTTCGGCTCTTCCTGATTTTTACCATTGTTCCAATCATCGAGGTCTGGCTGCTGATCAAGATCGGCCGGGTGGTCGGTGCGCTGCCGACTGTGGCGATGCTGATCGCCATTTCCATGGCAGGCGCCTGGCTGGCCAGATCACAGGGGTTCAGTGTCATTGTTGCGATACAGCAGGAGTTGGCTGCCGGGCGTCTTCCGGCCGCACATATTCTCGACGGCGCGTTCATCCTGGCCGGGGGGATCCTGCTCCTTACCCCCGGGTTCTTCACCGATTTTATCGGCCTGTTCTTTCTTATCCCTGCCAGCCGCAGGCTGCTGAAGCTCCGGCTTGGCAGATGGCTGGAGCAGAAGCTGCGCAGCGGCAGCTTCGTCATCTTGGGGCGCTAACTAATGAGGTTTGAACTCTGGCGCCAGGATGATAACGGCAACCGCTTTCCGGTAGGCTGCTATCCGGAACTGAGCGCTGCGGAAGGGCGACTGGCCGAGCTGACCCGCTCCCTCCACAAGCAGACTTACTGGATTACGGTGCAGGAGGACGAAGAGGTTATGACAGCTTCCCTGGACATGAGCGATCAGTTTCTTGACCACCCGGTACTTTCCGGCCGCTATTTCTATCCCTGGCCGAACCGCTTCGAAGAGCCGTTCTTCGTGGAGGGCAACGGTTTCCGGCTCGGCTGCCGCTACTGCCGCGTGCATGACGATGCCCCGACCATTATCCATTTCCACGGCAATGGCGAATGCGTGGCCGACTATCTGGGGGAGTTCGAGGAGCGGATCACCGGACTGGGGGCCAATCTGCTGCTGGCCGAGTACCGCGGCTACGGCATGTCCAGCGGTGTGCCGGCGTTGGCCGCCATGCTGGAGGATGTGGAGCTGATCGTGGCTGCCAGCGGTGTGCCGCAGGAACAGCTCATTTTCTTCGGCCGCTCCCTCGGTTCGCTGTACGCCCTGCACGGCGCCGCCCGCTATCCCCGGGCAGCCGGTCTGATTATCGAGAGCGGCCTGGCCGATCCGCTGGAAAGGATCCTGGTCCGGATCGAGCCCCGCGAGGTCGGTGCGACTGCCGAAGAGCTGCGGGCTTCTGTGCAGCGCTGCTTCGACCAGCAGGAAAAAATCGCCGCATTCACGGGGCGTGTGCTGATCATGCATACCCGCAACGACGACCTGGTGTCGGTCTCCCATGCCGAACGCCTGCATGCCTGGGCCAACGAGCCGAAACGGCTGCTGGTCTTTGAACGGGGCGACCACAACACGATCCTGCCTGCCAACCTGGAGGCCTATTTCGACGCTGTCGGCCGGTATATCCGCGGTATTCGGAACGCCGGATGAACCAGCGCCAGATCAATGCTCTCACCCCCCTGACTGTTTGATCCCGGAGGATTATTTATGCCGAACGCACTGGCACGACTCAAAAACTATCTGCAGGCGCAAGGAATAGACCTGTCACTTCTGGCTGAACTGGATAATGAATATGCCGAGCTGACCAAAAAGTCCGACGAGCTGGAGATGCTGCTGATTACCATTGTCCGGACCGGCTGGCCCTGGGATGAAGAGGGGGAGCCCAACGTGATTCACGATACCGTCAAGGGCGGTTATACGAAGGCGATGGTGGAGGCCCGCAATATGCTCGGCCTGAATCTGGCCACCAGGATTACCCGCACCGAACCGAAAACCTGAACGGGCCGTGCGAATTCCGGATACCGGGATACCCCGGTACCATTTTAAGTTGCTGCATTTTTTTTGCACGAACTCACAGGAGTTTACCATGACAAGCCAATCCTCCAGTGAAATCATTCTTTACCAGAGTCCGGATGGCAGTACACATCTTGAGGTAAGCCTTCACGAGGATACAATCTGGCTTGCTCAGTCTCAGCTTGCAGAACTGTTTGACGTAAATGTTCCGGCTATCTCGAAGCATGTCCGTAATATACTGGGAAGCGGCGAGCTTGATGCTTTGGCAACTGTTTCCAAAATGGAAAGAGTTCAGATTGAGGGTGATCGGAAGGTCAAGCGAAGCCAGATTTTCTATAATCTGGACATGATTATTTCTGTTGGTTACAGAGTCAATTCAGCCAAAGCAACCAGCTTCCGCATTTGGGCGACACAGGTGCTGCGAGACCATATTGTCAAGGGCTATACGGTAAACGAGCAGCGGCTGCGGGGGGAGGACGCCAAACTGCAGGCGATGCGGCAGACCGTGGAACTGCTTGCTCGAACCCTGACCAACCAGGAACTGGTGAGCGATACCGGCAGGGACGTGCTGCGGGTGATTGCCGACTATGCCTATGCACTGACCCTGCTGGACCGCTACGACCATGGCACCCTTACCATCGAGGGGATCACCCAAAAGACGCTTTACGTCATTCAGTACGAGGAAGCCATCGGAATTGTTACCTCTATGAAGGTGGAATTCGATGGCCTGTTCGGCCTGGAAAAGGATCAGGGCTTCAAGAGCGCCCTGGGGGCCATCTACCAGACCTTTGGCGGCGAGGAACTCTATCCCAGTGTAGAGGAAAAAGGGGCAAATCTCCTCTATTTTGTCGTTAAGAATCACGCATTCAGCGACGGCAATAAACGGATTGCCGCCGCATTGTTCATCTACTTCCTTGGTATGAACGGCCTCCTCTATCGCCCTGACGGCAGCAAGCGCCTGGCCGACAACGCTTTGGTGGCGCTTACCCTGCTGATTGCCGAGAGTCGTCCGGAAGAGAAAGAGACCATCGTCAAGGTGATCGTTAATCTGATCAACCAGAAGAACTGATTCTGTTTTTAGTTCGTTGACGGCGATGCCTATGACGTGGAGATAACCGACTATCATTAACGAGGTGACAAGATGAGTATATCAAATAGCGATAAAAGAACCGTTTCCCCTACCCATCAGGGGGAGATGTTGCGCGAGGATTTCATGGCGGAGTACGGTCTTACCGTTACGTCACTGAACATGTCATGTGTTTACGTTCCAGTCCTCAACAATCCGATCCACTCCAACCGCTTTTGAAAGGGGGCTTTCCCATGCGTTGCCGTTTCTCTTTTGCATTCCTGAGTCTGCTGCTTCTCCTCCCGTCAGTGAACTCATTCGCCGTTACCAGGGACGAGATCAAGTCGGCACTCGAAGCCCGCTACCGCTACACGGTTCCCGGCTTTTTCGGTGATTTCAAGGCGATCGGCTCGGTGTTGGTCGTACAGGAGGAAGGGCTCAGGCAGCACAGGCCCTCGGCACTGTTCAAGCAGAATGTCATCGCCGGCGGCCGGATAACCGCAAGCGGGGGGAGCGCATTGACACTGGGTGGCAACCTGGACGGCTCGCTGAAGGTGGGCGACCGGCTCTATCTGTACGGCATATCGAGCGGAGATGACTACGTGGAACTGAACCTCTTCACCGTCAAGACCTTTGTCGTGACCGGCAGTGGCACCAGAGGACCAACACCGCTGCAGGCGACCACCCGCTTCCGGTATGACGGGGGGCTGGCCGGGGTCAGTTCCAGGCAGGTTATGAACGATATCGCCCATTGGTTCAGGACAGAGGAGGAGGCACGGCGCGCACCCGATGGCACGGCGACCCGGACCATCCGGCTCGGGCAGACGCGTGATGAGGTCGTGGCCATTTTCGGCGCTCCGGAAAAGGAGATTCTGCTCGGGAGCAAGACCGTGTTGGTGTACCGGGATGTAAAGGTGGTGTTTGTGGATGGCAGGGTCACGGACTCCGAGTAGGGCGCCGGTTCAAGCGGATTCCCAGGACGTATTAACATTTGAACCTATAAACGGCAGTTAACCGCCGATAAAAACGGATGCACGCCGAGAAAACCAGGACTTACATCAAAAAGTTGATCACCTTATTGGTTAAATCGGTGTTATGTTCAAGTTTTTGATTTCTCGCTTAGAAGCGCCTGCTTCTGGCAGCGTGTATCGGCGTTCATCGGCGGTTAACCGCTTTTTCCAAGTGATGGGGCTTTTTGAACTCCATTTCTCGCCGTTTTTACACCATCCGGCACAGCTGTGCGCATATGATCCCCAGCCAGGTCCCGACAATATTTCCCAGAATCGCCAGCAGCAGGCCGACCGAGGCCAGGCCGGGATGATAGACTTCGGCCACCACCGGCGCCGAGGCAACCCCGCCTATGTTAGCCTGGCTTGCGGCCGCCACCAGGAACAGGGGCGCCTTCATCAGGCGGGCGCCGATCAGCAGCACAACGGCATGGACCGCAACGATCAGCATCCCGGCTGCGATCAGTAACAGGGCCGAACCGATGCTGGCAACCGAGGCCTTGGCGCCGATGGCCGTCAGCACGAAATAGAGCAGATCGTAGCCGGTGCGGGTGGCGCCGGAACGTTCCAGATTACGGACCGGGGAGAATGACAGCAGAATCCCGATCAGGGTCACGATCATTATCGTCCAGGTGTAGGTTGTAACCACGTCCCGGATCAGCGGCAACTGGCGGGCGATCAGGTGGGCCGCCCCGCCTCCCGCGAAGGCGACCACCAGGGCCAGCAGTATGCCGGCCGCTGTGCGGCGGCTGCCGCTTGTCGCCAGGTGTTTGACGGCCTGCTCCCCGAAATGGTCCAGAATGCTGCGGTCGGAACGGTTCCAGCGGTCGAAGGCCGGCTGCAGGCCGACCATGGCGATCATGAATCCCATCCAGAGGTACGGTACGACCGTATCGACGATCACCATCGGCGCAAAGACCGTATCCGGGACTGACAGGGCCTCCTTGACCGCGATCATGTTGGCGCTGCCGCCGGTCCAGGAGGCGGAGAGGGCGCCGAAGCCGGACCAGAACTCCGGGCCGACCAGCGGCTTGAACAGGGCAAAGGAGAGAACCGCGCCGGCCATGATGCCGGCGGCGCCGATGAAGAACATGGCCAGTGCGGTCGGGCCCAGCTTCAGAATCGCCTTCATGTCCACCGGCAGCAGCAACAGTACCAGGCTGGCCGGCAGCAGCCAGGTGGTGATCATGCCGTACAGCGGGCTTTTGGCGGTGATCAGGCCGAAGGTCGCCGCCAGCATCGGCAGGAAATAGATCCAGAACACGGCCGGCAGGAAGTTGAAGAAGCGTTTGGTCCGCTCATGGCGGGACAGCCCCAGGACGAATGCTTCGATGGTTATCAGGACAACCACGATCAAAAGGGGGTTGGTGATCATGGGAACTCTGGCTCGACCCCGATGCCGGGGCCGGCGCCCTGCAGGTCGAACCTGCCGCTGCCATCCAGATAGGGCGAGCGGGCCAGCTCCCCCCTGATGAAAAAGGTGGTGTCCAGGTCCATGAAGTCGAAACAGCCCAGTCCGGCGGCCAGGTGGGCAGAGGCCGTGATTGACAGCGCGCTCTCCATCATGGCCCCCAGCATCAGGGGCATCCCCCGGCTTGCGGCCAGGCGGGCGATCCCGGCGCTCTCCAGCAGGGCGCTTTTCATGGACTTGATGTTGATGGCGCTGACCGCGCCATTGTCGATGGCCCGCCGGGCATCGGCCAGCGAACCGACGCTCTCGTCGGCACAGACCAGCGTGCCGCTCCCGGCCAGCGCCGCCGTGATGGCCGCCAGCCCGTCCCAGTCCTGCTTCGGCACCGGCTGTTCCAGCAGCAGCGGCCGGGCTCCGTGCCTGTCGAGGCGGTCCAGGAAAGCCAGCATCCGCCCGGCGCTGAAGCCCATGTTGGCATCCAGTATCAGCCCGCTTGCGGGCGCAATCTCCCGCACCGCCAGGACCCGTTTCAGGTCCAGCTCTTCGTCCAGGCCGACCTTGATCTTGAAGACCGTGAAGCCCTGATCGGTAAACTGCCGGGCGGCTGCCCGGGCCTCGTCAAGGGAGCCGATCACGATGGTGATGTCGGTGGCAAAGGAAAGAACATTTTCTTTTGCCGCTGCCGGGGCGAAAAGGCGGTAGAGCGGGATGCCTTGCATACGGGATGAGATGTCCAGCAGGGCCATTTCCAGGGCTGCCAGACCGGAATGATTCCCCTCGAAGCGGGCGGCAAATTCGCGGCAGGCCTCCTCGGGATCGTCGATCCCGCGCCCGCGCAGCGCTGCTGCCGCTGCCTGAAGATTTGCCAGGGTTGCGGCCACGGTTTCGCCTGTGATGTGGGTGGCAACGGCCGCCTCGCCGTAACCGCAGACGCCGTCCGTGGTGCGGAGCCGGAGGAAAACGTTGGCCAACTCGTCATGCTGACCGGTGGCGATCCGGAAGGGGGTCACCAGCGGCGCCCGGATGATGGCGGCTACAGCCTCCTCGATTACAAACGATACCTTTTGCATGCATCTCCCTCCATGATCGCAGAACCGGGAAATTCCGGCTGCGACAATTCGCTTCCGCTGGAGAATTCACTACCATATACCGGACCGGCATGCCACAGATATCGACGCATTCCAACCCTGGCATCCTCTTCAAAACAAATAACCGGCGCGCGGAAAATCCGCTACGCCGGTTATTATATGGAGTGCCAGACATTATTGCTTGCAGCCGGGACTAATCCATGTTTGGCAGGTTTTCGAGGATATTTAGGGTAATAATCTGCTTGTGGGAATAGAAGGAGGAAGAGTCTGGCGCAATGAAGCCGACCACGTAGTACTCCGCATCAACCGGGGGAGTAATGATGCCGATAACCCGGTATTTGTCGAAATCCAGATCGAGCCATACAAGCCTGCCCGCATCAGGCGCAACCCTTTCCAGCTGTTCCACCGAGCAGATCACTTCAGCCCCGGCCGCTTCGAAGCCATGCCCTGGGATTCTCCCTCTGCTGGCGATAATAAATCCCTGCGAATCGGCTACGAACACGGATTCGGCCCGCGTCATAGTCATGCACCAGGCTATGCACTCCTCCCAGCTTGAAAATTGCTGGTGATGAGTCTGGTTCGCCGACGCTACGGTTTCCTGAGGTGAAGCGACGGGAACGACCGGCGGTCGCGGAGTCATGCGTGTGGAGAAATCCGGAGACAATCGCAGGTATTGCGGCGCCTCATCGTGAAGCTGTTTCTCCTGGGCGCCGCTTGCTGTTGCCGAAAAAAAAGTATTCAGTATCTGCTGCGCCTGTTTCAGGTCATATGAGTGCGCGCTGAGGTCTTTCATCTGTTTCTCCTGTCGTACCACCCAGACTCTGGATGATGCCTTTGATCTCTGTGACCAGTAACTGGAACCTGGCCGCCTCCGGAGAGTATTGACCCGGCAGGAATGCCACTGGCAAGCCCTTCTCGCTGGCGACACTGAAGACATCCGCACGCGGGAGGTAATTCTCCAGAACGCCGCTTAACGATCCCCACACCGTTTTCATGATGTTGAATGATACATCCTTTTTCAACTGAACCATGGTGGCGAGAATACCGAGCAGCTCCAGCTTCGGGTTCTCATGTTCCTTTACGTGCTGTACCACTCGAAGGGTTTGCGAGATTGAGCGCAGGGCCAGGGATTCCGCCTGGAGCGGCAGAAGCACGAAGTTGCTGACTGACAACGCAGCCCTGGTGCCCATCCCCAAGCCGGAGGGAGTATCGATAATGATATAGCGGAATTTATTCTCCACCGAGGCGATTACCTCGCACAGTGTTGTCGATGAATGAAGCATGTTTTCATAGATGCCCACATCAATCGGGTCCAGGCGTCCGCGCGGCAAGAGCGAAAGAGCCGGGAGCCTGGTCGGCATGATCACTTCGTCAATCGACAGTTTATCCATCATGCATTCGGCAAGTCCCCTCCATTCCGTATCGCTCTGAGCCAGTGAAAAACCGATCGCTCCGAGCGGATCGACATCGATTAACAGGGTGTTGTCACCCTCTTCCGCCAATGCCACTGCAAGGTTCAACGCTACCGTGGTCTTGCCGGCTCCACCTTTTGAACTGACAATGGAAAGAATATGTGCCATACGGTCTCTCCTGTTTTATTAATGCACTTCCGTGAATTTCCGAACCGCTGGTATCAGTTCGGATATTTTGTGTTTGATCACGCCCAGTTTGCCATCCGCACTGAACGATACCGCCACGAAGAACTGCTTGCTGAAATCGGTCATTTGCGCAAACAGCGACCCCGTTTCCCCATGCAGGTATGCTGACAATACCAGCCCCATCTCCGCTTCCGTCGAGAGCGTGCTGGCCGCGGACAACCAGTCGAGCGCCTTTGGAATGATGCGCTCCACCTGCACCTGAACTCTATCGGCCACATGATATGTCAGTATTTTCCCCTCCGTATCAGCAATGAACGAATAGCGGTAACCGGGCAGGAGAGTCAGTCCCGTCAGCAGTGTGCCCTTTTCAGCCTCATACACCGAAACACCTGCTGGTTGTTCCGCGGAGGAGGCCTGCGAAAAAACGATCCCGTGTTCGAAATCGGGGAGCAGGTCGTCAAGATCGAACAGCAGGCACGAATCAACCGATACCGTTTCATGTTCAGCCTGCAGGAAAAGCAGGGGGGCGGCCACCAGGGAAGCAATGGCGGCACTCACGTGGGTCTTGAAGCAGCTGCGCAGAAGTGAGGGGGAGATCAGGCATTCCTCGGCCAGTAGCGAGCCGAGATTAGCCGTTTTCCCCTGGGAACGTTGTTGTTGCAGAACCTGATTAGCTGCCGTGAGCTTATCCCTGGAGACGAGGCCGACCCGTTCCAGAACAGCGCTGAAATCTTCGCTCTGCATGGTGCTGGCCGCCCAGGCCACCTGGCCGTCGTGCATGACGATCACGCCAACCTGCTTCCCGGCCAGCGTAGCGCGCAACAGGCCGCTCCATTTCAATCGCGCGGCGTTTTTAAGGGAATCGACAACCGCACGTTCACCGGAGTCCATCATATTGTTTTCCATTGATGATATTCCCAAAGATCAGCCGGCCGCTTGTTTTTTGGTGACGATAAATTCGCCGTGCGGGTCGCCCACCTCGATCCCCTTGGACTGCTGGCAGACATAGGTGTCCATCCCGTCGGGGTATGGTGCGGCGTAGGTCAGGTCGAAGAAAGCCTGGCATAAACCCCGGAGCATATAGGCGCGCAAACCATCTCCGCCGCTGTCGGCCTCGTAATAATCGTTGGCGCGGATAACCATTTTTTCGCCCGCTTTGAGCTGCACAATCCCTGATTTGGCCCATCCCCAGGCGGTAAAGGCGGCAAAGGCACCGCGCAGGATATCCTTCTCTCCTTCCGTAACCATCGGGAGGACCACATCGTTGAAAACGTCAGAGGTTATGATGCCGCATCCCGTATGGTATCCGCATTCATAGGCCGCCCTGACAAGCCCGTCAGCCACCATTGATTTTTTCTCTTGCGGCGCGGCAGCCATGATCCTTTCGGAAAATGAATTCAGCAAGGCGGCGGGAAGGAGGTTTTCCAGAACATCATATTCCGGTATCAATCCGTCTTCATTCCCCTGAATAGTGATTTTTGCCAGGGATTTTACGACGGTGTCGCGCATAACGGTCATTGCTTTGCTCCTTCTGTGTCATGATAACGTAACAATAAAGGTTCCTTCGGTTCCGGTGACGGCCATGCTTTCCGTTTCGGTTACTGTATAGCTTTTTACCGGTTTATTGAACGCAACCGCAAACATTGCGGCAATGTAGCCGCAGGTGAAGTGGTTTATCGGTTTGGAATGGCGTCCCCATTTTTTTATCCAGCCTTCATCGATATGCGACCGTACCAGGCAGACCTCGCCGCCGTTTTCGGTGCCGCCCACTTTCAGCTTTCCCAGGCCGTAGACCGAATAATATTCCCTCCCCACGTTGCATCGTTGCAGGGGGGAGGGAACGTCGTTCTGCTGTACATAGTCATGCAGAACTGCCCACATGTTCTCTTCCACAACATCCTTGAGCAATTGCGGCCCCCCGATGTCGCTTAAATCCTCCGCCAGTTTTGTGATCAGCGCAAGATAGTGATGGGAATGCATCACCACGGCATGACCGTTCAAATAGCGGCGGAAGGTTTCATTGTCCAAACTAAAGTCCAATTTCAGTGACATTAATCGCTACCCCCCTAAAAAAGCAGTACAAGCTCTTCAAAGTATTTTTTGGCTTTGTGTCTGACGATGCCGAGTTTTGAGGCGTCAGGGGCTGTAACCGCCGCGATGGCATCGCCGACAGGCCGGCACATGATTACCGCCTTGCCGTATTCGATAAACATGTCCTGGAACAGGCTTACCTTCAGCTCGTTCCCCATCTCCTCGATGGCATTGATGGCGTGGGCCAGGGACGCTCCCAGTTCATCGATGTTAACCCTGCTGCTGTTTCCGACGGATTCGATGACAAATCCATCCCTCCCGACCACGACAACCACGTCTATTCCCGGAATCATCAATAAATCATTCAACACCGTAGTTGAATCACGTTGATTCATTTCCATTTCACCGCTCCCTTCTCCTGGTGTGATATCGATATGTGAGGTTGGTTTATTAGTAATTCGTTGATCGTGCAAGACTGCAGCCTCAATGATGGCATGCTGTACCGAGAGGCCCACGTTTTTTTCAATTGAAGTAACATCCGGATTAAATTGAAATTCACCCTGATCCCAGTTCATAATCTCGGACAGAGCCCCCAACCCCGATAACTCATCCGTGGAGACGTTGGTAATTGCGCCGGCCGTAAAAAAGATCTTCCCCTCGATTCCGGCAGGATGCTTGTGCAAATGTATCATCCCGCTTTTGTAGCTTGCGGCCAGAAACTGGACAAGGTCCGTAATGTTTGTCAGGGAGAGGCTCCCTTTCAGAAAATGGGTATTATCAGCGATATGTATGTGTTCTGCATTGTTAGGCATGTGCATCCCCCTGACTGTTTACTTGAACACAAGCATTGTCGCTGTCTGGTTTATATGGCCGATATATTGCTCGCCGTAGGTACTGAAACCGGCCGTCGGGACGGCGGAGAACAGGTCGCCATACTCCCCGGTCAAGTTTTTCTGTTTCAGCTCCAGCGTCCGCAGGATGCAATTGAAGTTGATAATTCCGTAAATTCTCCCCGATTCCTCCCGAGCCCGTTTGATGGCAACGCGGGTATCCTCTATGATGTCGGTCGATTCCAGCAGTGACAGCTCCATCCCTTCCCGGACAGCGCAATAAAAAGCCATCGAGCCGTTGTCATTGATCTTCTGAGGGCTCCGCACGAATGGCTCATTGTCAATCACCAGTCCTACCGGGTTGTGCATGAAGCGAAGTGACGCCTCTTCCACCGAGGTGTTGATCGCTTCGGCGTAGGCGACCGCTGCCGGTTTGCCGTTAAATTCAAGAACCGTCCGGCTCGCTTCATCGGCCTTGGTGACTTCAAGGCAGGTGGCCAGATTGCGGAAGCTCTGTGTCTTGACAAAGACAAAATCCGCCCCGGGTTTGAGTAATGCCACTATTGCCGCGTTACGGTACGTTTTCCCGCTTGCATAGAGATAAGTGGCGTTGAACTTCAGGTCATCGCCGGCAGAGCCGCCAATAAAAACGACATTGGTTGAATCGCCGATTGTTTCGATAAGATTTTCCTCTGCGCCGCTCAAACCATCAACCAGAACGATTCCCACATACTCCCGCGATGCCATATCGGCAACGGCTTCGCCAAAATGGCCGGCAAAAGCGTCAAAGGCTTTTTTCACCCCGCCCTGGTCCTTGAGATCTTCAATGATTTCGATTTTTGCATCCAGAAGCGAGTCGTCATTGAAGCCCATGACGACGACAGAGCCGTCCAGCATACTGCCGGTGGCAATCTCTCCGGCGGTCGAACAGCCGAAAACAAGAGAAGACGGAAAGGAGTCCTGCATTTTACGGCTTATTTCGTCAGGGGCAAATCTTGATGAGGCGAAGAAGAGCAGAAGCTTTGCGTCGAAAAGAACCAATTGTTCACGAAGGTCTTTCGTGATTTCATCAATAGTGTCTTTTGTTGAATGCGCTGAAATAATATCCATGCGTTGGATCTTTTTTGCCGGAGCAGCTGTGGACGCCGAGTCGGTGCCGCCGGCTTCGGGATCAGACGCCTCCCGGCAGAGGTAGCCGAGTTCCATTGCCATTCCTTCAAGCTGCTGCAACACCTCGGGGTCATCGTCGGATTGGTGCGTGAACTTGCTCGGGTTAATACCTTTAAGAATCATTTTTGTTTTAATGATCTTCTCCAGCATGGGATTGCCTGCAGCCCTTTGCCTGAGCACAAAATCAATCATTTCCCTGACTTTCCCCGCCATACTCTCCCCCATACCGTTCAGTAGTTACGAATTGCAATACATTCAAAAAAATAGCCTACCGCTGAAGAAGGTAGGCTATTTGATGATAGCGATACTTCATTCGTCGCTTCGGCAGCCCCTCTATCCAATACAATTGGATGGTAGCTTTGTGTCACCCGGTTACCCGGGTTTTACCATTTCGGCAACTTATGCTGCACGTGACGCTTCAAATAACAAGCGACAAACAAACCATATTTCCGTGCAGCATGTGCGCCGTGAAATCGTATTTATCTATACTCGCAGCTGTAATATCGATTTATTGGCAAATTATTTTGCAACATAAATGCCATAAATCAAACGATTTTTTGTAGATTTGGTGATACCGGAGTTGATTCCGTTTTTTGATTGTAACTGTTCGTTAAATAGGACGTTTCGTTACCAGTGATACCTCAGGTGACAATTGCAACTGATGGCAACTGATGGAGAGAAAGGCTACAGCGCGGAGATTGTCCCCACCACAACTGTCAGCAAAAACGGCATACCAGTTCCGCATCCATCCGTTTGACATTGGAGGTTCCGTGGGAGAAACCTACGGGAGATAACCGACTATCATCACTGCTCATGTGGCTTTACCGGCTGGTACAGTTTTACGCAGTTGCGGCCACTCTTCTTGGCACGGTACAGCGCATCATCGGCATTGCGGATAAGCTCGATTTCACTGGAACCGTGCTCCGGGTAAATGGCAACCCCGATGCTGGCGGAAATCACCCGGGATTGGCACCCCTTCGGATCAAACGGCTGACACAACGAATGTCGGATTTTTTCGGCCACCGCCAGCGCGTAGGCATCGTCCTCGATTCCGGGCAATACGATAACGAATTCATCGCCGCCGATACGACCGACTGTATCCGATTTTCGAACACAGGCCTGCAGACGCTGCGCCGCCTCCTGCAAAAGAACATCCCCCACCGAATGGCCACAGGTGTCGTTTACGGCCTTGAAATTGTCAAGATCAAGAAACAGCAGCGCCAGTCGTGTCCGGTTGCGGACCGCTTCGCTGATGGCGTGCTGCAAGCGGTCGGAAAACAACGCCCGATTGGGTAAGTTGGTCAGGCTGTCGTACTGGGCCATATGAGCCAGTTTTTCCTCGATCAGCTTGCGATCGGTGATGTCCTTGGAAATGCAGATAACGGAATCC
>MGZK01000068.1 GCA_001802125.1 Geobacteraceae bacterium GWC2_55_20
AAAAAGGCGGCTATTTCCATATTGGTAACGGAACCGAACAGTTTGCCTTCTTCACCACACTTGTGAGTCAGGGTTACAGCTTGAGCTCCCAGTTTTTCGGCAAGCATTTTGGCTGATTCAAGAGCTTTGTTTTTCTTATAGGCCATCTGTCGTTTGGCATGTTCCAGTGCCTTGGCGTTCTTCTCGGTGGCGGGAACCGCAAGTTTCTTGGGGAGCAGGTAGTTGCGGGCATAACCGGGAGCTACCTTGACGATATCGCCAATGTGTCCAAGAGTTTCAATGTTTTCGTTCAGAATTACTTTCATCTTCTTTCTCCTTTCAAGCCTGTCAAGTAGTTACAGGTTTTCCTGTGTTTTAGGTGTTCTAAAATCCAGCCACAAATCGCATAATCCAATTCCGGCAACAAGAACAGCCAGATAGGGCTGTACCAACAACATGATGTATAAGACAATCCTGAGAACTCCTGAAATCGATTGCCTGGATATCAGCACGCTGACTATTGCCATACCTTGAACAAAATACATGAGAGCAACCAGCAAAAGTATGTTCAAGGCCGGTGTTGTTACAAGTGGCGAAGGCAGCAGCATCGAAAAGCCGGATGAAATCAGAACCCAGACCAACAGGTCCGGATTTCTGAATGTGATAAATTCTCCAACATTCAGGTTCAATTGAAAAACTGTGGCTGCTTTCTTTAAAAGAGCAAGATTGCATCCTGCCATAATTGCAAATATGATGGTGATCAAGGCCGGATAAAGGCGAACCAGCAGATCGGACACCGTCTTCATGGTCTGTTTTACCAGGTCAAGTTCTTCACCCTTAACGCCACTTTTTTCATAAATTGCAGCAGCTTGGTTCATGCTGGATGTAATTTCGGCAGAAATCAGTTGCTGCAGGTTGATGCCGCTCGATGCACTGTAGAGTAAAACACCTGAAAATAGTACCGCCAGATTTGCTGCCGTGGTCCAGTATATCGTCCGGCTTCCACTGTATCTTCGAGCTAGAAGTTCCGGCATGAATATCCCGGTTACAGCGCACATTCCAAGATAAATACAACCTGCAAAAAGCCCGAACAGCGCGGTTGTCAAGGCGGTCGCGCCCAGTGTTACGATAAATGCCGGCATCCGGCCATGTATCAATCTGTTGAATGCAGCTGGAAATGGAGCAAGTATTCCGGAAAAAATGCCTATCGGCGGTACAGCCAGATAGGCGGCAAAAAGAATAAACGAGCCGATCATGCCAATCAGCGCTGATTTAACGCTGGAAACTGTGGCAGGACCGGCTTGTGGTATAAGGCTCATCGAGCTGGATTAACCGATAGCGTGATTGGCTGCAATCGGAAGAAGCGCAATGTTTCGTGCGCGTTTGATCGCCTCGGTAATTTCTCTCTGGTGAGCTGCGCAGTTGCCGGAAATACGTCGCGGAACGATCTTTCCGCGCTCGGTAACAAAAAAACGAAGTGTGCGCGGCTCTTTGTAATCGATGGTCAGGTTTTTCTCGGCGCAGAAACGGCATACTTTACGACGCTGGAAAGGGCGTCTTTTGCGAGGGCCGCCGGGGCCGCCAGTCGGGCGCTGGCCAGGGCCGCCAGCCGGGCGCTGATATGAAGATGGGGTTGGTCTTTCGTCGCTCATTTTTATATATCCTCCAAGTAATTATTCAGCTGCTGCTTCAGTGGTTGCTACTTCTTCCACGTTCTCAACCGTTTCCACATCCGGTGTGACAACTTTCTTTTCGGGTACGGAACGCTCCGGCAGATCAGTTATGTTGATGCTCTGATAGCGCAGAACCTTCTCGTCAAGCCGCAGACGCCGTTCAAGTTCGGCGATCAACGCGCTGTTTCCATCAAAACGGAGGTAATAGTAGCGTCCTCTGGCGGACTTTTTGATTGGGTATGCCAGTTTTCTGATACCCCAGTCGTCCATCCTGAAACACTCGCCTTTGTAAGACGAAATTACGTCCTGAGCCTTGGTGGTGACGGACTTGATGTCGTCTTCACTAAGCTCGGGTTGGAGGATGAAAATTGTTTCGTACTTCCTCATGTTATAAATCCTCCTCACGGATTCTAGCTCCGGTCCTACCCGGAACAAGGAGATTTCGGCACTGGTGCCGTCTTTAAAAGAACGATCTTTATACAACTACCTGGAGTAAAGTGCAACAAAATCTTTATGATCGAATACATGATGCTCGATATTTCTTTATCAACTCAACCGGATGATACGAAAGTTTGCTGTTGCGCAACCCGGCATCGCCCAGGTCCTGTTCGCGGTTGATATAGCGGCAGTCATTGAATAACTGTCTTGCGAACTCCCGGTTAACAAGTTGTGACAGCCCCTCTTTGAACGGATCGGCCTTCTCAAAATGGCAAACTGCGGTGTCACTGTTCAGTTTTTCACCAATTGCAAAGGCTTCGACTACGCCATCCACAGTGATAACAATACCGCTCAGGCCCAACTCGGAAAAGTTGCGCAGAGCTTCCGATGTTGCCGACACCTCCAGTACAAGCGATGGATTCGTTCTGTCACGAATAGCCATAAGCCATCTGTCCAGCAGTTCCTGGCATGCACTGAGGAATTGGCCTGAATATTCAAACAACTGGTAATGATGACGGCTGGTAAAGTAATTAATCCGGTTGTTTTTTTTGTGAAAGCGGTTTCCCGGCAGTAGCGCCAGTTCCTGGCGCAGGTAAAGGTAGTCGAAGGAATCCCGGTCTTCCGAAACGCTTATATTGCCGGCAGAAAAGTACTTTTTTGAAAACCGGTCATCGGCGCCGTATATGGTCCAATTGTCATCGAAAAGTATCTTAAGTGCATTTTCAATATTTCCGCTCAGTGGCGGAAGGCAATAGCGGGTGCCGTCATAACCTTTGCCATGTACCGTGACCGCATCCCCGATCATGGTCAAACGATATTCATGTGCAATCCGAAACAGGTACAAGCCAGCAAAAGTCAGTTCTGAAACCAGTGGCTGAAGGTCTGTAAATATCCTGTCCAGCAATTTCTTGTCCGTTATCTCCAGGGCTCTGGAGCCAGGATAAAGAGGAATTTTCATTGAGTTCTCCGGGATTTGTTGTAGAATTCCGAGCTGACTAACTTAACAGAAAACTTATCACGGAGGGAACTGTTATGGCTATTGCCATGAAGATTGCCAGTCACATATCCAAATCATCCTGGATTCGCAGGATGTTCGAAGAGGGTGAACGCCTGCGCCAGGAAGTCGGCGCGGACAAGGTCTATGATTTCACTCTTGGAAACCCGGACGTTGAACCACCGGAAGCTTTTGGCCGTGAACTGCTGGCGCTTGCACAGAGCCCTCTTCCGGGCATGCACCGCTACATGAACAACGCCGGTTATGCCGAGACACGTTCGGCAGTCGCAAGTAAACTCTCCGGGGATTCAGGATTAGCGGTCGGCGCCGAGCACGTGATAATGACCTGTGGCGCGGGCGGGGCACTCAACGTAGTCCTGAAAACCATATTGAACCCCGGTGAAGAAGTTATTATCCTGGCGCCATACTTCGTCGAGTACAAGTTCTACATTGATAACCATGGCGGTGTTCCGGTAGCGGTCTGGACCGATCATGATACTTTTCAGCTTGATATCGATGCCATTGAAAAAGCGATCACAACCAAAACCCGCGCCATTATCATCTGTTCACCCAACAATCCGACAGGTGTGATCTATCCGGCCGAAAGCCTGAAGCGCCTGGGTGATGTTTTGAAAAATATCCATCAGCGCAGCGGTCACCTGATTTATGTTATCTCTGACGAACCCTATGCCCGCATTGCATTTGATGGCAAGCATGTACCCAATATCTTTCCGCTGGTGGAAAGCTCTGTGATAGTCACATCACACAGTAAGGATTTGGCTTTGCCCGGCGAGCGAATCGGATATCTGGCGGCCAATCCGAGTATGGCGACCGCGTTACAGTTCATGGAGGGGGCCGTTTTCAGCAACCGTGTGCTTGGGTTTGTCAACGCGCCGGCTCTGATGCAGCGTTTGGTGGCAAAGTTGCAGGATGAGTCAGTTGATATTGCGGATTATCAGGACAAACGTGACCTGCTGGTGAACTCGCTGACAGGCATGGGCTTCAATATGGTCAAGCCGGACGGCGCCTTCTACCTTTTCCCCAAATCCCCATTGGCCGATGATGTGGAGTTTGTTAAACTGGCCCAGAAGCACCACATTCTGCTGGTGCCCGGCGCCGGCTTCGGTGCGCCCGGGTTCTTCCGCATCGCATACTGTGTGGACAAGGCTATGATTGAACGGAGCCTGCCTGCCTGGAGCACGCTTGCCAAAGAGGCCGGGTTGTCCGGTTAAATTGCCGGGAAGTTTTCAGCTGTTCAAGCAACAAAGAAGCTGGCGCTCAAACAATTTGTTGTGTTATAAACATTAACACTACACCAAACCACGGAGGAAACATGACTAAGGCAGAATTGGTAGCAAAAATGGCAGAAAGCGCGGAACTAACCAAGACTCAGGCTGAAAAGGCTCTTAATGCCTTTGTTGAGGAAGTGACCACAGCCATCAAGTCCGGCGATAAGGTAACCATGGTAGGTTTCGGCGTATTCAGCGCCGTGACTCGTGCCGCAAGAACCGGCAGGAATCCCAAAACCGGCGAAGAGATGCAGATCGCTGCAAAAACAAGCGGTAAATTTACTCCAGGCAAATCACTGAAGGATCTTTCCGCATAAGCCGGTCAAAATGACTCAAACAGAGAAGGCCTGTTTCCGTTAACGGAAACAGGCCTTCTCTGTTTATACGGAGATACACGGCTTATTTGCGGGCAAGATGGTTGGCGAGAAAGATGAACTCATCAATATAGTCATGCACACCATCGTTGTTGAAGTCATACAGCAGCTTCTGCGATGAAGCTGCTTCCTTCATAAGAGCATTCCACCCCGTCTGATCCGGCTTCAGGGCATTGCCAAGCGGGGGAGCCACAGTCAGAGGAAATTCAAAGCTATCCACTCCCGCAATGATGTTCAAGGTTGCTTTCCAGGCATGAACTTCCGGTATTGCTTCAATAATCCAGCGGCGATTATCTTTGCCATCCTTTTTAACCGATAGAACAGTTGCGTTATCCATTGCAAAATTTGGCGATGTTGCATTGCTTGCAGGAAGATCAACGACGATCCTGACCCGTGATTTCCCGTCGCTGATAACCACTGCGGGTTCCTGGTGGATGAATTTTGAAACTTCCTTGCTGAACAGCGCCGTCATGATCGTCAGGCTCTTGTCACCCATGTAGGTTTTAAAACGGTCGGCAACACTCTTGAAGATCATATGCTGCCCGGTTTCTTCGGTCTTGCTCTCAACGACCGCTTTGCCTGCTGAAGCTGTTGGCAGCGGTGCGGCATCAACAGGTTCGGTCTGTTGTTGAGGAGCAGCTTCGTCGGATATCGGGTTTGGGGTATCAGTGGGCTGAGGTTCAGGTTTTGTTTGCAGGGTGTCGGTCTGCACTGTGACCGTGCCGCCATATCCGGTTGTTGAAGCCGGAGTCGTTGTTGACGATGAAGTTGATGATGATGTCGAAGTTGAATCAGAATTTGAAGTTGAAGCTGGTGTAGATGAAGATGAAATATCGGGGGTAGTAATTGTTGTGGATACGGGAGGATCG
>MGZK01000069.1:0-4187 GCA_001802125.1 Geobacteraceae bacterium GWC2_55_20
AGCTGATCCGGGCATAGTTGCTGACGATACCCATGATGCGCCCTTCGCCATCCAGATTCCGGGAGGCGGTGTTGGGAGCATAACATTCGGCCGTGATCCGTTCGTTCCAGTCATGATAGGGATAGGCCGAATCCTGAATCTCAATGGACTCCAGCCACGGGTTTTCCCGGGGCGGCTGATAAAAGTGGCCGTGAATACAGAGAAAACGCTCCATTGGATTATTCCTTTCGGTAGACAAAGACACCAAACGGCGCAAGCGTTGGGAATGTATTAGGACGGGTGGAAAAGACGGTAAGGCAACTGCCCGGCCGATAGTTTCCCGCAGAATCGAGCAGAACCCGCAGGTCGCCACTCGCCAGCGGCGGCGAAATTACACGCTCTTGGTCACTGTAATTGAACAGGCAGATCACCTGATCGTCAGCGATGCGTCGGATAATCGCCAGTACCCGTTCTTCCTCGTTGGCGATCACCTGCATATCCGCTCTGTTGAGTCTGGAAAGCGGGGCGCATTCCTTTCGCAGCCGTATCAGTTCGATGTAGAAGTTGAAGATGACCCGATGATTTTCTTGGTGGCGCTTTTCCTGATCCAGCTTGGCAGAAATGAATGTACTCTCTGCCTGTGGATCTGGTGGCAAGTCCTGATGGCAAAAGGCGGCGAATTCCTCCAGACGTCCCTGCCTGACCCCCTCCACCAGTTCCGCATCGCTGTGACTGATGAAATAGGGAAAGGGGGCCAACTCCCCATATTCCTCCCCCATGAAGAGCAGCGGCAGGTAGGGGGAGAACAGCACAGTTGCTGCGGCCAGCTTGAGTTGCTGTATTGAAAGGTGATTGCAAAGCCGCTCACCGCACATCCTGTTTCCCACCTGATCATGGTTTTGGGAAAATACGACCAATTGAGCGGGGGGGATCTCTGCCGAACAACTTCCATGTCGCCGTTTTCTGAAAGCTGAATAACCGCCGGAAAGCACGAAACCCTCCCGGATACTCTTTGTCAGATCCGAAAAACTGCCGAAGTCGCAATAATAGCCGCTTCGGTCGCCGGTCAGCAGGGTTCGCAGGGCATGGTGGAAATCGTCGTTCCACTGGGCATCCAGCCCGTAGCCGCCCGACTCGGGCGATTTGATCACCCGGACGTCGTTCAGGTCGCTTTCGGCAATAACGTGGATCCGGCGGCCAAGTTCAGCTCCTTGCAGGTGTACAGCCTCGGACAATTCTTGAAGTATATGCCGGGCACTGAAGTCGTAGATGCCATGGATGGCATCCAGCCGCAGGGCATCGATATGAAATTCGGTTATCCAGTAAAGCTCATTGGAGATAAAATAGTGCCGGACCTGATCACTACCGGGGCCGTCGAAATTAACCGCATCTCCCCAGGGGGTACGGTAGCGGCCGGTAAAGTAAGGACCGAAAGCGTGCAGATAGTTCCCTTCCGGCCCCAGGTGGTTATAGACCACATCCAGGATTACGGCCAGTCCCCGGTCGTGGCAGGCATCCACCAGCCGTTTCAAACCTTCCGCTCCGCCATAGGAATTCTGGGGGGCAAAGGGGAAGGTGCCGTCATAGCCCCAGTTGCGCTCACCCGGGAACTGGGCCACCGGCATAAGTTGCAGAGCGGTTATTCCGAGGTCGCACAGGTATTCGAGGCGGGAGATTATCCCGTCAAAGGTGCCCTCCGGGGTAAAGGTTCCCACATGCAGCTCATATATGAGGTATTCTTCAAGTTCTATTCCCCGCCAATGGCTGTCGCTCCAGGCAAAGTCTGGATTCATCACCTGGGAAGGACCATGCACGCCGTCCGGTTGGCTGCGGGAAGCGGGATCGGGGCGCCGCAGCGTGCCGTCCAGCCAGTACCAGTAACGGTCGCCTGCGTTCGCTTGCACAACTCCCTGAAAGTATTCGCCATCCTGCTGGAGATGCGTTTTTGGTGCACCGGCGCCCACTACTTCGACCTCGATCGAGGTAGCCGACGGCGCCCAGACCCTGAAGTGGATTCCTCCCGATATGGGGTTCGCACCTATGTCAAGGGTAAATTTACCCATCTCATCTCCTTTTTTGATGTCTTCCGTTTAAAGTTTATCGCAATTTTCACCAAAGAGAGTATGTGCGTGTTATTTGGTTTCATTTTGATGATGCTGCTCAATCCTCGGATTGCAGTCGGATTGCTCTTTGATACGGGCAATAAATCCTTCAGCCATGGTTTTGTATAACGGTTTTGGGCAGATTCTTCGGGAAACGGCATAGGCAATGAATGATGATGCCATAAGCGGCAATACCAGCCACGAAAAGCTGGCGAAACGCGACAGGGAATACATAATGGCTGAACCGATCTGTACCGTGGGGCCTTCACGCCCCACCGAGGCACCCACCAGCAGGGCCGAAAGGGTTAAGATGATTTTTCCGGATGCTATGCGGAGAGAAAGTACCTTTTTACGTTCATCATGAGACGACAGCGCAATTGCCGCAATGCTTTGCGGGATGCCGCTCCCCTGGGAGCCGGGAAAGAAGCGCCCGGTGATGAAAACTATCAATGCAAGGCCAAGCGGTGTTACCAAGAAGGGCAGATAGGGCGAGTATTCGAGCATGCCCTGGAACAGCTGATTGGCATAATCACTTCCGATTGAAAATATCACTGCGGCAAAACCGACCGCAACCGCGCCACACCAGAAAACCATGCGCCGCCGCCAGACTGACGCGGAGAAACGTGTTTGGCGTGTCAGCCTTGTTCTAAATGCTTGGCGCATAGTGTGACTACTCCTTGTCGCCAGGATGAAAGAGCGCACTTTAGGGATGGAAATTAACTGTGGAGTGGCAGCGGGGTGAAGCGCTCCGCGCCGAGCATCTTTGCTGCCAACTTCATGCCTTCCGCAACACAAATGTACTGCTCGTCCGAAAGTTCATTCAGCCCCTTCAACAGCATAGCCTGGGCAACTTCGGGTGAATTTGCTGCCAGCAGCTTGCCCGCATCTGTAAGCCGCAAATCCACCACCCTTCGGTCGTTCTTTGAACGAGTACGTAAAACCAAACCCTTTATTTCCAGTCGATCAAGGATTCCCACGACAGTTGGTGGACGCAGACACATGTTTTGAGCCAGCTCGGAGACTCTCATGGGGGAAGTGCCGTCCAGGATTTTTAGTGCCCATAACTGTGGTCCGGTCAAGCCGGTTGACTGCTCGGCGCTTTTTGAGTATTCATTTATCGCCTGGAATACCCGTCTGAAATTGTCGATGATTTCAGGATTAGTTTCTTTGCCGTTATTCATATTCACTTCCCTAAATAGCTTGGTATATAAGTTAGCATTGTTAATGATTAGTAAAACTAACTTTAGTGACAATATTTGCTGCAGTCAAGTTTTGATTGCGCTATTGCATAAATTGAACTGACATTCTGAAGGCGGATTACATTTTTGTGATTACTGTTTGCTTGCATCACCTGGTGATTTGATCTATTCATGAAGCCACCTTACCAAGTAAAGGATTCCGGCATCACCATGCTTAGCGACCTGTTTTCACGTTCAACCTCGCATATTAACGCGCTTACCCAACGCCATCTGCAGTGGATTTTCCGGGTGACCACCCGCTCGCCGCTCAAGGTTATTGCCGTATCATTGCTGCTGGTAGCGCTGTCAGCCATCATGATCGCCTCGACCCGTTTCGAGGCAGATATCTTCAGGCTGTTTCCGTCGCGTCTGCCCGCATTGAGGCTTCTGCTCGATTCCCTGGAGTGGACCGGTGGCGCCAGGGAGGCCTATTTCGTGCTGGAGGGAGAACCGGCCCTGCTCCCGGTCGAGGCCGAAAAACTGGCCACCCGCCTGCAGGCTCTGCAACTTGATGGCAAACCGGCCTTCAGCCGGGTGATCTGGCGCATCTATGAGGAATCGGAAGGCAAGCTGTTCGCCGACTTCATAGCCTATGCCGTAGCCAGGCCGCAGCTGTTTGTTGCCGCAACAGATGCGGAGAAGCTGGCCGGACAGCTTTCACCGGTGGCCTTCGATGCCGCGCTGCAGCGTATCAAAACCGATCTGGCGGGGCAATTCGGCGGTAGCATGACGACCCTGGCGACGGCTGACCCGCTCTATATCAGGGATTTTATCCTGCCGCGCCTGAAGACAGCCAGCCAGGCACTGGACCTGGATACCGACTCTCCGTATTTCCTGTCCCGGGACAAGCGCGTGATGATCGTCATTG
>MGZK01000069.1:4228-11747 GCA_001802125.1 Geobacteraceae bacterium GWC2_55_20
CGGCTGGTAGTCGGCATCAATCAGGCCCGTAGCGGACTCGCCGTCTCGGTCAGCTGCGCCGGCGCCCATGTCAGTGCCGTGATAGATGAAGCGGCCATGAAATCCAATATTCTCTCCTGCATCGTTTCATCGCTCTTCGTCGTATTGGCGATCTTCTATGCCGTTTACCGGCGGCTGCTGCCGACGATCCTGCTGCCGCTGATCATTGCGGCCGGAGTAATCCTGGCGCTGGGTAGCGCCTCCCTGCTGCTCCCCTCCATCCACATCATTTCCTTTGCTTTCATGGCCCTGATCATCGGCTTGGGAACGGATTACTCGATCCACCTCTACGATCGATACCATTGCGAACGGGTCGCGGGGTGCGATCCTGATCAGGCCCTGCAATATGCTGTCGTGGATACGGGGCACGGGCTCTTTACCGCCGCCGCAACCACGGCGCTCCCTTTTCTGGCGCTGATGATTTCCGATGTGCGCGCCCTGTACGAACTCGGTCTGCTCGTCGGACTGGGGGTGTTGTTTTCTCTGTACGCAACGCTGTTTTTCCTGCCGCCTTTGCTGATTTTCATGGAACGACGTTTTCCGGCGCCATTCCGGCCGATTGCGGGTTTGGGCATGGGTGCGGTATACCGCTTTACCGCTCGCCACCCCAAACGGATTCTGGCGGTATCGTTTTTGATGCTGGCCGCCGGAACTGTTGCCGCGTTTTTCGTTTCATTCGATGGAGAGCTGAAGAACCTGCAGCCACAGCATTCCGAGGCCTTCCTGACTCAGGCAAAAATTGAAAAACATCTCAGTCTGGCTCCCCGTCAACTGCTGGTATCGATTGACGACCGGGATCTTGCCCGTGTGCTGGACCGGACCGGGCAGGTGGGGAAGCTGGTCGAAAAGTACCGGGCTGCCAATAAAATCGTGGCCTGGTCATCACTGAGCACGATCATCAATGACCGGGACCAGCAGCAGGCCGTTGCGCACACTTTGTCTGCAGCTTCAGTCGGGGAGGCGTCCGCGGCAAGTCTGCGATCAGCCCTGGATCGCCACGGTTTCGAGACCGGGCCGTTCACACCCTTTCTGGATTCGCTGGCCAGCTTCGGTAGCGCTGTCTCAGTGCCGGAGTCTGAAGCCATCCAACGTCTTCTGGCTTCTCCGCTGCGGGGCGTCGTCAACCGACATCTGATCCATGACGACTCAGGCTACCACAGCCTGGTCTTTCTGCATTACGCTGAACCAGCCCTTGATGTGGAAACGTTCCTGAAAGAGCTGGCAGGCATCGATCCGTCGGCGCGTACAACCAGTGTCGAGCTGGTCAGCAGCCAGCTGGCGGATTCGGTCTCGAACAGCTTCTTGTGGAGCTTTCTGGTGGGCGGCTTGCTGGTGCTGTTTCTGGTGATTACCCATTTCGAATCCAGGCTGGGGATGTTGTACGCATTTTTGCCGGTGGGAGCCGGCGCCGTTCTCATGCTCGGCAGCATGGCCGTCTTCGGCATGGGCATAAACTTCATGAACGCCATGGTTATTGTTACAATCGTGGGCATGGGGAGCGATTACGGCCTGCATGTTGCGCATCGGGCCAGCGGTGGAGATGATAACGGCAGGGAAGGGCGCTTTATCCAGGCCGGTAGAGCGGTGCTGCTCTCGGCATTGACGACCATCGCCGGTTTTGGATCTCTGGCCTTCGCCGACTATCCGGCCCTTGCATCCATTGGGTGGGCTACCAACCTGGGGGTCGGTTTCACCGCCATGTGCGCATTGATAACCCTGCCGGCGATATTGAAACTGCAGCGATCACCCCGTGATTTCTGAGCAGGCGGTGAGCTTAACCCTTTCCGGCTTTGTCTCAGAGACACGACCCGCTCGTTGTACTCACTCCAGATATCTGCCTAATCCTCATTGGCAAGACAAGTCAACGTGTCGATATCGGCGTCAATGATTTCAATGGGTAAAGTATTTCCCGTTCAGCAGCAAATGGGCTGCGATACTGGCGGCGTATCCCAGTGCGATGGCCCAGCTCCATTTCAGGTGTGCCCCGAAGGTGTAGACTCCCCGGGCCGAGCCCATCAGGGCCACCCCGGCGGCCGAGCCGATCGAGAGCAGGCTGCCACCCACGCCGGCGGTCAGGGTCACCAGCAGCCACTGGCCGTGGGACATCTGCGGATCCATGGTCAGCACGGCGAACATGACCGGTATATTGTCGATAACAGCCGACAGAAGTCCCACCAGCACGTTTGCGGTGGTATGGCCCAGGCCGTTGTACATGAAATTGGAAGTCACTGCCAGATAGCCGAACTGCCCCAAGCCGCCGACGCAGAGGATCACGCCGTAGAAAAAAAGCAGTGTGTCCCATTCGGCCTTGGCGATCTTGCGGAACAGGTCGAAGCTGGCGTGCTGATGTCCGGTCATGTCCAGAGGGTTGTCGCCGCTCAATTGGCGATGTTCGACAGTTTTAAGCCAGTAGGAGAAGAAAGACAGATAACCCAGCCCCAGCATCATCCCGACTGCCGGTGGCAGATTCAGGAAGTTATGGAATGAGACGGCCGTCACGATGGTCAGCAGAAACAGGGCCATGATCCGTCTGGCGCCCAGCTTCATTGAAACCGCTTCGTCACTTACTGTCGGTTTTTCCTTGGATACGGCCAGGCTCATGCAGACCGCAGGGATGATCCAGTTGATCACCGAGGGGATGAAGATCGAGAAAAATTCAAAAAACTGGACCTTTCCTTTCTGCCAGACCATCAGGGTCGTGATATCGCCAAAGGGGGAAAATGCGCCTCCAGCATTGGCGGCCACGACAATGTTGATGCAGGCCACGACCACGAACTTGGTATTATTGCCTCCCACCGCCATGGCGACGGCCCCCATCAGCAACGCCGTGGTCAGGTTGTCGGCCACCGGCGAGATGAAGAAGGCCAGCAGTCCGGTCAGCCAAAAGACTGTCCGTAACGTGTAACCCTTGTTGACCAGCCAGGAACGGAGCGCCCTGAAGGCGTTGCGTTCTTCCAGCGCGTTGATGTAGGTCATGGCCGCCAGCAGGAACAGAAACAGCTCGGCATACTCGGTCAGATTATGCAAGATCGCTCCGTGGGCATGATCCGGTTTGCCCAGCGCCTGATAGGAAAGAGCCACCAACACCCAGATGATGCCGGCCGCCACGATGACCGGCTTGCTTTTACGAAGGTGAAGCTGCTCCTCCATGATCACCAGAACGTAGGCCGCTACGAAAAGGATCAGCGCGAAAATTCCGGTTACAGTGCCGGTCAGATCCTGGATCTCACCGCCTCCGGATGCCAGGGCCGGCAAAGCCGTGACAAGCAGGCATAGTATGGTTAACAGAATTCTAAACATTGATAAAATCCTTTCAAACTTACAGTTTCAAAAATACGCCGCTCAGGCAGCGGTGCCCGTGGGCCACGGTCGGATAATCCCGGCACATGTCCGGTTTGGTGTCGTTGATGCCGCACAGTCCCAGATTGTCATCGGTTCGCTCGATAAACGGACAGGGATCTTCCAGACGTCCGGACTTGGGATCGACCCAGATCCAGCCGAGCCGGTTTACCCGGCTGAGCAGATCGTCGCGACCCTCCTGTTTCCAACGTTCCAGATCACGCGCGGAAGCGTTCAGATGTCCGCCGAACTGCTCGCAACAGCGGCCGCAGCAGATACAGCTGCTTTCCCTCCGTCCGCTCGAGGATGAGGTAGGGCACAGCAAATCCTTCAGTGTTTTAAACATAATTACTCCTTCCCCGGCAAGATGCCCAGGATGAAGACAGTCAAAAACAGCAGATAACCGGGATCAGGTTGTCGAGAGGATCAGGCGGGTGGCGCGCGGCAGGGAGAAGCGAAACAGACCGGTACGGCAGGGGGGATGATCGTCTCGGGCAAACCATGGCTCCGTAGGATTACAACTGTCCGCCGTGCCAGTACAACATCGGTGCGCAGGTTGACAACGGAGCGGCGGGTCTTGAACGAGCAGGTTGCGGAAACCGGGCATTCGTAGACAAAGTTGGTGATCTTGTCAGTCGAAAAGGTAATCGGGGAGAGCAGCAGCAGGAGTGCAATCAGAAACTGGGACAGGACCCGGCGCGGATGAATCGGCATTTTGCCCGAATGTCGCCGGATCCGGTTCGCTATCGCAGACGACAGGATATGTTCTTCAGGGAAAGAGCTCATTATCTCAATGAAACATCCGGTACTGGAAAATGTAGGCGGCAATCCCGCCGAAGTAACCCACCAGTGCCAGGCCGCTGATCCGTTTCACATACCAGAAGAAGTGGATCTTTTCCAGCCCCATCGCAGCCACGCCGGCCGCAGAGCCGATAATCAGGATCGATCCGCCGGTGCCGGCGCAGTAGGCCATGAACTCCCACAGGAAGCTGTCGGTCGGATACTGGGCCAGGCTGTACATACCCATCGACGCGGCCACCAGCGGCACGTTGTCCACGATGGCGCTGACCATGCCGATGATCGTGACGATAACGTCCTCACGTCCCACGGTCTTGTTCAACCAGCCGGCCAGATTGGTCAGGATATGGGTGTGCTCCAGGGTGGCCACAGCCAGCAGTATGCCGATAAAGAAGACGATCGAGCTCATGTCGATCTGTTTCAGAGCACGCACCAGGGTCAGGTGTTCCTTGGCCTCGTCCTCTTTCTGGCGATGGATGATTTCACCGACCAGCCAGAGGATACCCAGGCCGAACAGGATGCCCATGAAAGGGGGCAGGTGGGTCACGGTCTTGAACACCGGAACGCAGACCAGGATTCCCAGGCCCATGGCGAACATCAGGTTTTGCTCGAAGGGGGTGGTGCGGATCGGTTCACCGCATTCGGCAGCGACCTTTACCGGCGACACGACCTGCTTGCCCCTCAGGAACCAGCTGGTGATGGCCAACGGCACGACCATGTTGATGATCGAGGCCAGGAAGACACCTTTCATGATCGCCAGGGTCGTGATCTGTCCGCCGATCCAGAGCATGGTGGTGGTGACGTCGCCGATCGGGCTCCAGGCGCCGCCGGCATTGGCGGCGATTACGATGATGCCGGCAAAAAAGAGCCGGTCGTCGTGTCGATCGAGCAGTTTTTTCATCAGCGAGATCATCACGATGGTGGTGGTCAGGTTGTCCAGTACGGCGCTGAGGAAGAAGGTTACGATTCCGACCAGCCAGAGCAGCGAAGTCAGGCTGGTGGTCTTGATGCGCGAGGTAATCACGTCGAAGCCGTTATGAGCGTCGACCACCTCCACGATCGTCATGGCGCCCATCAGGAAGAAGACTATCTGGGCGGTACCCATCAGTGATTCTCCCAGCTGCTCGCTGACCAGATGGTGATCGCCGGTTGACATAGCGTAGATGGTCCAGAGCAGGCCGGCCCCGATCAGGGCCGAGGCCGATTTGTTGACCTTGAGCGGATGCTCGAGGGCGATGGCGGCGTAGGCGATCACAAAGATGACGACAATAGCGATCAACATTGCGGGTTCCTCTTCGGTTGAAATATAAGTCGGATTTCGACTGATCGCCAGGCAGTATGCCGGCCTAGGCGGTGTCAGCCATTAATAACAGTATCAAGCGGCTCTTTCCATTAAAAACTCCGGTTTACTTGAAAAAACGGAAAAGCCTGACAGCTTCATTCTGTTTTGCCGGCGCATATTTTCCGACGGTTTGGACGTGAACATCTTCGGGAGGGTTTCTCAATGCGTCTCCGATAATCATGCCGCCGATTGCTCCGTAGAGCAGCGCCGCGATACTGCCGGTCAACAGAACATCCAACTCCGTGCCAATACCGGCCCAGGTGAAGAGCAGGCCGCTTGCCAGTCCCACGGAGCCCAGTATAATAGCGCCCGGTTTTTTATCGCCGGTTTTCTGCACCGCCCAACCACCAACCGCCCAGGCCATGATCGAGTAGACAGCATAACCACCCAGTGACCAGCGGGCGGAGAAGCTGTCCATGGTGCCGGTAAATGACAAGGCTGACGGTATGACGTTGGAGGTAAGGCTCAAACCGGCAAAGCCTCCCATCAGTGTTGCGCCGACGGAGCGAAGTTTGATGCCCATGACGAACTTCAGGATACCGGCGTTAAATCTGCGGATCATTTTCAGGATCGTTTTTTCTCTGTTCTCCATGACATCGGATGGTGCTTGCATGGTCTTGACTCCTTATATTCGGATACTGATTTTTGTAGGAGATTTTTCCCTGCCCCCTCCCCGCAGTCGGGGAGGGGGCTTTTTGACTGAAACCAGATTTTCAACAGAAACTCAGTGCCCTGCCGATGGTGGAACAACCAGTTTGCCCGGATAACGCAGGCTTCCAACCAGATCCTGAATTTCCTGCGGCGGTTCCGGAGTGAACTTGCCAACCACATACATGACAATAAAGTTTAATGCGGCGCCAACCGTACCGATACCTTCGGGGGAGATTCCGAACCACCAGTGGTCCTTGTTATTGAAGGCCGGGTTAACAAACTTGAAGTAGATGATGTAGGCGGCAACAAAGATGATGCCGACCGCCATGCCGGCCAGCGCGCCTTCCTTGTTGGCCTTCTTGTTGAAGATGCCCATCAGGATGCAGGGGAAGAAGGAGGCTGCAGCCAGACCAAAGGCAAAGGCGACCACCTGCGCCACGAAGCCCGGCGGGTAGATGCCGAACAGACCGGCGATACAGACCGCCACGCCGGCAGCTGCTCGGGCCCAGATCAGTTCTTCTTTCTCCGACATGTCCGGTTTAACAATACCCTTCATCAGGTCATGGGAGATGGCGGCCGAGATAACCAGCAGCAGACCGGCCGCGGTGGAGAGCGCGGCTGCCAGACCACCGGCGCCGATCAGGCCGACGACCCAGTTGGGGAGCTTGGCGATTTCAGGGTTGGCCAGAACCATGATATCCTGGTCGATCTTTACTTCGTTTTTGGTGTCAGGCTTGTCCCAGGCACCCTTGGCGATCTGCATGATGCCGTCGCCGTTTTTGTCTTTCCATCCGACCAGCTTGGTTTTTTCCCAGTTTTTGAACCAAGAGGGTGCTTTCGAATACTCGACGTTGTGTATCGATTTGATGAAATTCGTACGTGCGAAAACTGCGATGGCTGGTGCTGTAGTGTAGAGCAGGGCAATGAAGAGCAGTGCCCAGCCGGCTGAAGAGCGGGCATCACGCATCTTGGGCACGGTGAAAAAACGGATCAGGATGTGCGGCAGTCCGGCGGTGCCGATCATCAGCGACATGGTGATGAACCAGACGTCGATGCGCGGCCGCGCTCCTGAGGTATAGGCGCCAAATCCCATGTCTTTCTGAATCCCGTTAAGTACATCCAGCAGATATTTGCCCTGGGTAGCTGGGTCCTGCAGCATTTCTGCGCCAGCGGCATTGATTGCTGAACCGTAGCCCAACTGCGGAATCGGGTTGCCGGTGAGCTGCATGGAGATGAAGATCGCCGGAATCAGGTAAGCGGTTATCAAAACGCAGTACTGGGCTACCTGGGTGTAGGTGATCCCCTTCATGCCGCCCAGGGTGGCATAGAAAAAGACCAGCGCCATGCCGA
>MGZK01000070.1 GCA_001802125.1 Geobacteraceae bacterium GWC2_55_20
TTCAAGATCATGTTTGGCGCGATTTTTCCCCAGCTTGACCTCGGCATACTGGTAAAGCATCCAGATCACGAACTGCTGGGGATGGTTCCGTTGTTTGACTACCCATTCCCCCAGCTCGACAACAGTCTGTAACTGCTGCGGCAGCCCGCCGCGGAGCAGCGCCAGCAGGTAAAACAGGCCTGAGAGATCACGGAAAAAGACCTTGCGTTTGCCGGTCTCTTTTTTAAGTGCGGCAAGTCCCTTTTCAAAACAGGCAATAGCCTGATCATCATCTTCCTGCAACACCGCCAGCCAGCCGCGCAGTTCATCCAGCGGCACTGTTTCGCTGTTTTTCAGGATCAGAGCGGCTTTACTGACATCTCCCCGCAGCAACAGTTGCGTCAGGTAGAGCTTCAAGCTTTCGGCGGACAGTTCCAAGCGGCTTTTAAGGAGTTGTTCCAGCAGTTCGAAGGAATCAGGTGCTGGCTGCAGATGCACCAGGGAGTGATCGAGATGGTACGAAATGATCGCCAGCCGGAGCGACTCAGGCATTTCCAGAATCCATTCTCTGTCAAGCGGCTCGGGACATATCAGGGAAAAGGGGTGATGCTCCGCAAATTCACGCGTATAGCTGGTTGCACAGGTTGCCAGTAGCCCGGTTAGAATTGTGTGAAGGCCGCGATACAGGGCGATGCGGATGTCCTGCACGCAGAGGGCATATGAACGGTAGTAGACAGTTCCCCATGATTCTCGGGGCGCAATGACACTCTGCACCACTGTTGCATACTGCTCAAAAATCCCCTCCCTCTGCGCCTGCCGCGCAAGAAAATGGGACAGCAACGGGTTGCAACAATAGGATCCATCTGTTTCGACGGACAGATTACTGCTGACAAGCTTCGCCATCAGCGGCGGCACATCATGCAGAGTCATGGTCTTTCCCTGTGCGCTCCTGATGCCGATTTTATGGAGGCACTGGGCAAAAGGTGTACGGGCAACCGGGGCATACATGATCGCCAGCAGGGTTAGCGCCGCACGCTCTTCCGGATGAAGGGTGCTGATCGTGTCCAGCAGCAAGAGTGTCTTATCAGGGATGGTAGTCATGGGAGGCCTTTGAGTGGTGGTAGTCGGGGAGGATCGGGACAGCCATGGTAGCAGTAAGCAGTGACAATCTCAATATGCAAGCAGAGCATATAAACGGAACGGGCGGCCAAATGGCCGCCCGTTCTGTTTATGCTCCAGTTTTATCCATATATTTGGAGTGCGGATTTTTTGTTCTGGCAAGGCTGTCGAGGGATTGGGCGGAGGCGTAGCAGGCTACGCCGCACAACCGATCACGAAGACTTACGCCGCCAGGGCGAAAAAGCTGCGCTCCGTCTATCTCATTAACTCGAAGTCCCGATCCTCGCATGTTTCATCCTTGATGTCGATGAACTTGTTGCAGATCTCGGTCACCATGTTGACCACGCCCTGGTAGCCGATCAGCGGGTAGCGGTGCTTGTTGACCCGGTCGAAAACCGGGAAGCCGAAGCGGAACAGCGGAATCTTGGCGTCGCGGGTGGCAAACTTGCCGTGGCTGTCGCCGATCACGGCATCGACCGGATCGGTCATCAGCAGGCTGCGCAGGTGCCACAGGTCCTTGTTCATGTAGATCTTGCATCCCTGGCCGTACATCGAGCCATCCAGCAGCGCCTGTAACTCTTTCTCGACTTTCTTGCTGCCGCGGCTGCAGAGGATGTGGTGCGGACGGGCGCCCATCTCCAGCAGGAAGGAGACATAGCCCATCAGGTAATCCGGGTCACCGTAGACGGCGAACTTCTTGCCGTGCATGTACTGGTGCGAATCAGTCACGGCGTCCACGGCGCGGCCGCGCTCGTTCTTCAGGGATGCCGGCACTTCCTTGCCGAACAGCTCGGCCACCTTCATGATGAAATCATCGGTCTTGGCGATACCCATCGGCATCGGCATGCTCACATGCTTGCCGGAGTAGTTGTCCTTGACCCAGCCGAAGGTCTTGGGTGTGGCATAGGGGCCGATGGCAATGGTGGCCTTGCCGTTGATCGAATCGGCGGCGTCCTCCAGCTTGGTTCCGCCGGCGTAGATGTGATAGCTGCCGTCGCAGGGTGAATCAAAGGTGTCGGAGATATCAGCCAGCATGGTGTAGGGAATGCCGAATTCCTTCAGGATACGTTTGTACTCGCGGTAATCACCGGTATTGAAGTCGCAGCCCGGGATCAGGTTGAGCTTGCCGGTGCAACGCCCCTCGATCTGTTTGCCCTCGGTCAGGGTCTGCAGGATCGAAACCAGCATAGAGTCGTAACCATGGATATGGGTGCCGTTGAAGCTGGGGGTGTTGGCAAAAGGCACCGGCATATCCTTGGGCACGCAACTTTTCTGCTTGGCGTTCTTGATGAAAGCGGTCAGGTCGTCGCCGATAACTTCCGGCATGCAGGAGGTGAAGACCGCGATCATCTTCGGTTTGTAGATGGCGTTGGCGTTTTCCAGCCCCTCATGCAGGTTGTTCTGGCCACCGAACACCGCGCCGTCCTCGGTCATCGAGTCGGACACGGCCGGAGCCGGCTCACGGAAATGACGGTTGAGGGTGGAGCGGTAGTAGGAAGCGCAGCCCTGGGAACCATGCACGAAGGGGAGCGTCCCTTCAAAACCATGGGCGGCCAGCTGGGCGCCCAGCGGCTGACAAGCATGAACCGGGTTGATCACCAGCGCCTGACGGGCAAAGTTTTTCTCTTTATACTCTTCGGTATTGATCCATTCCTTAACCCGTTCCACCTCTTCGGGCGTGGTCTCGACTATTTTTTTGACTTCAAGTCCTAGTAAATTTGACATGGTTTGCTCCTTTTCAGCGGCTGGGACTCATCCGTCCACAGTCCGGAAATTGTACATCCTGTAGGGACGAATCTTGTATTCGCCCGGTGTTCTGTTCGCCCCATTATGCGGGCGATCACAAGGATCGCCCCTACATCATCAGTAAGGTGCCTTTACCAGATTCCAGGTTGGGCTGTTGATTGCCATGTCCACATCCCTGGCAAAAACCTCGAAGCCTTTGTAACCGTGGTAAGGACCGGAATAATCCCAGCTGTGCATCTGGCGGAAAGGGATGCCCATCTTCTGGAAAACGTATTTTTCCTTGATACCGCTGCCGACCAGGTCCGGCTTGAGCGCGTCGGCAAACTTCTCGAACTCGTACTCGGAGGGGTCGTCATAAACGACAGTGGCATCGGGCATTTCCGGTGCGGTACGGTCGTAGTCGTCGGTGTGGGCAAACTCGTAACCGGATCCGACACAATCCATGCCCAGGTCTTCATAAGCGCCGATGGTGTGACGCGGACGGAGACCACCCACCAGCAGCATGACTTTCTTTCCATCCAGGCGTGGTTTGTACTCTTCGATAACCGCCTGCATGATCGGGTCGTACTTGGCAATCACCGCCTCAACCTTCTCCTTGATGTTGTCGTCGAACAGTTCGGCCAGCGCCCGCAGACTCTGCCTGATCTTGGTAGGTCCGAAGAAGTTCAGCTCGATCCATGGAATCCCGAATTTCTCTTCCATCACCTTGCACATGTAGTTCATGGAACGGTAGCAGTGGATTACATTGAGCTTGACCTTGTGGGTGGCGGCAATCTTTTCCAGCTCGCCGTCGCCGGTCCAGACCGATTTGACGTTGAGACCGCACTCTTCCAGCAACGGCTTGGTGGACCAGGCGTCGCCACCGATGTTGTACTCGCCGATCAGGGCGATATCATAGGGGCTCTCGGGCTCGGCAAATTCGCGGGTTCCGATGATGTAGTCGCGGATGGTGTCGTTACTGATGTGGTGGCCCAGAGATTGGGAAACGCCACGAAAACCCTCGCAGTTACAGGGAATGATCGGAATGTCCAGATCCTTGGCGGATGCCTTGGCCACCGAGTTGATATCGTCGCCGATCAGACCGACCGGGCATTCGGACAGAACCGAGATCCCCTTGGCCAACGGAAACAGCTCTTTGGCTTCTTCCAGCAGGGTTTTGAGCTTCTTGTCGCCACCGTAAACGATGTCTTTTTCCTGGAAATCGGAAGTGAACTGCATGGCGAAGTTGTTAACGCCGGTTATACCGGTCATCATGTTGCGGCGTGTACCCCAGGAATACCAGCCGCAGCCGACCGGGCCGTGGGATACGTGAACCATGTCACGGATCGGACCCCAGACAACGCCCTTGGCGCCGGCGTAGGCGCAGCCACGGGCACTCATCACGCCCGGAACTGTTTTCTTGTTGGATTTCACACTGGCGCAGCCGGAGGCGGCGTCATTGGGCGCAAGGTGCGGAGCGCGTTTTTTTCTGGCTTTCTCCGGATAGACCGACAGCGCCTCGTCAATCATGGCCTGGGTCGATTCCTTGGTGATGCCTTCGATTTTTCGTATCTTGTCTGACATAATATGTCTCCTTGAAAATATGTATGGATCCTGTAGGGGCGAATCTCGTATTCGCCCGATGTTGCTATTTGCCGAATTGTCGGGCGATCACAAGGATCGCCCCTACATGACCAATTCCTTACGCTGCCGCTGCCTCTGCTACGCCGACAATCGCCTCATCTTCCGCTTCCATGATGCCGAACTTCATCAGCAGCTCTTCCAGCTCTTCCATCTCCAGCGGGGTCGGAACCACCAGCATCTTGTTGTCGGCGATCTTCTGGGCCAGGGTCAGGTATTCCTGTGCCTGGGGATGTTCGGGGGAGTACTCGATCACGGTCATCCTGCGCAGCTCGGCCCTCTGGACCTGGTTGTCGCGGGGTACGAAGTGGATCATCTGGGTGCCGAGACGACGGGCCAGCTCCGAAATCAGTTCAAACTCCATGTCGGTCTTTCTGGCGTTGCAGATCAGGCCGGCCAGGCGCACCTTGCCGGAGGAGGCATACTTGAGAATACCCTTGGAAATGTTGTTGGCGGCGTACATGGCCATCATCTCGCCGGAGGTAACGATATAGATCTCTTCGGCCTTGCCCTCGCGGATCGGCATGGCGAAACCGCCGCAGACAACGTCTCCCAGTACGTCGTAGAATACGAAGTCCAGATCCGGGGTATAGGCGCCGTTTTCTTCCAGGAAGTTAATGGCGGTGATGACGCCGCGGCCGGCGCAGCCGACACCCGGCTCGGGTCCGCCGGACTCGACGCATTTGATGTCGCCGTAGCCGACCTTCATCACATCTTCCAGTTCCAGGTCTTCTACGGTGCCCAGTTCGCGCACCAGGTCCATAACCGTATTCTGTGCCTTGGCGTGCAGGATCAGACGGGTTGAGTCAGCCTTGGGGTCGCAGCCGACGATCATGACTTTTTTGCCGAGAGAGGCCAGGCCCGCTACCGTGTTCTGTGTGGTTGTTGATTTGCCGATGCCGCCCTTGCCGTAAATTGCGATCTGTCTCATTGTGTTGCTCCTTTCGGCCACCAATCCGTGGCCCGTGGGGGATATTTGGGGCAAAATAAAAAGGCGCCCCGTTTTTAATGGAGGCGCCTTTGCCTTGGTCATCATATGGATATTGATTGATTCGATCTGTAGTAGCTGGTTGCCATTATTAAAGCATTTGCCGTGCCAATATTGTTTTAATGCGCAATATCAGCATATTACAACCTGTTGCATATAAAAGAGGCTATCACGAGGGGTACATATGGAGTGGGAGATGCGCCAGCAGGGTAGGCAGCTGCCAAAAATTTAATCAGCTCGGCAGCATTCGAAAAGCCGAGGCCTTGATGGCTGCATAAATAGTACAGCCGGGGGTAATGCTCAATTCATTAACCGCGTCCTGCACCACCTCGGCGATCAGCGAATTGCCGTCACATTCCAGCTCCACGCCAACCTTGCGGCCCGAGTTGAACAGTGACCGGACGCTGCACTGCAACAGGTTGCGGGCGCTGATCGCCTCGGGATGCTGCTTGAAGAGGATGATATCCTTGGAGGAAAGTTCAGCCATCGAGTCGTCCCGCTCCGAACCGACCGACAAGAGCAGCTGGCCGGCGCCCCAGGGATAGGCGAAAAGCCCGGCGGAGGGCAGCGACCGACCCAGCCTGAGCAGGTTGATATAGCCGACCTGGCTCTGCCCCATGCGGTTTCGCGCCAGCTGTTCACTGCTGACCTGCTCGACCATCACGCCTTTTTCGAAAACCAGCGCGCTGTCGGTCATCAGCCGCATTTCAACAAGCGAATGGGAGATAAACAGATAGGGAATTCCGAACTGCTCACTGACGCTCCTCAGGTAGGGAATGATCTGGAAGCGCAGCGAATCGTCCAGCGCCGAAAGCGGCTCGTCCATCAGCAACAGGCGGGGATTGGCCAGGATGGCACGCCCCAGTGCGACGCGCTGCTGCTGACCGCCTGAGAGTTTGCCGATGTTCCGATCTAGCAGCTCGTCAAGCTGCAACACCGGGACGATATCGTCGAGATGGATTGAACGATGTGCAGCCTTGCAGCGCGAGTATCCGTAGAGCAGATTGTTTCTGACATTCAAGTGGGGAAACAGGGCGTGCTGCTGAAACACCATGGCGATGCGGCGCTGTTCGGAGCGTACGTTTATTTTCCGAGAGCTGGAAAAAAGCGTTTCATCATCCAGCACTATTTCGCCGGCATCAGGTTTTAAAAAACCTGCCAGCATGCTCACCAGTGTGGATTTGCCGCTGCCCGATGAGCCGAAAACACCGACCCGGTCACCGGTGAGCGTAACATCGGCGGCAAGCTGAAAACCGGGAAAATTTTTCTGTACGTTCAGCAAAAGGTTCATATTAGTATTTTTTTCCTTCTTCCGAACGCCAGGCATAGAGCGCCAGCAGCACCAGAAACGAGAATATTAACATTATTGCCGCCATGCGGTGGGCGGAGGCGTATTCCAGCGCCTCCACATGGTCATAGATCTGCACCGAGGCAACTCTTGTGGCTCCGGGGATATTACCGCCAATCATCAATACCACGCCGAATTCGCCGACGGTGTGAGCAAAGGTCAGAATTGAGGCGGTCATAAAGCCGCGCAGAGATAGAGGAACAACAACGCTGAAAAAGGTATCCAGACGTGAAGCGCCCAGAGTGGCGGCAGCCTCCAGCGGACGATCACCAACTGTTTCAAAAGCGCTCTGTAGCGGCTGCACCATGAAAGGAAACGAGTAAAAAACCGATGCCAGCACCAGCCCCCAGAAGGTAAAGGGGAGGTTGCCAACTTCGAGCGTTTGGGTGAGCCAGCCAACCGGACCATTCGGCCCCATAGCCAGCAGCAGGTAAAATCCGAGCACCGAAGGCGGCAGCACCAGCGGCAGCGCCACAACGGCGCCTATCGGACCCTTGAACCATGAACGGCTGCGTGCCAGCCACCATGCGACAGGTGTTCCCACGACCAGCAGAATTGCCGTCACAACTGTTGCCAGGCGTAACGTCAGCCAGATCGCCTGCAGATCACTTTCGGTCAGAAGCATGCGTTACCTTCCGACTGTCTCGCCAGGCAGGACAAAGCCATACTTGGTCATAATTCGTCTGGTTTCTTTTGAGGTCATGTAGCCGGAAAAAGTCTTTGCCAACGCTTTGTTTTCAGCCCGCTTGGTGATGATATACCCCTGTTCCAGAGGTTCATGTAATTTCTCCGGAATCAGGTAATAGCCCCCCTGTTTGGAAAGCGCAGGATTAAGCGCCAGCGACAATGCGATGATCCCCGCTTGTGCGTTGCCGGTTTGAACAAATTGGGCGGTGTGGGCGATGTTTTCGCCAAAGACAAGTTTGGGCTGCACGATATCCCAAAGCTTAACCGATTTGAGAGCTTCTTCCGCCCGCTTGCCGTAGGGTGCGTGCTTGGGATTGGCAATGGCAATTTTGGTTATCTTCGGATCAGACAGGTTCGCCAGCGTCATCTTTGACGCATCCATGCTGTTGCTCCAGAGCACAACCCTGCCGAAAGCATATGGTATGACTTCCGAAGCTGCAAACCCTTTTTTTGCCAGTTCCCGAGGATAGTTGATATCGGCGGAGAAAAGCAGGTCATAGGGGGCGCCCTGCTGTATCTGGGTGAAAAACTTGCCGGAAGAGCCGTAAACAACTTCCACCTCATGACCGCTGTGACTCTTGTTGAAGCTGCTAACAATCTCGTCCATGGCGTATTTCAGGTCAGCGGCAGCAGCAACAGTTATTTTTTCTGCATGGGCAGTGGTGGTTACCAATAGTGAGCAGACAATGAACAACAGTTTGATCAGTTTCATGATTTGTTTCCTTTCTTATTCATGGGATTGAATTGCAGGTTTATATGTCGTAGCCATATGAGCGGATAATCTGCTTTGTCCCAGGCGACTGCAAAAACGTCAGCAATGCTTTGCCTGCAGGGTTATCGCGGCCCCGTGTCAACAGTACGACATCCTGCTTTATCCGTGGATACAGGTTGAAAGGCACCTGCCAGTAAGAACCATCGGCATAGACTCCGTTTTTGTAGATTTGTGATAATGCCACAAAACCCAGTTCTGCATTGCCGGTTGCTGTAAATTGATATGTCTGGGTTATGTTTTCACCAAACACAAGCTTTGCCTGGAGTTGTTCATAAACTCCCAGCTTCTTCATAACATCGACAGCAGCGGCGCCATAAACCGCCAATTTTGGGTTGGCAATGGCCAAATACTTGAACTCCCCACGCTTTAGCACCTCACCTTTGCCATCAACCAGGCCCGGTTTTGTGCTCCAGAGCATAAGCTTACCGATGGCATAGGTGAAACGGCTTTCTGCAACAGCCAAACCATCATTCTCAAGCTTTTTTGGAGTTGCCTCATCCGAGGATATCAGCAGTTCAAACGGCGCACCGTTTTTGATCTGGGCGTAGAACTTACCCACCGTGCCGTAAGCAATGATCAGCTTGTGTCCGGTAGCCTTCTCAAACACCGGCTTCAGCTGTTCCATCGGGCCGGTGAAGTTAGCAGCAACCGCCAGATGGAGGTCGGCAGCGAGGGCAGGGCAAACCGGAACCATAAGAAACAATAAAAGCAGCAATACACGTTTCATCTTTTAAAATCTCCTTTCATATCTCTGCAAGAGGCTCCATTGGAGTGATTGTCACACCGATATCGGTCGGTTTTCCGAAATAGACCGACGACAGGACGATGATATCGATGCCGGTGGCGGCATACATTGCCGCATTGGCTTCGTTGATACCCCCGGCGGCGGAAATCAGGATATTCGGATTAGCCGCCCGCAGTGCCGTAACAACGGCGGACAACTCCGCAGGGGCAATTTTGTCGAGTTGCACGATATCGGCGCCACTGCAAGCAATCAGCAAGGCTTCCTCAACAGTGTCGGCTTCAATGATGATCTTTGTCTCACGTGCCTTTAGTTTCAGCTCCGTGACTGAGCCAAGGAATGCTTCCAGTCCACCCAGAAAAGCTGTGTGCTGTTTGAACACCAGCACCGTCTCTGACAACCCCAGTCGATGAGGCAATGCACCGCCAGCAGTGATGGCCTTGATAGCGATCTTTTTTGTTCCAGGAAATGATTTACGGGTGGTGACAACCGATAATGCCGGATTGACGGCCCGACACGTTTCAACAATGCGCTGTGTCCGGGATGCAATGCCTGATGCATACTCCAGCAAGTTCAGTGCCACCTTCCAGCCCATGTGCAGCGCTTGTGCCGAGCCTTCAGCCGCAAGGAACTCGATACCCGCTGACAGCCTGATGCCGCTTGGCATACAGGACGTAAGAGTTGCACCGCATTTCTGCAGTACCCTTGCTGCTTCTTCCGTACAGCAGAGCGTCGTCTCCTCGCGTGTTGCAAAAACAATGCGGCCGGGAGCGGTACCGATGCCCAGCACGTGGCTGGTGAGGTCGCCGTACAGGCAGTCTTCATCAATAAATCGCTCAATATCACTGTCAGGGAGGCTGGAGAGCATTTTTAACCTTTCACGGGGCGCGTTATGTTTTTTACAATACAGCGATATGCCACAAAAAAGGGACAGCACCGTGGATGTCCCTTATTACTGCTTCAACTACTAGCTCACGCCAATGATGACGCTGGAGGCCTTGAACATCGTGCAGGCGTGGCCGCCAACTTTCAGTTCGAGACTTGTTGAGCTGCCATGGGTAATGACCGCGCTGACGGTATTGCCGCCGCCAATCTCCACATCGACCTCGGTGTTGACCGGCCCCTCGATGATCTTGGCGATCGTGCCGCAGAATACATTGCGGGCGCTGACCCTGGCTTCGTGCAGGTCGGTGCCGATGATGACCGAGCTGGCCTTGACGATGGCATAAGCCTCCGAGCCGGTCGCAAGACCCAGGTTGTCGATCGCGCCGTTGGTGACGACAGCCGTCAGCGGCACACCGCCCTTCAGTGCCAGTGTGACTTCGGCATTGACGGCGCCCTTGGTAATATTAGTTACAGTTCCGGAAAATGTGTTGCGCGCGCTGACTTTCATGGAAATCCTCCTCAGAAATTTGTACAGGCTGTCGCTGTCTCCCAGCCTGGTTTCCAGGTTGTCCAGAAATTTGCGGTGTTCTTCCTGGATGGTTTTGTATTGGTTGATTACCTTTTTCCCTTCGGTGGTGAGACTGGTTCCACCGCCCCCCTTGCCGCCGGCCAGACGCTCGACCAACGGCTTTTCCGCCAGGTTGTTGATCAGGTTGATCGTATCCCAGGCGGTTTTATAGCTGATGCCAACCTCTTTGGCGGCTTTGGTGATGGAACCCAGCTCACCGATCTTTTCCAGCAGATCGATGCGGTCGCCCCCCAGAAATTTGCTGTCCGACCGGTTGAGCCACAAACTGCCCGATATGCCGGTATCGTGCTTGGGTCCGGTTTTTCTCATGGCCCGATTCTCCCGCGATGCTGATTTACAAATTGAATTACATGATCCATGCCAATAACCATTTAGACAAAAAACCTTTGCTAACGCCATGTTGCAACAATACTGTTTTTATCCTTATATTTCAAGCTATATAACGACTGACCGCTCCATAAGCATAATGCCTTAAAAACATGCACGTAATGCCGCTCAAGCTCGATCGTCATTCATTACTTCCGATACCTTGCGGATGAAGGCCTCCATGGTAAATGGCTTGGAGATGAAATTAACCTCTTCCTCCAGATGGCCGTTACTGGACGTGACCACCCCGGCATAACCGGACATGAACAGCACCTTGAGCCCCGGCATATGCTCGATGATCCGTTCATATAGCTCGGGACCGTTCATGTGCGGCATGACGACATCCGACACCAGCAGGTCGATCGTGTCCCGGCACGACCGCACCGCCTCGATGGCCTGAAAGGGCTCATCGACGGCAATCACGCGATGCCCGGCGTCCTCCAGGATTTCACGCACCATCAGCAATACCATCGGATTGTCCTCGACCACCAGAATGGTGCCGGTGCGCTGTTCGGAATCTTTCGATACCTGGAGTTGCTCCCGGATCTGCTCGTCCCCGTTCCGCTCAGGAAAGTACAGTGTAAAAGTAGTGCCAAAACCGCTGCGGCTGTTGACGTCGATGCTTCCCTCATGCTGTTTGACTACTCCGAATGTGGTTGAAAGTCCCAGCCCGGTCCCTTGGCCGGTCGGCTTGGTGGTAAAGAACGGATCGAAGATATGCGGTAATGTTGCCTCATCGATTCCGCTGCCGGTATCCGAGAAGGCAATCATCACATGGCGCCCCGGATTTGTGCCGGGATGACGCAGGCAGTATTCCTGGTCGAACATCAGATGCCCGGTTTCTATAGTGATTACACCCCCGCCGCAGATGGCATCCTGGGCGTTGACGGCCAGATTGAGCAACGCCTGTTCGATCTGGGTTTTGTCCGCCAGCACCATGCACGCTTCCGAGCTCAGCCGGAGCCTGATTTCTATGTTTTCCCGGATAGTTCTCTGAAGAATGACCATGAATGAGTCGATAATTTCGTTCAGATCCTGTTTTTCTACCCTCAGGGTCTGCTGTCTGCTGAAACTGAGCAGACGACTGACCAGATCCCTGGCTTTTTCGGCCGACTTCAGAATGGTCGCGGAATAGCCGGCGGTCTTTTCATCAGCAGCGTGCCTCATGTTGATCATCTCGGCATAACCGAAGATAGGCACCAACAGATTGTTGAAATCATGAGCAATCCCGCCGGCAAGCAGGCCGATGCCCTCAAGTTTCTGCTGCTGCAAGGCCTGACACTCCAGCATGCGTTGTTCGGTGACATCGGAATCGACACCGCGGTACCCGATCAGTTCTCCCTGCGAATCCAGTATCGGCACCCCGTTTGTCAACAGGCAGACCCGTCTACCGTCCTTGGTGACATTCCAGTTTTCCAGGTTTTTGATGTTGGCCTTGGAACCGGAAATTTCCATGAAGGTATTTCTGACCTTGTCAACGTCCTGCGGATCGATAAACTCGTAGACCAGCCGGCCGATAACTTCATCGCGGGTGTAGCCGAGAACCCGCTCCACCGACTCGGAAGAAAAGGTATAGCGGCAGCCGGCGTCAACCTCCCAGATCCAGTCCGCGAGACTCTCGGCGATCCCGCGAAAGCGCTCTTCACTGGTTCGAAGCGCCTCTTCGGAAAGCTTGAGCTCGGTCAGATTCCGTGTAATAGCAAGGCAGGCCACGATATTGTCGTTTTCATCCCTGAAAGGAACCGCCAGAGAGTGCAACCAGATCCGGCGCCCCTTTAGCCCGACCGCTTCAAATTCCAGGCTGCCCGGAATACCCTGATATGCATTTCGGGCAAGCTCCGTAAATGCGGACTGGTAAGATTCAGTCACAAGCTGGCACATGCATTGCCCCTGCACCTTTTCAAATGTATCGGCGTCTATCATCTCCAGTCCGGCCCGGTTCATCAGCAGCAGCCTGCCGTCAGCGTCAAGCAGCTTGACGCATTCCGGTTCAGAATCAATGATCGCCTGGAGAAAGCGTTCCGCCTTCTGAAGAGCCACAACGGCCTGCTGGCGTTCGGCGGTCTCCTCTTCCAGCGCGGCGGCCTGCTCCTCAAGTTGTTCCTGCGCAACCTGCCTCTCCGCAATTTCCTCTTCCAGCTTAAGGGTCTGTTCCTCCAGTTGCTCCTGTATCCGCCGCCGTTCTACTATTTCATTCTCAAGTCTCCCGGCATTTTCCAGCAGAGCCATTTCCTGCCGATGCCTCCTGGTGGAAGAGGCGGCGATACCCGCGCCACCCAGCAACCACAGCAGCGCAAAACCTGCTACCAGCGAATTCCGCCTCTCGGCCTCTATCTCCAGGTACCCCCCCATGGGAATCGCGATACTCATTCCTCCACGAACGTCGCCGACATGATACCCCTGGTGAGCATGGCACTTGAGGCAACTCTCCTCGGTAATGAAGGCCGCCATGAACTGAAGATAGGGTTTATTATCGATTGCTATCACCTGCGTCCGCTCCGTCTCCAGGCGATTTTCGAAGAGCCCGAGTGTTTCCCGCTCCCAGGCATTGGGAACGTTAGCGGGATTCAGCGGTTTCAGGCTCACCAGCCTGTTGACGACCGGCTCTTTCGATTCCTTGACTATGGCTTCGAACACCATCCTTGTCATGTAGGCCGGATTTACCAGCGTGAGTGATTTACCCGATTCGGTTTTCACATCCCGTTCGGGCACGGTCAGATAAGGGTTGGGCACGACTTTGTCGGCCGGGGCATATACACCTCCAAGCCTGGCGCCCCATTTGCGGTACTGGAGGTTTAGGGCATGGTAGTCCCGGGCCTCCCTGGTAGCCTCTTTTATCGTATTTTCGCGGTAAACATTGATGATGAACAATAAAATAGCCGCAATGATACCGGTCCAGATGACAATCATACCGAGACCGTATTTTCTGACTTGCGCCATGAATCCGTCGATGTTCATTGATAACTCCAGGGGAGAAGAGGTCTGCAACCCATCTTCGCGGACAAAAACTCCGTAATAAACAGCAATTAATGCAAGAGATGCTCCAATCGTTAATTAATACCACCGGATGGAGAGAACACAACACCGTTTGATGCTTTTTCATCCGCGCAGCTGTCCGGAGGCATCAGCCGATTAACTCACATCAAGCACAATCGGCGCACGGACAAGTTCAGTCAGGTTGTTTTTTGGCGCGAATGGTGCAAATCGGTTAACGCCGGGAGCGAAATGACATGGAAGCACTTGACAGGGATACCGCCAAAAAGCTGTATGAACAGTACCACAAACAGCGCGACGGCATCAGGAACAGGCCGGAGATGGCTACGATCTGCCTGATCTGCGGCTCGATCCATATCATTCCAAAGGAAGGGGATGCCTATAAATTAGTCTGCCGCAGCTGCGGATTTGCCTTTTTCCGCTATCAATGTCCGGTCTGCGGGAAGACTGTTGACGGGCGCGACCCGCAAAACCCGGCCTGCCGGGAATGCGGCCTGCGGCTCTGCACCTGCGGAACCTGCGGCTGCGCACCAGAAACCAGTGACGAGAGGGATATTTCATGACAAGAGCAGAGATCGGCAGCACCGTAACCGTCAGTTATATCGGCACGTTGGATAACGGCCGGATATTCCACAGTACCGACGAGCAGGGACCGTTGACCTTTACAATCGGCGGCGACCAGGTGTTTGCGACCCTGGAACGGGCCATAATCGGCATGTGTGCCGGTGATGTGAAAAATGTAGTACTCAAGGCCGAGGAGGCTTATGGGGCGCGCCTGCCTGAAAACATCATCACCGTAAGCCGCACCAGCTTTCCCGACGGAAAGGAGATCAAAGCAGGCCAGAAATTAAGCATCGAGTTCAAGGGCGGGATTTCACGAATGATGGTCGTAACCGACGTCGCTGAAACGGAAATTACGCTGGACGGCAACCATCCACTGGCGGGGCTGGACCTGACATTCGCACTCAGACTGGATCATGTGGAATGACAATCGCGAAATCGGGGAGAAATTTCAGGCAACAGGGCAACAAGCCCGATCGATACGTGTCCTTCATCGGCATCGAAGGGGACAGGAACTCGCGCGAACTCATGAATCTGCTGAGGCGGCATATCGATGATCCGGACAAGAGCAACCGCTTCTGGGAAATGTTCAAAAGCAAGCTGGCCAGCATCGGCCAGCCGGATCACAACGACGGAAGGCGCCTGGACGAGTTGTTCCTGATCCACTCCTACATCAACAATATCCGCGAGCTGTTTGAAGAATACGATGACCAGCCGGCTTTGGCCTTGCTGGAGCGGATCGAAACGGAAAGCTGCTGAGCGGAAAGACGGAATATTCAGGCAGCGGAATAGGCTTTTGCTTTGTACATGGCTGTATGCTCCTTTGTGGGTCTTTGTCAGGAGTTCTCTTCAAGCAAAAAAAGTGCTTACTTTTATATTGTTACCAATTTGGTAACATGGTAATGTTCAAAGCATGAGAATAATTGCGTTGAAAACCTTGCGGGAGTTTTGGGAAGTTCATCCTCAGGCGCGGCAGTCATTGCAGGCTTGGTACGAGGATGCGAAACACGCCCTATGGCAATCGCCTGCTGATATCAAGGCAATTTATCGTAACGCCAGCATCGTCGCCAATAATCGGGTTGTTTTCAACATCAAAGGCAACGATTATCGTTTAATTGTCGCAGTCAATTACCGCTTTGGCATTGCCTACATCCGGTTTGCAGGTACCCATGCCGAATATGACCGGATTGATGCGACACAGATATAAAGGAGAACATGCCATGGAAATCAGACCGATAAAGACGGAAGATGATTATCAAGCAACCCTTGCGGAAGTTGAACGTCTGTTTGATGCTGCCCCGGACACACCGGAAGGTGATCAGCTGGAAGTTTTGACCACACTGCTTGAAGCCTATGAAAAGAACCATTATGTCATCCCGTCACCCGATCCGGTAGAAGCGATCAAGTACTGGATGGAGAGCCGTGGCATCACCCGGCAAGAACTGGAGCCTTTGATGGGGAGCCGTGCCAGGGTTTCGGAAATCTTCAACCACAAGCGCGGGCTCACACTTACCATGATCCGCAATCTGCACAACAAGCTTGGTATACCTGCCGAGGCGCTCATTAAACCGTCGAATTTGCGTCATGCATGAAACTGCAAGGGCGGCCGATTGGCCGCCCTTGAATTAAGTATGCTGTCCCCGGAATTCTCCCCGGAATTCTCCCCGCCCCGGGAATTCTCCCCGGAATTCTCCCGGAATTCTCCCGGAATTCTCCGGAATTCTTCGCCGGAATTCTTCGCCCAGAATATCCTGACAATAGAGAAGCTGCGGACGTTCAGACATGGATGATCTCCTTGGCTACCATTTCCCGCACCAACGGCTTTAAGGTACTCTCAATGCCGAGATCAACCGTTTTGCCAAACTGCTGTTCGAGATAGCGCCTGACGCCAAGGAAATTCCCAAGGGACTTCTTTTCGGACATGATCTCTATGGTAATGTCAATATCAGAGTCTTCACGAGCCTCTCCACGAGCATAACTGCCGAAGAGGCCGACGCTCACCACACCGAAACGCTGCGCCATTTCAACCTTGTGCGTCTGCAGGAACATAATGATATCGTTTTTGTTGCTGACCATGACGCGCTCCTAAAACTTTCTTGACGGGAGTATACGTTTGCACTTCCCAAAATGCAAGAAGGGCGACCAATCGGCCGCCCTTCCACATTCCTACTTCAAATTCTTCTTTTTCCTCTCCATCGCCCCTATCACATTCTCACGATGGCCAAGGCTGACAACCGGAAGTACGCTTCCCCGCTCGGGCCGAAACCGGAACCCGATGTCCCGACCACGTTGCATTCGTTGATGGATTTGTTGAAGAAAGAAAAGATCACATCAGCGCCCGCCGCAACAATATTGAAATACACACATAGTAATGAAGCTCTTGGACCGACAGATCGTCACGCCGCCTTCGCCAACCGGGTTTCGGTAAGCATCGCCTCAATGCTCAGGTGATAATCCAGTTCCGGCCACTCGATACCGGTGCCGCGGCAAATGAAGCGGTAATCGGCCAACTGGGACAAGGTGGCGTTGTTCAACTCCGGGTACCAGCTCATCGGCGTGGAAATCATCCTGCCATCTTTCAGTTCGACGTGAAGGTACCGCTCATCGACATGGACCGCTTTACCCTTTAAAAAATTCATCCCATTTCCTCTCAAACTGTTCCTTGTGTGTCGAAATCAGTGTCAAAGCGGCTTTCAGATCGGATCGTTTCATGTAACTTTCGCGCACGGGTAGCGAAGTAAGATCGATAGTAGCATAATCGTCACCCTTAACAACATGGATGTGTCGCGGGAGATGTTCGTTGGCATAGAAAAAAACTTGAAGCCGTTTTCAATCAATAGTGTTGGCGACATAGCACCCCTGCGTAGTTTGGGGCCGTGCGGGCGCGCAACTCCCGCCGAGCTGTTACCAAATCACCTTCCGCCTTATTGATCCACTCAGTGGTGAGGGGCTGCATACAATTCTTTTCCAGTGGTCATAATTTCACGCAAAAAGAAATCATTCAGAGCCAGCCGTTCCTTGATCTGGCGGGATGAGCGGATAACAAGCTCAACCGGCAGGGTCGGTTTCAGGCGCGTGATGATGTCGGCAGCCACCCTTGCTCCCGAAACATCCTCGGGCATAACCACCAGCAGGTCAATATCCGACTCAGTCCCAGCGCTGCCACGAGCATATGACCCGAACAGGATCACCTTTTCAGGCAAAAATTCACGTGCCATATCAGCCACAAAATTTTGTATATCCGATAACGCTACGACACCCATACAATAATCTCCTTTAACGGTCATACCATAAAAAAAAGGGCGCTGCAATCAGCACCCGCCGTAACATTATTAACAAACACCCAAAAAAGCCAACCAGCCATTCCCTTCACGCAGCCCTACGACTCTTCTCCATCTCCCACCGCACAACGCCACATTTTTACAATCCTTCAAACAGATAGCCGCCTTTGGCGCACAAATCCATCAGCGGCACTACCTCCACCTATTCCGACAACGCATAGCGCCGCACCGATGTTTCGCCGATTCCCAGGGAGCGGGCCGATTCCGCGGCGTTCCAGAATTGCTGGCAGATGTAACTGAAAAACGCAGAAAAAAGGCCGTATCCCGGCAAGGATACGGCCTTAACATTAACAATCATCAGATGGTATACATTATGCCGCCTCTGCCACACCTACGTTGGCTTCATCATCTTCTTCCATGACCCCGAACTTCATCAGCAGCTCTTCCAGCTCTTCCA
>MGZK01000071.1 GCA_001802125.1 Geobacteraceae bacterium GWC2_55_20
ATATGGGCAAAAGAAGTATGGGCGCTCTGGAATTCAAACCGTCCAGAACCAGAGTAACTTCCAGTCGCACGGCCATTGATCTGTCCAGACTTGTTGAAGTGGCCCGGCGATCTCTATCCGGCGATTTTCAAACTGATGCCATGTCAGAAGCTGCTCTTAACCAGATCATCCAGGTAGGAACATCAGCTGGAGGCGCTCGCGCCAAGGCAGCAATAGCGTGGAATCCGGATACCAACGAGATACGCGCTGGCCAGTTTGACGTTGCACCGGGCTTTGAGCACTGGCTGCTTAAATTCGATGGTGTGGGCACAGACCTCGCGCTGGGCAGTTCACAGGACTATGGCCGGATCGAGATGGCCTATTATCTTATGGCCACAACCGCAGGTATCACCATGTCACCGTGCAGGCTGATTGAGGAGAATGGTCGGGCGCACTTCATGACCAAACGCTTCGACCGCGACGGCAACAGGAAAATCCACATGACTACACTCTGCGCCATGGCCCATCTCGACTACAAACAGAAGGCCACACATGATTATGCCCAGTTTTTTATGGTGATCAGCAAGCTCGGACTTGGATACCTAGCTATGGAGGAAACATTCCGACGTATGACGTTCAATGTCATGGCTGCCAACTGTGACGATCACACCAAAAACCATTCCTTCATTATGGCAGAGTCCGGATCATGGCAACTTGCCCCTGCTTATGACGTGACACATGCCTACAGCCCTGCAAGCGAGTGGACGCATCAGCATCTGATGTCCGTGAACGGTAAATTTGTGGGGATCACCCGAGATGACTTGCTTGCCGTTGCCAACAGATTTGGTATTGGGACTGCCAAAAAGGTAATCCATGAAGTAGGTGAGGCGGTTTCCAACTGGATGGAATTCGCTCGTGAAACAGGTGTCGATCATAACGAAGCGTCAAAAATCAAGAGTCACCACATCATTTTATAACCCTTAGGTCGCTCTATTCGGCTTATTTTGCACACAATTCAAAATTCCATAAATCCGGATTGAACATGATCGTGAAAGGAACCAACCATGAAAACCGGCAGAAATGATCCCTGTCCCTGCGGAAGCGGCCTCAAATACAAGAAGTGCTGCGCAGATAATGAGAACACCGGCGGACAACCGGACGGATCCGGCTCACGACTGGATGGTTTGAGAGAGCTGCTCAAGGGACAGAGCTTCGGCTCGCTGGATGAGGCCAACGCCTTTATCAGCCAGCATATGCAACAGCAAAGTCAGGCCGCCATAGATGACTTCCATGGACTGTCTTCGGAGCAGATGCACCGCTTCCTCCATTTTCCGTTTGAGACACCTGCTCTGGTTACTTTCCCTTCCTGCCTTGATATTGCCCCGGAAGCTCCGATCCTTACGCTCTTCATCCTGTTGATCGATGCCATCGGCGATGACGGTCTGAAAGCGACCGCCACCGGAAACCTGCCCCGGAACTTCTGCCGGGAGACTGCCAGGGCATTTTGGGGGGAAGAGGAGTATGCACGGCACTCACGTTACGGGGAGCTTCGCTCGGAAGACCAATTTGCCGGACTGAATGTAACCAGGCTGGTGGCAGTGTTGGCCGGACTGATCAGAATGTACAAGGGGAAGTTCATCATCGGCAAGGAATGCCCCAAGCTGCTGGCGGAACAGGGCATGGCAGGCATCTATCCGCGCCTGTTCCGGGCCTTTGCCAGGGAATACAACTGGGGCTACGGGGATCGGATGCAGGAAATCCCCATGGTCCAGCACTCCTTCCTGTTTACGCTCCATCTGTTGAACAAATATGGCGCAGAGTGGCGGTCGAGCCGGCTCTATGAGGATAACTTTCTGCAAGCATTCCCAATGGTACTTCAGGAAGTGCCGCAGATGGGTGAGTACTATTCGCCGGAAGAGTCTCTGCGAAGGTGCTATTCGTGGCGCTCTTTGGAGAGGTTTGCCGGGTTCATGGGGCTGGTGGAAACTGAACATGATCCCGCCAATCGGTACACGAGTGATTTCCGTCTGAGAAAGCTGCCGCTTCTGGACCATGTGGTACAGTTTCATTTGTGATGAAGATCAACTTGGTTCGTCGCTAGAGAGAATTTATCTACAGTTTAGAAGCATCTCCGAAACAACACCCTTTCTCTTTTAAATAACTTGATATAAAACACCCTTGTTATTTTAAATTGATTGAATAGGTGTGTCGTGCATTTGCATTGCAATATTACCTTGTAATTTTGCAGCATCAGTGATAAAAAACCGCTATGAATTCCATCAAGCGTTCAATTCTTGACGTCATCGGTTCACGCCTGAAACACGATCTTGTCGTTGTTCTGACAGGCGCACGCCAGACCGGCAAGACAACTCTCTGCGAACAGTTGCTTCCCGAACACCTCCGCCTTCCCTTTACCTACATCTCCTTTGACGATCCCGACGAACGTCTCCGTTTTCAGAAATCGGCAGTGTCGATCCTGGAATCGATTACGACCCCGCTGGTCATCCTTGACGAAGTGCAGAAGATTCCCTCTCTGTTTGATCCGCTGAAGCTGGTGGTGGACCGGGAAAGCCGGAAACCGGTGGCCGAACGGAAAAGATTTATACTGACCGGGTCGTCGCAACTGCTGATGATGAAGAGTATCCGGGAAACTCTGGCTGGCAGAGTGGCGCTCGGCCAGATGCACCCGTTCTCGCTTTTTGAGCTGACCGGAGGCGGCGAACCGCCGCTCTTGACCAGAATTTGGCAGGATCAGGCTGTTTCCAACGAGGATGTCGAGCGGTTGCACATCTGCTCTCCGCAGCGCTTACGCGTGGTGCGGGCGATGCGGGACAATCATCAGCAGTGGGGCGGCTATCCGCCGGTATGGCAGCGGCAGGGAGCCGCGGAGCGCCTTAACTGGCTGAAGGATTACCGAAAAACTTATCTGGAACGGGATATTGCTGACGTTGGGCAGGTGGCGAATATTGATACTTTTGCTCTGGCGCAGAAGCTTCTCTGTGCTCGCACTGCGAACCTCCTTTCGATCAGTGAAGTGGCGCGGGATCTGGGACTGGCGGTTAATACGGTCAAGCGCTATCTGGAACTGCTGACCATGTCGTTCCAGTGCGTTCAGCTTCAACCTTGGCACGAGAACGTTAGCAAACGGCTCGTCAAGAACCCGAAATTGTTCTTTCCAGATGTTGGGTTGAACCGGGTTATTCTGGGAGAGCTTTCCGTCAGTCAGGGCGCGGCCTATGAAAGCTGGTTTTTTGCCGAGTTGCTGAAATGGAAACAACTCCAGCCGATTGATCCGGAGCTCTATTTCTATCGCACCGCAGCCGGTATGGAGGTCGATTTCCTCCTGGCTGGGGAGCAGGGAATTCTACCCATCGAAACTAAGTCCGCCAGCCGGATAACCGCAGCAGATGGGCGGAGTGTGGCAACGTTCATCTCCGAACACCCCAAAGCCGCACGGGTGGGACTTGTTGTCTATCCAGGAGACGATGTGGTGCAGATCAGGGAGAACGTGTGGGGAGTGCCGGACTGGTATCTGTTGGGGGCGCTCTGATGTACCAAAAGATAAAATAGCATGTCTCCCGACACATTCTGTCACACACCTGTGCTACCCTCTACACCATGATCACCCTTCCCCTTGAACAGCGCCTGGAGATCCTGGCCGACAGCGCCAAGTACGATGTCTCCTGCTCCTCCAGCGGCAGCAACCGCTCCGGCAAGGGCGGCGCTCTCGGCAATACCACCTCCAGCGGTATCTGCCACAGCTGGACCGCTGACGGCCGCTGTATCTCGCTGCTTAAGATCCTGCTGACCAATGCCTGCATCTATGACTGTGCCTATTGCCTGAACCGCCGCACCAACGACATCCCCCGCGCCGCCATGACCCCGGACGAGATCGTTGACCTGACCATGAACTTCTACCGCCGCAACTACATCGAAGGGCTGTTTCTCAGCACCGGCGTGATCCGTTCCGCCGACTACACCATGGAACAGCTGATCGCCGTGGCAAAGCGGTTGCGGGAGGTGGAGCGCTTCAACGGCTATATCCACCTGAAACTGGTGCCGGGCGCTGATCCGCTGTTGATCGCCGAGGCCGGGCGCCATGCCGACCGGGTCAGCATCAATATCGAGCTTCCCAGCCGGCAGAGCCTGGCGCTGCTGGCGCCGGACAAGCCGCGCGAGTCGGTGGTCAACCCGATGCGCCAGGTCAGCGGCCTGATCGTGGAAGCAAAAGAGGCCCACAAACAGTCGTGCCGGGCACCCCGCTTTGCCCCGGCCGGTCAGAGTACCCAGTTGATCGTCGGCGCCACGCCGGAGAGCGACCGCGAGATTATCATGCTGACGGAGGGACTCTACAACAAGCTGGAACTGAAACGGGTCTATTACTCGGCTTTTGTGCCGGTATCAAGTGACAAGCGTTTGCCGGCGCTGCCCACGCCGCCACTTCTGCGCGAACACAGGCTGTACCAGGCCGACTGGCTGCTGCGCTTCTACGGTTTTAGCGCCCATGAACTGCTGGACGAAGCGCGCCCCAATCTGGACATGCGTTTCGATCCCAAGAGCGACTGGACCCTGCGGCACCTGGAGCTGTTTCCGGTGGAGGTCAACCGGGTCGATTACGAGGTGCTGCTGCGGGTGCCGGGGATCGGGGTGCGCTCGGCCCAGCGCATCGTGCAGGCCCGCCGTGGCACCCGCTTGGGCGAGGTGGAGTTGAAGAAACTGGGGGTGGTTCTGAAACGGGCCAGGTATTTCCTGACCGCCGGCGGCCGTTATCTGGGGGGCATCAGGCTGGACGGGCCGCGTTTGATGGAGCGCATGCTGACGCCGACCCGCCGTCCGGCGCGACTGGACCAGTTGGAGCTGTTTGCGGCGCTGCCGGATGCATCGGCGCTTACCGGGGAGTTGTGAAGTGTGTAGATTCTTTCTTGCCGATTTGAAGATACGGTGATAGCATAATGCTATCATGAGTGAGAGGTGTGTCATGCCGCAGTTACTTATTCGAAACCTGGCTGAAGAAACCATACAAAGCCTTAAAGACCGGGCCAAACAGCATAACCGCTCGTTACAGGGAGAGGTGAAGCTGATACTTGAAGAGTATGCCGCTCGTCCGGAAGAGTCGCCGTCGGCGGTAGCCGACCGCTGGCAGGGGTATTTTGCCGGTCGTACCTTCGGTGAAAGCGCTGAGCTGGTGCGGGAGGATCGCGACCGATGAGCACCCTGGTGATCGACGCCAGCGTAGCTGTCAAGTGGTTTCTTCCCGAACCATGTTCCATCAATGCTATCAGGCTGCTTGACGCCGGGCATACCCTGCTTGCTCCGGATCTGCTGTTTCCGGAATGCGGCAATGTTCTTTGGAAACGATGGCTGCGCCAGGAGATGGAAGCGGATGTTATTCCGGCGCTTCTAAGTGATCTGTGCCGCATGGACGTTACTATTGTGCCAACCTATACGCTCACTGACGAAGCTTCCCGGATTGCCGTGACCTGGCGACGGAGCTTCTATGACAGCATTTACCTTGCCTTGGCGGTCTCCTTTAATGGCCGGATGGTCACTGGCGATGAAAAACTGTGTAATGCGCTTAAGGGTACTGCTTTGGAGCAACGGGTGGTGATGATCGGAGATATGGCGTGAAAACCTGTCGCTACGATGGCAGCTTCGAAGGCTTCCTCTGTGCCGTGGCCGACTGCCTGGAGGCGGGGGAGGAGCAGCCGGAGTTTACTCGTGATGGCGACTGTCAGGCCGCCGGGCTTTTCGTCGGTGAGGTTCACGAGGTTGCGACGGTGCGGGAGCGTGCCGTGGCGTTCCGGAAACTGTTTGTAGAAGCGGTGTCGCAGGATGCCTTTGCCACTGCGCGCTATGCTTTTCATAGCGGGAAGGCGGGGATTGAAATGCTGCTGTGGCGTTACCTAGTGATGGGATTGCAGGTGGGAGGACGTTTGTGCCTGATGCTGGCGGAGGAACCGGTGCATTCGGTCAACCGCATTGCGCGGCAGGTGTCGCATGAAGCGCATAAATTCAAAGGATTTGTCAGGTTTCAAGAGGTTGAAGCGGGGTTTCTATATGCGCGGATCGAACCGGAGGCTGACATCTTGCCCTTGATCGCGCCTCACTTTGTCGAACGGGTCGGCGACCGACCCTGGATGATCCATGACCTCTATCGCAAGCAGGCGGCTGTTTTTGATCTGAAGTCATGGCGCCTGATCAAAGATGTCGAATTGACGAGTGAGCCGGGAGTTACAGCTGGCGAACATGATTATGCCGCTCTGTGGCAGCGCTATTTCCAGCGTCACGCCATCGCAGAACGGCATAATCCCAAACTGCAGCAGAAGCATGTCCCGCTGCGCTATAGAAAACATCTGACAGAGTTTACAATCCCGTAATTTCCCGCTCCTTCGGATACTCTACGATAATCCCGAAGGTCAGTTCCTTCTTCTCTCCCGGCTGCAGCGCTGTTTTCCAGACGATCGTGCCGTCATCCTTGATCTGTTCCGGTTTGACAGAGGGATCATCCAGCGAGACCTTGATTTCCGCGTCGGTGGCCAGCGGTAACTGGTCCAGCAGCGTCAGCGTCAGAGCTTCCCTGCGGTAGCTTTGCAGTTGTATGCGATAGCGATAGGTGACCCGGTTCTTGCCGAACAGGCCGGCCTCGCGGTGCTGCTTCAACTCTTCGCGCTTGACCGTCAGCTGATCGTCGGTGCCGAAAAACAGGTCGAACTTCTCTCCTGAGGCCACCTTCTTCAGCTGTGAGCTGCCGGTGTAGCTGTTGCCGACAAAGGTGTTGACCTGGCCCGGCAGGAGCGGCCAGTCGGCCTTGTTGACGATCTCCGATTTTAGGAAAACGTGCGGCGACAGCTTCGGCAGCGCCAGGTATTCGATGCTGACTGGCAGCTGTTCGATGGCGATGATGCTGCCGTGGCGGGCGCCGTCGGCAGGTATGTCGAGCGGGCGGGGGACATGGAAGGCCACCGAGGAGTGCTCGTCGCTGACCTGCGCGGTTTCAAAGGGCGCCGGCATCGCCTCCGGTGGAGGCTCGGCGCCGGCGTTGTCCATCTGCATGCGCGCCGCTTTGCTCTTGGCGGGAGCGGCGCTGGCGACAAACATCTCCGCCCGCATGGCCGGTTGCGGCCTGTAGAATGATATCTGCCAGGGGCGCAGTTCCGGCGGGGCGCCACCAAGGGACGGGCGGGCGGTGGAGAGGGTCAGATCCACATTGTCCCATGCCTCCCCGGTCTGCTGGCGCACTATTGCCCGGAAGGTCAGTTCGGCGGTTTTGGCATCGGCGGCCAGGCGCACATCATAGGCCGGTTCCCAGCTCGCCCTGGGAATGATCGATGCCAGCTCAAGCGTCAGGTTCCCTTCGCGTGCTACCTCGACCATCACCTCGACACTCTTTGCCTCCCTGCGGCCCGAACCGGTCGCCTGTTCCTTCTGGCGGTGCAGCGCGTCGATCTTGTCCCGGATGCTCTTCTTTTCGATATCGATTTCGCGGCTCTGTTCCTCGGCCTTGGTAACTCCCGCGCCGACAAAGCTGGAAGCGTCCAGCAGTTCCGCCGAGGTGGGCCTGCCGATGGCCAATTCCTTGGAGATGCGTTCGCCCCAGGCCACCCGGATCGATTCCAGGAAGGACTTCTGCGAGGTGATGCCGGCCTTCTTCGCATCCAGCATGCCCGAACGCCGCTCCAGCCCGCGAATCTCCTCGTCCAGCTCCTTGACCCGCTTCTCTCCGCTCTGCTCCAGGAAAGCCCGCTTGATTTCAAGGCCCGCAATCGTTGCTGTCGCGGTGCCCTTGCCGTCGATCCTCACCGACTCATCCAGGATCAGCGCCGGCAGGTTTTCGAAGGCTACCAGGTAGCTGCCCGGTTTCAGGCTGAGGGTGGCACTGCGGGTGGTCAGGGCACGGTCGGCATAGACCGTGACCGCGGTGATGCGGGCGGAGGCCGGTATCCGCTTCAAATCGGAGGAAACGGCCAGGGAGGGGAGCTGCAGGAGTGTCAGCAGGAATACGAAGCGCAGGATCTTCATGGCGATGCTCCTTTTGAATGTTAGTTACGTTATCTGCGACCTTTTGATGGTGGCCGCGGCGTGTCTCCGCTCCTTTTTCCGCCCGCCGGACGTCCGCTCTTCGGTGTTCGATCGGCCGGCGCAGGTCGTTCGCTTCTGGCGGCATCCCTGGAAGTGGCCGGGCGCGCGGGCTTGGCTGATTCCCTGGCAGCTGAAGAGCGCCCGGTTTTGGCGGAGTCGTTGGCTGCGGCCGGCCGGCTGCTTCTGGCGGGGCTTTTTGCTCCTGCCGGACGCGCGTTCCCGCCGTCATTGCCGGCCGTTGCCGGACGTGCGGCGCCCTGGGGTTTTCTGCGCACGGTGGTTGAGGGTGTACGCTCTTTCTGCGGTTTGGCAATGCTGACCACGATGCAGCGGTCGATCAGGTATGTGCCGTCCAGCGTTTCGACCACTTCGTTGAGATTGACCTCGGAGAGCATGCGCACGTAGGCGCAGCGCTTGAACTCGCCGGTTTGCTGGTCAACGATCAGGTGCACCGACGTAACCGGTCCCATCAGTGAAAAAAGTTTGCGCAGGTCCTCTTCGGTGGCCTGCTCTGAAATGTGTCCGACGTAAAGCTCTTTGGCCATGATGTTTTCCTTTATCTATTTCTGTTCCCTGTGTATCGCGAACGGTCCCCAGGATTGGTCGATCGACATCAGCTCAAGCGTGTTGACGTTTACATGCGCTGGCTGGCTGACGACCCAGCGGACGGTTTCGGCGATGTCCTCCGCGGTCAATGGCTCGGTTCCGCTGTAAACCCCGGCGGCCTGCTCGTCATCCCCCTTGAAGCGGACCTTGGAAAATTCGGTTTCGGCCATGCCGGGCTGGATGCAGCTGACACGCACCCGCGTGCCGATCAGGTCGGAGCGCAGGTTGCGGGAAAACTGGGTTACGAAGGCCTTGGTGCCGCCGTAGACGTTGCCGCCCGGATAGGGCCAGGCCCCGGCCGTGGAGCTGATGTTGACGATATGGCCCCGGTTGCGGGCCACCATGCCGGGCAGCACCATGCGGGTGCAGTACATCAGCCCCTTGATGTTGGTGTCCACCATCGTGTCCCAGTCGTCCAGGTCCGACTGGTGGGCCGGTTCCAGGCCCAGTGCCAGTCCGGCGTTGTTGATCAGAACATCGATGGCGCTGAAGCGTTCCGGCAGGGATTCGATCGCTCCCTGGACCGCCTCGCGATCCCGCACGTCCAGCGGGATGATCTGTATCTCGGCAGTTGTGCCGAGTTCGTCCTGCAGCTTCAAAAGCGGATCGACCCGGCGGGCGGTCAGGATCAGGCGTGAGCCGTTGGTGGCGAAGATGCGGGCACAGGCGGCGCCGAAGCCGGAAGATGCGCCGGTGATCAGGATGGTTTTGCTGTCCATATGGTTGCTTCCTTGATGTTTATTTCGAAATGAGAACTCTGTGTTCTGTGGCAGGCTGAATCTATTGCTTTATTGCCGTAAGCACCTGTTCCCGTTCAATGCCCCGTTCCGCGCACAGGCCAAGCAGCTCTTCCGGCAGCGGGGCGCAGATCGTCAGCGGACCGGCTTCCGGTCTGGCCAGTACGGTGCGGAACGAATGCAGCGCAAAACCGGACAGTGCCGGAAAATCCCCGCCGCCATAGCGTTTGTCTGCAACGACCGGATGGCCGATCATCGAGAGATGACGCCGGATCTGATGCATCCGGCCGCTGACCGGCGTGACCGCCAGCAGCGCGCAGGAATCCCCCCGCACAATGGTGCGGAAAGCGGTTTCCGATTCCTTGTCGTCCAGTGGTTCGTCGATCGTGCCGTTGTCGGCCGGTTGTCCCGCCACCAGCGCCAGGTAGAGTTTGTCGAGACCGCACTCCTTTACCTGTCGGCCGTAAATGCCGGCCGAGCTGGAACTCTTGGCCATGATCACCGTGCCGGACGTGCCGCGATCCAGGCGGTTGACCGGATAGAGCTTGCAGGGGGTACCGCGGCTGGTCATGTAGGATTGGCCGAACTCGACCAGGTTCTCCTCGATTTCGGCGGTGCGGTGCATCGGCAGGCCGGCCGGCTTGTTGACGATCACGATCTGGTCGTCTTCGTAGAGGATGTCCAGCGCAGGTCTGGCGGATGCGAGATAGCCGGTGGTGGCGCCGCTCTCCTTGAGGGTGACGGTGTCGTGCAGCGCCAGCAGCGTATCATGGTGTGCAGTGCCGCCGTTCAGTTTGGCGGCGCCGCTCTTGATCAGTTTGCGTGAATAACCGGGAGGCGCTCCAGGCATCAGCGTCCGCAGAAAGCTCTCCAGGCGCCGGAAATGGTCGTGTGGTGTAATGACAAAGGTCAGCATGATATTTTCAGTGGTGGTTCAGGTAAGAGGAATTTTGCGGTCGGCACTATTTATACCACCAGCCGGTCGTCCTTGTAGCCGGCGTTGACTTCCAGCGCCTCGTTCATCGAGCGGATGGCCACTTCCAGCTGGCTGTCGTCCGGTTCGCGGGTGGTCAGCCGTTGCAAGGCCAGTCCGGGTGCGATGACCATCTTTACCAGCGGATGGTTGTCATTCATGGCGCTCCACTTCAGGAATTCATAGGAAATTCCGGCGATCATCGGCAGCAGGAAGATGCGCGAACCGGCCTTGAGGTAGAACGGCCAGAGTTTCGGTATCAGCGAGAACACGGCGATGCTGACCAGCATCACGATCAGCAGGAAACTGGTGCCGCAGCGCGGATGCAGGCGGCTGTAACGGCGCACGTTTTCAACGGTCAGTTCTTCTCCGGCCTCGAAGGCAAAGATCGATTTATGTTCGGCGCCATGGTACTGGAATACCCGCTGGATGTCGTTCATGCGTGATATGGCCCAGATGTAGGCCAGGAATACGATTACACGGATCACGCCGTCCACCAGGTTGAAGATGATGTTGTTGTCGCCGATGACCGGGGTCATCAGTTTGGTCAGGTAGAGCGGAAACAGGAAAAAAAGGCAGATGCCGAAGCCGAAGGCCACCGTCATCGTGCCGGCCATAGCCCAGGAGGACAACTCGCCGCCCCCCTCCTTGATCCCTTCCTTGTCCTTCTCCTCTTCGGTCATGGCTTCGTTGGCCGAGAAGTTGAGGGCCTTGATGCCGATGATCAGCGAGGTGAACAGAGCCACCGCTCCCCGGATGATCGGGAGTTTGACGATCGGAAAGCGTTCCGAGAGCGGTATGGCCAGCTCGGTTTTGACGACGATTTCTCCGTCGGGTCGCCGGACCGCAATGGCAACCGCGCGCGGGGCCCGCATCATCACACCTTCAATAACCGCCTGGCCGCCAACGTGTATTTTTTCCATGGATTCCTTTCAAAACGGCAACGCCACAATTTAAGCCGTGCCTGAATGGCTGCTTTAAGGCGCAGCCGCTACTCCAGATTCTTGTAAAACTCGCGCACTTCCTGGGTCTGCCCGCAGCAGAACCTGCCTTCCGGGCAGGGACCGACCACGCAACCGGGGCCGGCATCGCGGAAGATTACCGGCGCCACCTGTTTCACCAGGCGCAGCATTTCTACGCTCATCTGGCGGATCTCCCACTGGGCCCTCTGGCAGCAGCGCAGCGCGAAGAAGTGCAGCAGCTCGCGGGCGTTCATGGTCATGATGATCTTGGTCTCGGCCGCGTTGGGCAGGATATAGCGGGCATCTTCGGCCGGAATCCCCATCTCGACCAGCTGGGCATAGGCCTTGTGGACGGTCTCGGACATGAAGGCAAAAATCTGGCGCGCCTCGGGGTTTTCGGCGATCGTGTCCGGCATGATCGAGGTGAACTCCTCCTTGTGCGACACGTAGCGCTGCGACTGCTGCGAGAACGAGGCGATCCGGTGTCGCACCAGTTGGTGCGTGGTCACCCGTGAGATGCCCTCGATGCCGAAAGTGAAGGAGGCGTGCTCCAGGACCGAGTGGTGTCCCAGCGACATGATCTTTTCCAGGAAAGATTCGATATCGGAGTCGGCCAGTTTTTCACGCAGGTCATTGATGGAGGATGGTGAATAGCATAACCGGGCTGCCAGAGCCACGGTACGCTCGGGGTTGGGTGTGTGTTCTATCAGTGTCACGTTGTTCATAGTGCCCTGGCGCGAGCCATGTTCAGGAAAAGAGTCAAATTGTTCTGAAACAGGACCGCTCTGAATTGGAGAATGTGAAGATGCAAAAAAAGGGGATTTGCCTCGCGACAAAGCCCCTTAGTGTGTCTGTGCAACGGCAGGTCAGATCTGGCCGTAACGCTTTTTGAAACGCTCAACACGGCCGGCGGTGTCAATCAGTTTCTGCTTGCCGGTGTAGAAAGGATGGCAGGCCGAGCAGATCTCTGTATTGATCTCTTTTTTCGTGGAACGTGTCAGAAATGAGTTTCCGCAAATACAGTTAACGGTTACCTCGGAATACAGTGGGTGAATACCTTCTTTCATCTCTTCCTCCTTCAGTCTTGCTTTACAGCGTTAAATTGATCCGATATGAGCAGCAAATTGTAATCGTAACGATTCAGACAGATTTATGCAACCATTTTTTAGCTATTTCGACATCGAGTCCAGAAAATTCTGGTTGGTCTTGGCTTCGGACAGCTTGTCCAGCAGGAATTCCATGCTGTCCACCACGTTCATCGGATGGATCACCTTGCGCAGGATCCAGATCCGGTTGAGGGAGCTCTTCTCGATCAGCAGCTCTTCCTTGCGGGTGCCGGACTTGTTGATGTCAATGGCCGGGAAGGTGCGCTTTTCGACCAGTTTGCGGTCCAGGTGCAGTTCCATGTTGCCGGTACCCTTGAACTCTTCGAAAATCACCTCGTCCATCTTGCTGCCGGTGTCAACCAGCGCGGTGGCGATGATTGTCAGCGATCCCCCCTCTTCGATGTTGCGGGCGGCGCCGAAGAAGCGCTTCGGTTTCTGCAGGGCATTGGCGTCCACGCCGCCGGTCAGGATCTTGCCGGATGGCGGCAGGACCGTGTTGTAGGCGCGGGCCAGGCGGGTGATCGAGTCCAGCAGGATCACCACATCTTTTTTGTGTTCTACCAGGCGCTTGGCTTTCTCGATCACCATTTCAGCCACCTGGACGTGGCGGGTGGCCGGTTCGTCAAAAGTGGACGAAACCACTTCGCCGTTGACCGAGCGCTGCATGTCGGTCACCTCCTCCGGGCGCTCGTCGATCAGTAGTACGATCAGATAGACTTCGGGATGATTGGCCGCTATCGAGTTGGCGATATTCTGGATCAGCACCGTTTTTCCGGTCCGGGGCGGGGCCACGATCAGCCCGCGCTGCCCCTTGCCGATCGGGGCCACCAGTTCGATCACGCGCATCGGCATGTTGTCGGGAGTCGTCTCCAGCGTCAGCTTTTCCTGCGGATAGAGCGGGGTCAGGTTGTCGAACAGGATCTTGTCGCGGGCGACTTCGGGTGGTTCGTGGTTGACCGATTCCACCTTCAGCAAAGCAAAGTAGCGTTCGCCTTCCTTGGGTGGGCGGATCTGGCCGGAAACGGTATCGCCGGTGCGCAGGTTGAAGCGCCGGATCTGGCTGGGGGAGACGTAAATATCGTCGGGACCCGGCAGATAGTTATAGTCGGTGGCTCTCAGGAAACCGAACCCGTCCTGCAGGGTTTCAAGAACACCTTCGCCGAAAATCGAGCCGTTCTGTTCGGTCTGGGCATTGAGGATGGCAAAGATCAGGTCCTGTTTGCGCAGGCTGGATGCTCCCTCGATGTTGAGATCCCGGGCAATGGTGTTGAGTTCACTGATTTTTTTGCCTTTAAGTTCCTGTAAATTCATCTGTTCTCCTGCGTTTGATTTTTCATGGTATTGGATTGCAATATGTTCTCGATTAGTATTTCAGGTGTAGTCCGCAAAAAGGGCCTTTAAACAGGTATTTATAGAGGAGTTTGCTGGAAATTTCCTACTCACTGGATGCTTATGGATTATTAAAGAGGTTTGTTAATGCAGCAAATTAAGGATGCTTAAGGGGTTTCCGCTTTGAAATTCAGGATAAATGCTTGAAGTAGTGTCAAAGTTACCTTTTGTTTCTTGGGCTTGTCAATAAAAAACATCATTACAGAGTATTAAAAATTTTAAATAGCCATTTACGTCTCCGGCTGCCGGCTTAACAGCTCATTGATTACCACGCCCGCCATGGTCAGTCCGAAGATGGATGGCAGGTAGGAAATGCTCCCCAGAATCACGCGGCGGTTGTCGCAACTGAACTGCTGATCGCCGCGGTTGGGGCAGATGCATTCGATGCCGCAGTGACTGGCTGCGGGATTCAATTCGCGATGCTCTTCAATCGAGTACACGACCTGGACTCCGCTGCTTATCCCGTTCTTGCGGAGTATCTTGCGCATGCTGCGGGCCATGCGACAGTTGCGGGTGGCCGAGATGTCCCCGACCTGGATCTTGGTCGGATCGAGCTTATTGGCGGCACCCATGCTGGAAATGACCGGGATGCCCTGTTCGCGGCAGATGGTTATCAGGGCGGCCTTGGCGGTGAAATGGTCGATGGCGTCCAGCACATAATCCGGGCGCGTAGCCAGCAGCTCCACAGCATTATTGCCGGAGAAGAAGGCCTTGACCGGGCGGATTTCGGCGTCCGGATTTATGTCGCGCAGACGCACGGCCATGACATCCACTTTGGGCAGGCCGACGGTAGAGGAGAGGGCGTGGATCTGGCGGTTGACGTTGGTCAGGCAGATGTCGTCGAAATCCACCAGCGTAATCCGGCCGATGCCGGCTCTTCCCAGCGCCTCGGCGGCATAGCTGCCGACTCCGCCGATGCCGCAGATCATCACATGCCGGTCGGCCAGCCGCGAGAGACCTTCCCCGCCGATCAGCAGTTCCGTGCGCGAGAAACGGTGCAGGCTCATTTCTGATCAGCTCTTCTGTCGTTCATCTAGTTTTCCTTTCAAGCCCAGCAGTTCCTCCGCCAGTTGAATAATCTCCGTTTCCGGTATATCGCAAACCGAGAAATCGCTCGCATCCGGCTTGCGGAGGTTAACCCGCGATGCGGTCTTGATGACCCGGTTGATTTCAGTGGGGCAGATGCAGACCGGCGTGGCTCCGAAAAGCGTGATCGAAGGTATCCCGCAGCCCCAGGCGATGTGGGTTGGTCCCGAATCTCCGCCGATGACAAGATCGCTGCGTCCTACGGCCGCCTTGAGCTGGTTTAGATTAAGCCTTGGCAGTACCCGGACGTTGGCGGTTCTTTTTGCGATCAGCTCAGCGGTTTGAAGCTCCTGTTGATTGCCGTGGCAGATCAGGATGTTTTCGCCCAGCATCTCCGCCAGTCGGGTAAACTTTTCCGGCGGATAATTCTTGTAAGCGGCGCTTGTCTCCGGCACGAAGATGATGTTTCTTTTCTGCCGTTCAAAATATTCATCGGTGATGGCGCGGTCTGCATCGCTCCAGAACAGGAACGGCTCCGGACGTGCCAGGTCGGTCGTCCGGAATTCCAGCCCAAGGCTGCCGCAGGCGAGTGCCGAGTAACGGCTGGCGGCTGGCAGTTCCAGCGGGACCGGCATGCGGTGGTCGTAGAACAGTCCGGCCAGCGGCTCCTTCAACATCTGCCGGGCAAATCCATGGCTGGGTCCGCCCATGATGGCGGCTACTACCGCCGATTTCAGCAGGCCATGCAGGTCTATCACCGCATCAAACCGGCCGAAGGATGACAGGTGCCGGTACTCGGCAACCAGGGCGGCCAGCGACTTCTTTTTTTTCAGACTTTTCAGGTCAACCCGGACCACCTGACGGATGTCGGGGTGGTGGTCGAGGATGTTGGCGAAGCGTTTGTCGGCGGCCCAGGTGATATGACAGTCGGGCAGCTGACGCCGGATAATCTGCAGCGCAGCCATGCCGAGGATTATGTCGCCCAGCGATGTGAGCCTGACAAAAGCGATGTTCATGCCTTAAGCTTTTGAGCGGTACAGTTCAGGATTCAGGGAGGGATCGTTGTACATCTTGAACTGCTTGTAGAGCTTCATTGTCTTTTTTCCGCCGGCATAGTCATCTAGCAGCTCCCCAAGCGCCCTGTACAGGTCGTAGCGCTGCAGCTTCAGCACCGCCAGGCGGTGCAGCGACCGTTCGCGATGGTCGGTGTCGATGTCGTCCCGGCGGCTGTCCTCATCCATGTGGTAGACTTTCAGCGACATGATCGAAATCCGATCGACAATGCTTCCGGGGGTTTCGGAGTTGATCCGTTCCTCCGGTGACGCCGGGGCGGATTTTGAAACTTCGGCCAGGATCGCCTCGTCGAGTTTTTCAATCAGATCGTTACGCTGCTGGTTCAGCTTGTCTATGGCTCGTTTGACGGTGGCGATTGCGCTGTCATCAACGTCGGTGCGACGGGCCTTGTCCTCTTCGTGCCAGAGCAGGTAATTGCGCCAGGCCAGCTCCAGTGCCAGCGGATTGGCGGAGACCCCGGGGACGGCAAAAGTGGAGTCATCCGTATGCCAGAAGGTTATGCAGCGGTCAAATACATCTTCGAGTCCGGTAAGATTCATTGTGTTCAGCATGAGATATCCCTTTTATTCGTGAATTAGTCGATCAATTGTACCGTTGCGTCGAACAGCCCGTCCACGGAAATCGAGGTGCGGCACTCCTGGTCCCTGTCGCAGGATGTGCGGTAGCAGGCCGCGCATCCCATGGCGGCCTGGATGGAGCGATGCTGCTTGCCGCGCGGCGCATAGGTGGCGGCGCTGGTGGCGCGGTAATATGAGACCGTGGGCGTGCCGACCGCGGCGGCCATATAGACCGGTCCGGTGTCGCCGCCGATCACCAGGTCCACCCTTTTCAAGACCGGGATCAGCTCCCTGATGCGCAGCCAGGGCAGCAGGCGCACCGCATCGCCGACCTCGCCGATGATCTGTTCCCCCAGGGCCTTTTCATCCGGACTGCCCCAGTTGATCAGAATGGTTGAGCCGGGATACCTGGCCGTGATTCTGCGGGCCAGCTCGACCCACCCTTGCGGATACCACAGTTTAGTGCTCCAGGTGGTTCCGACCTGGAACACGAATACCAGTCCGTCCGGCAGGCTGGCCAGATATTGGTCGGCAGCGGCCTCATCCTCGACGGAGGAGACGATGTCACCACTTAGCTCCATCTCCCGGTAATCCCTGCCGAACAGCACGCTGATCACCCGCAGGTAGCGATCGGTGACGTTTTTGTCGATGGCCCGGAACGGTATCTTGCGGGTGGTGAAAAGTGAGTTGACCTTTTCCTGTAATACCTCTCTGTTGAAGCCGATGCGTTTGCTGCAACCGCTGAGCCAGGCGATCAGGCCGCTCTTGAGGTTGCCCTGAATGTCGAAAACCAGGTCGTAAGGGCGTTCCCGCAGAGAACTGTACAAATATTTCAAGTCATTGCGCGTTTCCACCGAGAAGAGCGCCTTGCGCCATTTTTTGGTCCTGACGACATGAATCCGGGCAATGCGTGGATTGTGCTCGATAACCGGAAGAAACGACTCCTCCACGACCCAGTCGATCTCGATGCCGGAAGAAACCTGACACAGGTAATCGATTACCGGCAGCGCGTGGATAACGTCGCCCAGGGAGGATGTTTTTATGATCAGAACTCGCATAATATCTCTATTAAGACGCTGGATTAGTACAGTTGATAACTTCTACCCGTGGAGGCGATACCCTCCTGATTACGTCCAGTGTCTCCTGAATATTTCGTTGCATCGTGAAGGGCGCGGCGGTTGCGGCCGCCGACTCTCCCATCTGCCGCCGCCGGTCGGCATCTGTCAGAGTGCGCATGCATTCGGAGATGGCGGCGTCATCCAGCGGATCCTGTACCACAAAGCCGTTGTCGCCGTCACGGATCAGTTCCGCAACGCCGTTGAAGCGGCTGGTTATCACCGGCAGGCCGTGTGCCATCGCTTCCAGGGTCGCGTTGCTGAAGGGGTCGTACAGGGTTGGGAAAACGAACAGGTCGCACCCCTGGTAGAACTGCACCACATCCTTGCGGGGTCCGGTGAATATCACCCGGTCATGGATTCCAAGTCGATTTGCCAGTCTGCGGAAAGCGCTGGCGTTGCCCTTGCCGACTATGAAGAGCCGGAACTGCGCCGGCAAACGCGCCGCGGCGCGGATCGCGGCGGCAACCCCTTTGCGTTTGAAGCCCGAACCGACGTACAGCAGCCGCAATTCATCTCCCAGCCCGAATTCTTCCGCCAAGGCCCGGCGGTAATCCGCTTTAAGCTCCTGGTCCGTGCAGACCGGGTCAATGCCGTTGTAAACCACGTGGATACGGTTGGGATCGACACCGTAAAGCCGGATTATCTCCTCTTTGCCCCGCTTGGAGTTGGCAATGATCGCCTTCAGGTCCGGGTCGGTGAACATCCTGCGCTCCAGCCAGATATAGGCCAGCTGCAGCGGGTTCAACCAGGTCCAGGCCTTTTGCAACACACCTTTACCCTGGTTTTTCAAAATCAGCCACTGGCGGTGGCAACCGTCCCCGGCGCGGTAGATGTCCTGCCGGAGCGTGCGCTCCAGGCTGAAGACGACGTCGAAGCGTTCCCGTTCAATAATGCTGCGGCAGTTCCTGGAAAAGGTCAGGGCCTTGAGCCAGCCCGGTTTTCCGATCACCGGAACCCGGTGGAACGTCACTGCCTGTGTCCCGTCTGCGTCCCATTGCGCCGCCAGGATATGAACCTGGTGACCGGCTTCGGCCAGCCCTTCCACCAGGCGGGCCATGTAGCGTTCCGCTCCCCCGAAGGGGGTGTATTTCTGGCGAATCAGCGCGATCTTCATGGTTTTAGCGGACGGGATGGTTCAGGTCGAGCAGGTGCCGGTAGAAATCGATGGTGCGGTTGGCCATGATGGTGTCGGTGTGCCGCTCCAGCACATACTTGCGTGCCGCGCTGCCCAGGCTGCGGCTCAGCTCCTCGTTTGCCAGCAGTTCGCAGATCCTGTCGGCAAAGGATTCGGGGCTGCCGGCTTCGGCAAAGAGACCGGTCTCCCGGTCGACGATCAGGTCCGGGATGCCGCCTACGGCCGCCGCTACCACCGGCTTTTCCATGGCCATTGCCTGCGAGATCGACTGCGGAACACCTTCCATGTCGGATGTCAGCGCCACCACGTCGCTGGCGGCAAAGAGCTCCGGCACATCCTCGCGATGCCCCAGCATGAGCACATCCTGCTCCAGCCCCAGTTCGGTAATGATGCCGGAAACAAAATCCTTCATCGGACCGTCCCCGGCAATAATGAATTTTACCCGGCCGAGGCGGTCCTTTATGATTCTGGCCGCTTTCAGAAACACGTCATGCCGCTTTATGCTGCGCAGGATTGCGACGATGGATACGACCTTTTCGTCAGCGGCTATGCCCAGCGAGGAACGGACCGGTTGTGGATCCACACCGGGCGAAAAACGCTCCAGCGAGATGCCAGTCGGAATCGAGACGATCCGGTCTGGTTCGATTCCATTGCGGTTGATCATGGCCTCGCGGACCGATTGCCCGGTCGTGATGATTCCATCCGCCATGCGGTGGATGAAGTTGAAGGGGTTGGTCGAGAGCGGGATCGCCAGGTGCCTGGTCCTGACCAGCAGGTCGGTGTGGGCAAGTTTCGCCGCAAATCCGCCCGGCCAGCTGTCCTTGCCGCTGTGGGTATTGACGACATTGATGCGGTGCTTTTTTATCAGTCGCACCAGGCTCCAGACTGCCTTGGGATCGTAACCGCTGCGGATGCGCACGACTTCAGTGGCAATGCCGGCCTCAACCGCCCTGGGAAGTATCCCGCTTCCGGGCTGACAGGCAATCACCACGTAGTGCCCCAGCTCCCGGATCTTGCGGCACTCCAGGATGATGCGCTGCTCCTGTCCCCCCCATCCTGACGACCACTCGGTGTGAAGTATCCGGAACTCGGGGCTATCGGTGTGTTGTTCTGTCATGCAACTCCTCTTATCTGATTATCATCGTCGGCTTCAAACGGACGGTATTCACGACTCCACTGTTTCAGCGGGGTGCCGTTTAGGATGCCTGGCCGACTGCTACAATAGTGTCGGCAAAATCAACGTCAAAATACTTATGGAACGGCGCGGCGAAGTATAACCTGAACAGCCGCCGGAAGAACTGGTCATTGTAGGTGCGGCTCAATTCTGACAGCGAGAAGCCGGCTTCAAGCAGGATCGCACCCATGTTCTGGTACTCATAGGGGGTGCAGTGGTCGCAGTCGCACCAGTAGCGGGAGGGGTGGTGCAGGTTCGGGGTCGTCATTATTATCCTGCCACCGTCGGAGAGAAGTCCGCGCAGGTCGCTCAGCAGTTTCAAGCCGTCCTGGAAATCGAGATGTTCGATGACTTCGATCAGCGTAATCACGTCAAATTCTTCATCGATATCATCGAGCGAGTAATAGTCGTGCTGTTGGGTGCGGTCAATATCCATGGTTTTGTAACTTATGGAAGGATTGTGCTTCTTGATCGACTCGCCGAGTTTTTTGGTGGAGGCTCCCACATCCAGAACCCGCGCTCCCTGGGAGATGTTTTCAAAAATGATGTCCGTGGGGCGCTTTCTCACCGGCAGCGCATACACGGTCGGATAGCGTTTCCTGACATCCTGGCGTCGCAGGTAGAAGGCGCGCCAGCTGAATTGATCGGGTGCAATACTGTTATCGATCACGTCGTTTTCCTTATATTGAGACTCTTGCGGAGCATATTACGGCAGTATCCGCTTTAGCAGGCCCTTGGCGAGCCTGCGGGCAAACTTGGGGTATTTGCGGTAATCCGGGACGTTTTTCTGGCCCAGCAAAAAATACTTCAACGCCTCCCGCGGCAGTCCGGCCTGAGCCGCCTGCAGCGCCAGGCCGTGTCCTATGTTCGCGTATGCCTCGGCCCTGAACTCCGCAGGGGTGTATTTGCTGATGAAGTCGAGTTTCAACCTGCTGTGGCGAGCAAAGTTCGCATGGAGATTGTTGCCGTGGATCCTGTAGAGGAACAGCGGCCGGTCGACATATCCGAAAGTGCCGCCATGCTCCACCAGGTCCTGGAAAATCCTGGTATTGATGATCCAGTCATCGGCCAGTGCGGACTCGTCATAGCCGCCGATTCTGGTCAGCAGTTCCCTGCGCAGCAGGGCGGTCTGCATAAAAAGCGGGTTGGTATTGGTGTAAAGAAACCTGAGGATGTCTTCAGACGTTCTTGACATCAACTCGCAAACCTCTTTCCCGTGAACAGCCCCGGCCGTGTTGCCGTCCTGGAAACGTAACCCGTTCCCATACACGATCTGCACCAACGGATCGCGGGTGAAGATTTCGAGTTGCTGGCTGAAACGGTCGTCGGTGAACAGGTCGTCTGAAGCGATGAAGGCAATCAGTTCACCCCGGGCGCGTTGAATGGCCGTGTTGCAGGTGACGGACGGCCCGGCATTTTTCGCGTTTACAACCACCTCCATCGGGATAGGAGAGCGGTTCTTCAGTTCCTGCAGCAGCTCTACGGACGAGTCGGTGGAGCAATCGTCCACAACAATAATCTCGATCTTCCCGTAGGGCTGGGACCAGATACTCCGGATCGTCTCCTCGATGAAGTGCGCATGATTATAGGAAGCGATCAGAACGCTTATCAACGGGGTATCCGATATCAAGGCGCTGTTCAGCATTCCAGTTCTGCCTGCAGGATGCAGTTGGCGATTAATTCCTGGTCCGCCGAAGACAGCTGTGGACCGATCGGAAGGCTGATGACCTGCTCAGCCATTTTTTCTGCAACGGGAAAGTCACCCGGCCTCATCTTCAGGTCGGCGTAGGCCGGTTGCAGGTGCGGCGGGATCGGGTAGTGGATCATGGTTCCAATTCCCTGTCCGGCCAGTTGCTGCTGAAGCAGGTCGCGTAGCCTGCTGCCGACCACATACAGGTGCCAGACCGGATCTGCCCATTCCGGCACGAACGGAAGCGTCAGGCCGGAATTCCGCAGTGTGTCGCAGTAGCAGTCGGCGATCGCGCTGCGGCGCGCGTTCCAGGCATCCAGTTGCCTCAGCTTGACGCGTAGGAAGGCGGCCTGCAGTTCGTCCAACCGCGAGTTGTAACCTTTCAGTTCGTTGTGGTACTTGATGCTGGAGCCATAGTTGCGCAATACGCGAATACGTTCGGCCAGGTTTTCGTCATCGGTTGTCACCGCTCCGCCGTCTCCCAGCGCCCCCAGGTTCTTTCCGGGGTAGAAGCTGAAGCCGGCCGCATCGCCGAGTGAACCTGCACGACGCCCCTTGTAGCGCGCTCCGTGGGCCTGGGCCGCGTCTTCGATTACCCTCAGGTTGTGGCGGCGAGCAATCTCGATGATCGGGTCCATGTCGGCCGGCTGCCCGTAAAGGTGCACCGCGATGATGGCCCTGGTCCGGGGTGTAATGGCCGCTTCGATCCTGGCGCTGTCAAGGTTGAATGTTCTCCGGTCAGGTTCCACAGCTACCGGCGTTGCACCGGCGTAGGATACCGCCAGCCAGGTGGCGATGTAGGTGTTGGACGGGACAATCACCTCGTCGCCGGGACCGATATCCATGGCCCTCAGGATCAGGTGCAGCGCTTCCAGACCGTTTCCGACACCGATGCACTGCTTCGCGTCGCAGTAGTCGGCGAACTCTCTTTCAAAGGCATCCACCTCGCCGCCGAGTATGAACCAGCCCGACTGCATCACCCTGTGGTAGGCCTCGTCCAGTTCCGGCGCCAGTTCGAGGTAGGCGGCCTGCAGGTCAAGAAAGGGAATCTTCATGCTATATGCCCCTCGCCAGTTGTTTGAACTCTTGGTACTCCCTTAAATAATCGCTTTCATCGTACACTTCCGATGCCAGCACCAGGCAGATGCCGCCGGATGAGAAGTTGATCAACTCGCGCCAGATCATGTTGGGCATGTACAGGCCGAAGTAGGGGCGGTTCAGGTGGACGACCTTTCTGTTGACGCCGTCATCCAGCAGCACATCAAAGCTGCCGCTGGCGGCCACGATCAGTTGCTGGAGATTCCTGTGGGCATGGCCGCCGCGTGTCTCCCCGCCCGGAATATCATACAGGTAGTAGATCCTGGCGATGTCGAACGGTACCTGGGTGTTGCCGTATACCGGGGTCAGATTTCCGGACGGACTCTGGATGCGTGGCAGTTCCATGACCGAGCAGTTGAATACGCTAGACATGTTTTGTTTTCACCTCATGCAGGAAGTCGTCATGGTAGCGGATATAACCCGTTTCCGAGAAATCATCGGAAGCCATTACCAGGCATAGCGAATTGGTCGAGAAGTTTACCAGTTCCCGCCAGTGGCGACATGGCACATACAGACCGTAATACGAGCGGTTCAGCGAAAATGTCTGCTGTACAGCGCCATTGTCGATCACAACATCAAAACTGCCCGAGACGGCGATGATGATCTCGTTGTTGGAGCGGTAGGCGTGGCCACCGCGGGTTTCGCCGCCCGGAACATCGTAGATCCAGTAGCAGCGCCTGATGTGGAAGGGGATGTGCCGGTCGCCTTCAATAAAAGTAAGGTTGCCCCTGGGATCCATTATTTTAGGGAATTCAATAATTCTAGGGTTGTTGATTTTCATGTGGTCTGAGTCCTAGCAATTGTTGAAAAAGAAATCCAGTTAAAGGATATATTAAGGTTGTTTATGACATTTCAGCGCAAAATGATTTAATTGACGGCATAACAAGCGCACCTTCCAGTGTTTTTAAAAACTGCTCACTGCGCAGGCCGTTTGAAAGCAGTACAACCTCGCATCCCAAAGATTTTGCGGCTTCCCAATCAGCTTCAGTATCACCTATCCACAAAGCACTATCTGTATTAAGTCTTTCCTGGAAATAATTTCTAACAGCATTGGCTTTGCCAACTCCGCCATTGGCGTGGTCACTAACTAAAACGGTATCTAAAAAATGTCGTAAGCCCTTCAATTCTAATTGTTCTTCCAGGGCTTGTTTGTTCTTTCGCATGGTTACCAAAGTTAACTCTATGCCTTGTTTCTTCCATCTACGCAAACAGTCTACTGCACCATCTTGCACTTTATCTAAAGAAAGTACACCAGGGGACTCAATCATCGATAACCAAGCAATAAGGAAATCATTGTAAATAATGCCTGCGCCAGACATGTCCAGCAAATCCTTACGATTGAGCATGCCTCTTTTCTTTTCCCAATACTCGCAAATATCAATCGGTTTGAACCCGAATCTTTCCAGAATGTTACGATAACAGTTATAGTGCCTTTCTTTGCCATCCAGCAGCGGTCCGTCAAGATCTAGAAAGATTTTTTTGATTCGTATCATGCGGTACATACGGCATATATCTCGGCAGCAATCTCAGGAAAATCTTTACCAAGTTCGTAAAAACCTTGAATCATTTTCTCTGACCAGTTTTCCTGAATCTGTGCATTGGACAACGGTTTGAAAAAAACACCACCTGTTTCAATCACTTTAAGGCCACTTTTTTCTAGATCAGACCGGAGTGATTCTGTTGTGTAAACTCGTCGGTGCCCTAACGCGTGGTCACGGGGATTTAATTGACATGGGTTGTCAAGCAGGCCCATTTTTACCGCAACTAAACGATGTATCGAGTTTCCATTGGGTACGCCTAGAAACAATCTTCCGTTTGGTGACAACCAGTTCTTAACCCGACTCAACAACTTAACCGGATCCTCAACGTGCTCTAAAACATGCTCCAGAATAATTGAGTTGAATAGATACTCAGGATGAAACTCCTCAAACAGAGCATGTATTTTAATGAGATTCATGCGAGCAGGAATTTGCGCCAATAGATCAGAAGCACCTTCAACTATGGTTAGCTGATCGAAATCATTTAGTAGAAATTGCGTCATTTCCCCTTCTGCTGGACCTAATTCAAGCCCTCTTGGCCCAACTAAAAAGGGTTTGATAGTCTCATAACGAAACCGAATTAAGCGCTTGTCAAAGTCCAACTGCTCTCTCAAGTACCAATCAGACAGAGACTCCACTCTTTCAAGTTCATTGTCTTTCATATGTCGTTCTCCTAAACGCATCCACTTCTGCCTTAAGACCTGTTTCAAGGCTGGTCATAGGCCAGGTGCCCAGCCGTTTTCTCATATGTACACTGTCAAATCGCAAAGAGTTGCCATTCGGTTTATCTAATAAAAAATTTATTCCTGTGTTGTTTCCGACCAAACGTGTCAATAGCTGTACAATTTCTTTCAGCGTGAAAGATTCTCCGCGAACAACGTTAACTGATTCGATATTTTCATCAATAAGAGCTGCTCTAATTGTTGCCTCGACCGCATCTCCAACATATAAATAGTCCCGCAATGCGCTACCATCCCCAAAGATAACAGGTGCTTGATTGGCAAACAGGTTGCGAATGACCACAGGAATCACTTTTCCATATTGTTCCTCACCAGGACCGTAAATGTGGCCGTAACGCAGTATTGAAAAACTGCAGTTATTCTCTGTTGCCCATGCTCTAATCAAGCTCTCACAAAACGCCTTGGATGCACCATATAGTGTACTTGGAAATACGTTGGAGTTTTCTGTCAAAACGTCTTCGTATACTGGCAAAGAATAAACATCAACTGTACTTGAAAATACGAATTTGTCTGGTTTACCAGGTAAGCTTTGAAGCAATGCACAAGTCCCAGAGATATTGTCATCTACAACTCGATCTATTCGATTGGCTTCTGAAGACACTTTTGGAATATATCCGCCCAGATGAAACACATAGTCGATATGTTCAATGTTTACAGAATGCCAGTATTCAAGCGTTAATTGCCCTAAATCGTTTTTAAGCCAAACTTGATTTCTTTGTGTGGATTTCCTATCCTGTCTAGACAGCAAAAACAGTTTCACTTCAGGAATTTGGGATAGCCTTGAAACTAGATGCCTACCAATAAAACCACTCGCTCCAGTTACAAGAATGACCTTGCCTTTTAACGGCTTCATGGTTTGTTGCCTAAAGTTGCTTCAAGTTCGTTACGCGTAATTAACACCGGCTCAACATCCATGCCGCGTATCCAAATCAAACCATCCGGCAACGGATTTATTTTACGTTCAAGGGTTGGGAACATATTGTTTAAAGCGATGTTGCAGTAAATTTCAGGCAGGTTTAGTCCTGCTTTTGTAAAAAAGTAATGGGTTGTGAAAAAACGCCCGATATTAATTTCGGTGGTATTCGGATGGCCATCATGGTCATATGTCATGTCAACACCAAAGATGCCATGCGGTTTTTTATCGATGGCATAAATTGAGTCCAAAGCTGCCTGGTCTACAATTGAATCGGAACAGGTTTCACCAACTCCAGTAATGCCCGTGACTCCTGATAAGGTACGACTGCCAAAATTCCAGCTGTGACGTTTTCGGGTTTGGGCTACGACCAGCTCTCCTTCATACCAAAGTGACAACCAAGTTACAGTCCGTTCGGTAAGAAGCTTGGCAGCAGTGAAGTTGCCCCAGCCATTAAAACGATCAATCCATATCCGGGCGAAATCGAAATTGTCAGTTGGAAGTGCCCCTTGACCGGCAGCTCCTTCCACGGCTCTGATCCAAATTTTGTCGCCTAACTGTTCGAAAGCTTTTTTTAAGTCAGACTCGTTATGCAACAGGAATGTTTTCGGTACGTTAACTCCGCTTTTTTGCCAAACATCATAGGACTTTGCTTTGTCGATACAAATTTCAACCGTTTCCCTGTCTGGCAAATAGGTTTTCACACCCAAACCGGCAACTTCGTCTCTAAACCGTGAAACCGCACGGACTTCATAATCATTCTGTACATGAAGAAAGTCAGGACGTGTACGTTGTAATAATGAAATGGTTGAGGATCGATACTCTGCAGATACGGCTGGTGGTACGACATGCCTTTCATCAACATCTGCAAGAAACAAATCAGTCGGCACACAAGATGTGCCAATTAAATAGTCCGTTCGGTTAGACTCCCTAAGTGATCGGATAAAATTATTTGAAGGTGCACCACCGGCACCGCCCACTAAAATTCGTGACATATGGTCTCCGTAATATTGATAAAGATAATAAATTATTTTTGTAATAAATCAGTAAGCGATCGGGCCAGTAGTTCACCGACGACCTCGATCGAATATTCCCGCTCAACCAGTCGGCGCCCGGCATCGCCCATACTCTTTGCCAGCTCCGGCGATTCGATCAGCAGCCTGATTTTCCGGTAGTACTGCATGTCATCTT
>MGZK01000072.1 GCA_001802125.1 Geobacteraceae bacterium GWC2_55_20
CGATGCGCTTGATCACCTTCAGGCTGACAACCGGCAGGATACCGGGAATGATCGGTTTTGTGACGCCGGCCGAAAGCGCCCTTTGCACGAAATCATGGTAGAGGTCGTTGTCGAAAAACAACTGGGTTATGGCAAAGTCGGCGCCGTTGTCCAGTTTCAGCTTGAGGTAGGCCAGGTCCGACTCCGGGTTCAGCGCCTCGGGGTGCGGTTCGGGATAGCCGGCCACGCCGATTCCCAAGGCGGGGTGCGATGAACGGATAAGGCTGACAAGGTCCGAGGCGTGCCCGAGCAGCGGGGAGGGGGTAAAGCCGGCTTCCGCGTCCTGGGGGATGTCTCCGCGCAACGCCAGCACATTTTCCACCCCGGCGCCGGCCAGCGCGTCCAGAAAGCTCTTGACCTCGTCAGGGGTCGAGCCGATGCAGGTCAGGTGGGCCATGGTTTCCAGGGCGTATTCTTTTTGCAGTCGCGTGACTATTTCCAGCGAATCGCCGTGGGTGCTGCCCCCGGCGCCATAGGTGACCGAGGCGAACAGCGGATCGAGCCCGGACAGGCGTTCCACGGTCTGGAAAAAGGCCGGCCATTCGGAATGTCCCTTGGGGGGGAAAAATTCCAGCGATATGAACTGATTGCCCGGCCTGATTTTGTCGATGATCTTCATATTTCTCCCGTATGTTCCTGCAGTGCTGCATTTCGTAATACTCAAAGCAATGGCATATATATGAAAACAGGACCAAAAAGCAAGCGCAGGATCATGGACCCATTTTTGCTTTGACAGCATCCGACCCGATGGCGTATACAGAAGCCCGCTATTTAGTGCCTTTTACCGGCTAGTTAGGTTGATTTGTGAGGTTTTGCGGTTTTTGTTTCCAAATCTCTTACATGCCGGACAGCTGCATTGAAAGCTAATCCACATCAGAAAAAGAGAGATACCGATCCATGTTTAACCTGAAACCCGATGTTGTCGCCCGACTGGAACGCGTGCTGAGTTCGGTCGAAATGCTGCTCCCCAAGGCGGTCGCCCCGATCGACTGGGCAACCTGTCCCGCCGCCAACTGGCGTCGCCACTCGTTTTCCGGCTACCTTGAGCCGGTCAAGGTCACCGATACCACCACTCTGGACGAGTTGTTGGGTGTTGACGAGCAGAAAGAGATCATGGTCAACAATACCCGCCAGTTTCTGGCCGGGCTGCCGGCCAACAACGCGCTTTTGTGGGGTTCGCGCGGCTCCGGCAAGTCCTCGCTGGTCAAGGCGCTGCTCAACAAGTTCGCTCCCGAGGGACTGCGCTTCATCCAGGTCGAAAAAGAGGACCTGATCTATCTGTCGGAAATATTCACCGCGGTTGAAAACCAGCCCTACCGTTTCATCCTGCTCTGCGACGACCTGACCTTCGAGGTCGGCGAACTGAGCTACAAGATGCTCAAAAGCGCGCTGGACGGCTCGGTCTATTCGGCCCCGGAAAACGTTCTGATCTATGTCACCTCCAACCGCCGCCACCTGCTGCCGGAATATGAAGGCGATCAGCTCGGCGGAAAATTTGTGCGCGGCGAATTGCAGCAGAGTGAAGCGATGGAGGAAAAGGTCTCGCTTTCGGACCGTTTCGGCATCTGGGTGGCGTTCTACGCCTTTTCCCAGGATCGTTATATCGACGCGGTGCGCCTTTCCGTCGAGCGCGAGGCGCGTCAGCGCAAGGTACAGATTCCCTGGGGCAGTGAGCTTGAGCGTGACGCGATTCAGTGGTCGCACGACAAGAGCAAGCGTTGCGGCCGTACCGCCTACCAGTTCGCCAAGAACTGGGTTGGTAAATATCTGCTGACAGCGGGTAACGCCTGAGAGTATTATAATGTCGCTGTTTACCAACATCTGGGGGAGGCGTCATGAAGAGAGTCCTGTTGTACGTTGCATTGGTTCTGTTGCTGGTTGCTCCGGTCAGCCATGCCGGCTTCTTCGATGACCTGACCAGGGGGTTGGGATTATCCGGTGCCGGGAACTGGGCGCTTGACGAAGGCACGATTGTCAGGGGCCTGAAGGAAGCGCTGGCGACCGGAACCGACCGGGCCGTCAAGTCGGTTGCCCGCACGGACGGATACTACGGCAACCAGGCCATCCGCATCCTGATGCCGGAAAAGATCAGGAATGTGGCCGATGTCCTGGGGCAGATCGGTTTCAAAAGTGAAGTGGACGCTTTTGTGCTCGGCATGAACCGCGCCGCGGAAAAGGCGGCTCCCAAGGCGGTCGAGTATTTCGTCTCCGCCCTGAAGGAGATGTCGTTCGAAGATGCCGGCAAGATCCTCAATGGAGGCGATACCGCGGCCACCGAGTATTTCAGGAGCAAGACCGGCGACAAGATCTTTTCGGCCTTCATGCCAGTCGTTTCCTCCAGCATGAACGAGGTGGGAGCTTCCCGCTCCTACAAGGAGCTGATTCAGAAGTATGAGAGTGTGCCTTTCGTGCCCAAAGCCGACCTGGACCTGGACCGTTATGTCACCAACAAGTCGGTGGACGGTCTCTTCCACATGCTGGGCGAGGAGGAGAAAAAAATCAGGACCAACCCGGCCGCCAGGGGCACCGAGCTTTTGAAAAAGGTCTTCGGCCGGTAAGCATCGACCAAGGCCGTCCCATTTCTGATAACCGCAGCAATAACCAGGAAACCGGGTGACGCAATGGCACGAAAAATATTCATAGCAGCCACGGGGCAGAATACGGGTAAAACCACCACCAGTCTCTTCCTGATGCATCTGGCCCTCAAGAAATACCCCAGGGTCGGCTTCATCAAGCCGATCGGACCCAAGCCATCCCTGCTGAACGGCCGGGAGGTGGACAAGGATGCGGCGCTGATAGCGCAGGTCTTCGGCCTGGGCAAGGATCTGCGTCACATGTCGCCGGTGGTGTTGCGTCCCGGCTCGACGCGGCAGGTGGTGGACGGCGAGATCTCGGTGGAGGAGTTGACGCAACGTGTTCTGGAGTCCTGTCACGAGCTGGAGAAAAAGTGCGATCTGCTGATCATTGAGGGGGCCGGCCATGCGGGCGTCGGTTCGATCCTGAAGCTCTCCAACGCCCGCATCGCCCGCATGCTGAACGCGCCGGTGCTGATGGTCACCGGTGGCGGACTTGGAAACGTGGTCGATTCGGTCTACATGAACATGGCGCTGTTTGAAAAGGAGGGGGTCGAGGTGCGGGCGATCCTGGCCAACAAGCTGATCCCGGCCAAGCGCGACAAGACCCTGGACTATCTGCGGCGCTGTTTTGTTGATGAACCTTTCAAGGTGCTGGCAGGTTTCGATTATCATCCGGTGCTGGCCAACCCGACCCTGATCCGCATCTCAAACCTGCTGGAACTGCCGCTGTACGGCAACAAGCGCGATTCCCACCGCATCATCAACCACGTCCAGATCGGCGCCGCCTCAACCCAGAGAGTGGCCGAGATACTAAAGGATTCGACCTTCCTGATCGTGACCAGCAGCCGCGACGAACTGCTGGTGACCATGGCCAACCTGTACCAGATCCCGGCCTACCGCAGCAAGATCGTCGGCCTGCTTATTCCGGGCATCATGCCGGTGGGGCAGATCACCCAGCAGATCCTGGACCGGAGCAACATCCCCTATCTGCGCACCCAGAAACACACCACCTCCGAACTGTACCGCATCATCACCGAGGATGTTTCCAAACTCACCGCCGAAGATACCGAAAAACTGGCACTGGTGCGCAGCCTGGCGGAAGAAACCTTCGATTTCGACGCACTTGACGCCATCTTTGCATAACAGAATTTTCAGAGAACGGTTCGATACAGGTTTGCAGCCATGGCGAAACCCGAAACATTAACCGGCCTGTTCGAATCGTTCCGGCAGTTCGGGGAGCGGCCCGCCCTGATCCAGGTCGGCGGTGTGCGCCGGAAGGCCATGGGTTACGACCGCTTGTACGACAGGTCGCGCCGCATGGCATCCCTGCTGGCCGGAATGGGGGTCTCCAGGGGCGACCGGGTGGCGCTCTGGTCGCCGAACTCAGCCTGGTGGGCGGTGGCTTTCTGGGGCGTGATCCTTCGCGGCGCGGTGGTGGTGCCGATCGATTTCAGTTCCGATGCGGCCAGGGCGGCCGGGATACTCTCGCATTCCGGCGCCGCAACCCTGATCATGAGCGCTCTCAAGGTCGATCGTCCGGCAGGCTGCAACACGCTTCTGATCGAGGAGCTGGCCTGGCGTCTGGATGGAATTGATCCTCAATCCGAAGTGGTACAGGTGCGGCCCGAAGACACCGCCGAGCTGATATATACCTCCGGCACCACCGGCGAGCCCAAGGGGGTGATCCTCAGCCACCGCAACCTGCTTGCAAACCTGGCGCAGGTGCATCAACACCTGCCGGTCGTCAACTCCGCTTTCCGGTTCCTCTCGCTGTTGCCATTGTCCCACATGTTCGAACAGATGGCCGGATTCCTCGTGCCGCTCTCCTGTGGCGCCTCGGTAGTTTACCTGGCAACCCTCAAGCCTTCCGCGATCATGGCCGCTTTTGCCGAGGAGGATATCCGCGCAGTGGTGGCGGTGCCCAGGCTGCTGCAGCTGTTGAAGGGGAGCGTCGAGACCGAACTGGCCGCAAAGGGGCTGGACGGGATCTTTGAGCGTCTGCGCCGGCTGGGGCAGGGGCGTTCCCGCACCTTTCGCAAGAGGATCTTCTTTCCGCTGCAGCGCAAGTTCGGCAGGAACTTTGAACTCTTTGTTTCCGGCGGCGCCGCGCTGGATGCGGAGGTTTTCAATTTCTGGAATGATCTCGGCTTCAGGGTGCTGGAAGGATACGGTCTTACGGAGTGCAGCCCGGTGCTGGCCGCCAATACAATCGAACGCCAGCAGGCCGGTGCGGTCGGCCCGCCGCTGCCCGGTGTCGAGCTGCGCATATGCGGCGGAGAGGTTCAGGCGCGCGGTGATAATATTTTCAGCGGCTACTACCTGAACCCCCGGGCGACGGATGATGCCTTCAGCGCCGACGGCTGGTTCCGCAGCGGTGATGCCGGTGAACTGGACGGAAACGGCTGGCTGCGCCTCAAGGGGCGCTTTAAGGAGATGATTGTAACGGCCTCCGGTATCAACGTTTTTCCGGATGAACTGGAAGCCGTGCTGACCCGGCTGGCCGGTGTGCGCGATGCCTGTGTGATCGGCCTGGACCGGGGGCAGGGGGAGGAAGTGCATGCGGTGGTGATCCCGGACGAGTCCGGCCGGCCGGTGGCGGAGATCGTGGCCGAGGCCAACGGCCGCCTGGATACACTGCAGCGCATCACCGGTTTCTCGGTCTGGCCGGAAGCCGAGTTTCCGCGTACGACCACGCTCAAGGTGCGCAAGTTTATCGTCCGGGAACGGCTGGCCGTCAGCCGCCCGGCGGAAACAGTTTTAAGCGGTGACCGCCTGAAGGAACTGATCGCTATTGCCACTTCCTGTGATTTGGCCGAAGTTGGCGAGGAGAGCTTCCTGGTGTCCGGCCTGGGGCTGACCTCTATCGGCCGCCTGGAGCTGGTCAGCGCCATCGAGCGGGAGTTCCGCCTGGACCTGGACGAGTCCCTGATCGGCCCCCAGACCACGGTTGCGGCGCTGCGCGAGATCGTGCGCAAACGGGAGAAGCTGACGCTGAACGACCATTACCGCTTCTGGTGCAATGCTCCCGTGGTCCGGATGGTGCGGCGCTTGGCCGACACCCTGCTGCACTTCCCGCTGATACGGCTCTTCTACCGGGTGGAGGTGCAGGGTCTGGAGCATCTGGAATCCCTGGATGGTCCGGTGATGTTCGTATCCAACCATGTCAGCTATCTGGACCAGCCCAGCATCATGCGGGCGCTGCCGTCTAAATGGCGTTACCGCACCGCCACCGCGGCCTGGGCCGAGTTCTTCTTTCTCAATTTCAACAGCGGCATCCAGAAGCTGTGGAAACGTCTGGCCTTCGAATACTGCAGCTGGGCGGTCAATATCTTCCCGCTGCCGCAGATCAGCGGTTTCCGCCGGGCGCTGCTTTTCATGGGGCGGCTGGTGGACAACGGCGTCAGCGTGCTGGTGTTTCCCGAGGGTGAACGCACCCAGGACGGCCGGATGCTGCCGTTCCGGCACGGACTGGGGATCATGGCGGCCGAGCTGGAGGTGCCGCTGGTGCCGCTACGCATCAAGGGGTTGGACCAGGTCCTGCCGCGCGGCGCCTCCTGGCCCAAGCGGGGAAGGGTGACGATCGTTATCGGAGCGCCGCTCCGGTTCAAGGGGGAACGTCCCGAAGAGATCGTGCGGGTCATGCGGCAGGCGATCGGGGAACTCTGACCAGGATGCCTTGTCCCGTATCGAATTCCGGAAAACTGTACATCGACCAGAGGTAGAGCATGTGCCTGATTGTTTTTGCCAATGACTGCCATCCGCGCTATTGCCTGATCCTTGGCGCCAATCGTGACGAGTACCGGGATCGCGCCAGCGAGCCGTCCCGCTTCTGGGTCGATTATCCCCAGGTTTTGGCAGGCCGGGACAAGCTGGCCGGAGGAACATGGCTGGGGGTGACCGGCAACGGCAAGTTTGCGGCCATCACCAATTATCGCGACCCAAGGCGGCAGCTCGTGGATCCCCCTTCGCGCGGCGGCCTGGTCTCCGCTTTCCTGTGTGATCCACTGGCGACTCCCGCCGATTTCCGGCTGACGCTCAACCGCGAGAGAGAGCGCTACGATGGTTTCAACCTGCTCTACGGTTACGGCAATGATCTGCACTACTTTACCAACCGGGGTGGCTCTTCCGGTCCCATACCTGGCGGAGTCCACGGACTTTCCAATCATCTGCTCGATACCGGCTGGCCCAAGCTCACCGTTGCCAGGGCCAGGCTCGCAGCGATTGTGGAGCAGGCAAACCCGGATGCGGAGCAGATCTTCGAGGCGCTGTCCGATCCGGCGCCATTTGCCGACGGTATGCTGCCGGACACCGGTGTCGGTTCCGAGCGTGAACGGCTGCTCTCGCCGATCTTCATCGCCGGTGAAGGCTATGGTACCCGTTCGACCACCGTGCTGCTGATCGAGCGCAGCGGCCTGGTGACCTTTGTCGAGCGGACTTTCGATCCGGCCGTGACAGCGCCGCTGACCGTGCGCCACAGTTTCCGGATCCGGCCGGCCGTTAAATGAACTTTCTCTCGCACATGCTGCTCTCCGGCACGGATGAGCGGATCCTGGTAGGCAACTTCATGGGGGATTTTGTCAAAGGCCCGCTGGGTGACCGTTTTCCGGAGCAGATAAGGCAGGGACTGATGCTGCATCGCAGGATAGACTCGTTTGCCGACCGTGATGATCTGTTCCGGCGCAGCAGGCGGCGTCTGGACGACAGCTACGGTCTGTATCGCGGGGTGCTGGTCGATCTGTTCTATGATCATTTCCTGGTTGTGGGGTGGGGCAGCTGGTGTGACGAAGCGCTGGATGACTATCTCATAAGGACCAGATTGATAATCGAGCAGCATCAGGCTGAGATGCCCGAACGTCTGCAGCGGCTGCTGCCGACCATCTTCGAGGTCCTGCTCCCCTCCTACGGAAGCGTGGGCGGTATCGCGATCGCGCTGGAGCGCATGTCCCGCAGGGTTGCCAGGAAGAATCCGCTGGCAGGTGCGGAAGCCGCGCTGATGCAGAACTATGCCGGATTGCGGGAGGATTTTAACGGGTTTTTTCCCAGGGCGCTGAGCTATGCCGGGGAGCAGATCGCGGCGGGAATACCGCAGGTGGTTACACAGCCGCCGGGGATTGAAACTGGCGTATTACATGGACAAAGACGGTCGAATTGATGTATAGATTACGGCTTGCGGACGGCGTTTAACTTTAATCTGGAAACTACGGGGCGCTTTTGATTGCGCCCCGTAGTTTTGTCACTTGCGACTTTTGAGCTGTTTGTGCGCATCCAGCAGGATGCGTTCGGTGGTGGCCCAGTCGATACAGGCGTCGGTGATTGAGACACCGTATTTCAGCTGGCTGATATCGGTCGGAATCTTCTGGTTACCGGCCTCCAGGTAGCTTTCGATCATCACTCCCGAGATGGATGTGTTGCCGGCAAGAATCTGGCTTACCACGCTCTCCAGCACTTCTGGCTGCTTCTGGTAATCCTTGTTGGAGTTCCCGTGGCTGCAATCGACCATGATGGTTGGAAGGAGGCTGTTCTTTTTGAGCGATTCCTCGGTGCTGGCGATGTCCTCGGGATGGTAGTTGACTTTTCTCGACCCACCGCGCAGTACGATATGCACGTCCGGGTTGCCGCTGGTCTGGATGATCGAGGTGCGTCCCTCGCGGTTGATGCCGAGGAAGCTGTGCGGGTGCTGGGCCGCTTTCATCGCGTCGATCGCGATCTGGAGGTTGCCGTCGGTGCCGTTCTTGAAACCGACCGGAAACGACAGTCCGCTGGACATTTCGCGGTGGGTCTGGGATTCGGTGGTGCGGGCGCCGATAGCGCCCCAGCTGATCATGTCGGCAACGTATTCGGGGGTGATCGGGTCCAGCATCTCGTTGGCCACCGGCACTTCCAGCGCGGTTATGCGGCTTAACAGGCCGCGTGCGATGCCGAGTCCCTTGGATATGAGATGGGTGCCATCCATGTCCGGGTCGTTGATCAGCCCTTTCCATCCCACAGTTGTGCGCGGCTTTTCGAAATAGACCCGCATGATCAGCAGCAGCTGGTCTTCAACCTGCTTGGAGAGTCTGGAAAGGCGCTTGGCGTATTCAACGGCGGCCTCGGTGTCGTGGATCGAGCATGGTCCGACCACCACCATCAGGCGCCGGTCCTTGCGTTGGATGATCTCCTTGATCTGTTCGCGGCTCCTGCTGACGAAGGAACGGTCCCTGTCTGACAGCGGAAAAACCTGGCGCAAATCAGCCGGAGCGATAATGGGTGTGATAGCGGTTATTTTAAGGTTGTTTGTCTTGATCACGGATTGGTCTCCCTTGCAGTTGATAAGGGGTGTTATAGTTTTTTTAATAGTGGATTGTCAATGCAAACCGATCCGTAACTTGCCAATCCATGCAGGTTTAATCTGTCCAAACAATTTTTGCGGGAGGAATTAGGATGCAACGGGCGGTTTTTCTGGACCGGGACGGTACCATCAATGTTGAGAAGGAATATCTTTACCGGATAGCGGATTTCGAGTTCATTCCGGGGGCAACCAAAGCGGTGCGGATGCTGAACGAGGCCGGCTTTCTGGTGGTGGTGGTCACGAACCAGTCCGGCGTGGCCAGGGGCTACTACACCGAGGAAGATGTGGAGAACCTGCACCGACATATCTCCGGAGAGCTTGATAAATCCGGCGCCCGGGTCGATGCCTGGCTTTACTGTCCGCACCATCCCGACGGGCGCGGCAGCTATGCGCTTCCCTGCAACTGCCGCAAGCCCTTGCCGGGCATGCTCAGGGAAGCCGCCCGGCGATACGACATCGACCTGGAAGCCTCGATCATGATCGGTGACAAGCTGGCCGATGTTTCGGCCGGACGTGCCGCCGGATGCGCAACTGTGCTGGTCAGGACCGGCTACGGAGCGGAAGATGAACAGTGTCTGCCGTCCGGCACAGAGGTGTTCGACAATCTGCTGGAGGCGGTCAAAAGTCTGGTTCGAAAAGTTAATCCGGTTTGACACTGCTTGCTCTAACGTGATAACTAGTCAATCTTTACAAATACATTCGAGGTGTTTCCAATGACCCAAGGTATCGGAAAAGGTATCATACTAGCCGGAGGAGCCGGCAGCCGACTCTATCCGTTGACACTGGTGGCCAGCAAGCAGCTGCAGCCGGTCTACGACAAGCCGATGATCTATTATCCGCTGGCCACGTTAATGACAGCCGGCATCAAGGATATCCTGCTGATTTCCACTCCGCATGACACGCCCCGTTTCGAGTCGCTGCTGGGTGACGGTTCCCGCTGGGGTATTTCGATCACCTACAAGGTTCAGCCCGAGCCCAAGGGGATCGCCCAGGCTTTCCTGGTGGGCGAGGAGTTCATCGACAACCAGCCGGTCTGCCTGATCCTGGGAGACAACATCTTCTACGGCAAGATGAACCTGGACGAAATAGTTTCCGGTTTCAAGGGGGGCGCCAGGGTGTTCGGCTACCAGGTGCACGATCCCGAGCGCTATGGCGTGGTGGAGTTCGACCGGGACGGCAAGGTCCTCAGCATCGAGGAGAAGCCGAAACAGCCCAAGTCACACTATGCGGTCCCGGGTCTGTATCTTTACGATGAAAACGTCGTGGCGGTGGCCAAGGCGATCAAGCCTTCGCCGCGCGGAGAGCTGGAAATCACCGATATCAATCTCGAATATCTGCGGAGCGGACAGCTGCTGGTCGAGCGGCTGGGGCGCGGAATCGCCTGGCTGGATACCGGTACGCACAGAAGCCTTCTGGAAGCCAGCAACTTCATCGAGACGATCGAGGCGCGGCAGGGGCTGAAAATCGCCTGTCTCGAAGAGATCGCGCTACGGAGAGGTTTTCTGGATTGCGAGGGTATGATGCGGGTTATCGATGACACCCCCAATTCCTCTTACAAAGATTATCTGCTGCGGGTCTACAACGAGGCCGAGTTATGTGGTATTAGCTGATTTTCAAGGTACACACCGAAAATGGAATTTTTAAAGAAATATGCTTTTGTTTTGTTGACGGGAATCGGAATACTGGCCGCCCTGATCATCTTTTCACTCAATGTTCCCCATAATCGTGAAGCGAATGCGATCGAGCGCGTGGCGCTGAGCGTTCTCTCGCCGATTTTTCAGCCGGCCTACAGATTGAGCGGTTTTGTGGAGGACGTCTGGGACGGCTACATCAGCCTGGTGGATACCCATCGCGAGAACCTCAGGTTGCGCGATGATATCCGTGCCCTGAACGAGCGTGTGCGCGAAGGTAACGAGTTGTTCCTGGCAAATCAGCGCCTGGAGCGTTTGCTTGACATGAAAAAAAATATCAAGGCGCCCACGGTCGGCGCCAGGGTCATCGGTGAGGACGCCACCTCCTGGTTTCGCACCCTGATCCTCAACCAGGGCGCTTCCAGCGGGATACGCGAGGGGATGGCGGTAATTGCCGCGGACGGTATCGTCGGCCAGATTGTCAAGGTCTCCACATCGACGTCGCGGGTGATCCTGTTGACCGATCACGCCAGCGGAATCGCTGCTACCATTCAGCGTTCGAGAGCCCGAGGAGTGGTAAAAGGCAAGTCGGAGATGCTCTGCTCCCTGGAATTCACGACCCGGGAAGAGGATGTCAAGGTCGGGGATGCGGTGATCTCCTCCGGGATTGGCGGCGTGTTCCGGAAAGGGCTGCCGATCGGCGAGGTGACCATGGTCAAACGGGGCGAATACGGCATTTTCCAGACCGTCACGATCCGGCCGAGTGTCAATCTGGCCCATCTGGAAGAGGTGTTGATAGTTCTGGGTGGGGACAATGAGTAGGGGGGCTATCCTGCTGCTGTCCGGCCTGGTGCTGCTCTCGATCGTGCTGCAGGTGGCGGTGCTGCCGGTTTACCTGCGTCCCTCGTTCAAGCCGGACCTGCTGCTGGTTATCATGGTGTTCATGACCCTGCGCAGCAGCTTCCAGGTCGGGGCGCCGCTGGCCTGGCTGCTGGGTATGCTCAATGATGCTTTCAGCGGTCTTTACCTGGGACTGAACGCTGCCGGTTTCCTGGTGATCTTCCTGGTCATGAGAAGCCTGACCGACCGCCTGTACGCCGACAGCGCCGTTCTTTTCGTTCTGGCCGTGGCTGGAGTCACATTCGCCAGTTTTACCCTGAACCTGCTGCTGATGGTAATGTTTACCGCCTCTCCCGGAATAGCATATTCGATGGTCTCCGACATTGTCCCCCGCCTGCTGGTCAATTCTTTTGTCGCCTCGCTTGTAACGCTGTTCCCCGGTTTCGACTGCCAACAGGAAGTGTCATGAAGGAGCGGCGTTTCGTTCGTGAGGTGGTGGAGTCCAAACAGAGAATCCTGATTCTTTCCTTTGTGGTGGGAGCTGTGTTCTTCCTGCTGCTGATGCGACTGTGGCATCTGCAGATCCTCAGATCGGACGATTATCGCGAAATGTCCGAGAACAATCGTCTGCGTTTCGTGCCGGTGGCCGCTTCCCGTGGAGCCATACTCGACCGCAACGGCAAGGTGCTGGTCAGCAACCGTCCTTCATTCAGCCTGGCCGTTGTTCCGCAGGAGGTATTGGACAAGGAATCGCTGCTGACCCAGTTATCGGCGCTGCTCGGGTTGGAGCGGGCCGAGATGGACGAACGCTGGCGGAAGAGCATGGGGCGTGCCAAATACTACCCGATCGTACTGGCTTCCAATATCACCCGTGACCAGGTCGAAATACTGGAGGAAAACCGCTTACGGCTGCCCGGGGTAGAGATCGAGATGAAGCCGGTGCGTGAATACTCGAACGGTACGCTGGCCTCGCATCTGCTCGGTTACATAAGTGAAATTTCGGAAAAAGAATTAAATGCCGAGGGGTACGAAGAGTACAATTCCGGTGACTACGTCGGCAAAAACGGGATTGAGCGCGCTCTGGAGATGGAGCTGCACGGGGATGACGGTGGCCGGCAGCTGGAGGTTGACGCCCGCGGGCGGGTCTTGCGGACCATCTCCGAGACCTATCCCACGGTGGGTAACAGCGTCGTCTTGACGATCGATTCCGCCATACAGAAACAGGCCGAGCAAGCTTTCGGCGAACAGGCCGGAGCGGCGGTTGCCATGAATATCAATAATGGTGAAATACTGGCTTTTGTCAGCAACCCCGGCTTTGATCCATCGCTTTTCAGCGGCAAGCTGCCGGCTGATATCTGGAAAGGGTATCTGGAGGACAAACGCCGGCCGCTGGAGAACAAGGCTTTGAGCGGGCAATATCCCCCCGGTTCGACTTTCAAGGTGATTACCGCGCTGGCCGGGCTGAACGACAACAGGATCGACGACTCGACCTCGGTCAACTGCGACGGTGCCTACACTTTGGGGACATCCACCTTCAAATGCTGGAACAAGAAGGGGCATGGGACCACAAGTCTGCGCAAGTCGTTGCGGGAATCGTGCGACGTCTACTATTACCAGCTTGGCGAAAAGCTGGGAGTAGACAAGATCGCCGCAACCGCCAAGGCCTTCAAGCTGGGGGCGCCCATGGGCGTCGAACTGCAGAATGAAAAATCCGGGCTGATCCCGACATCCGAATGGAAGCAGAAACGATTCGGCAAGCGCTGGTTTCATGGAGAGACCCTGCCGGTTGCGATCGGTCAGGGTTATGTACTGACGACCCCGATACAGCTGGCCTCGATGATTGCCACGGTTGCCAATGAAGGCACCATCTACCGGCCGCACCTGGTGAAGCGGATCGTTGATGCCGACGGAAAACCTCTCAGGGAAACCAAGCCCGAGGTGATCGGGACCACCTCTTTTTCGAAAGAGTCATATCGTCTGGTCAAACAGGGGCTGTACGCGGTAGTCAACGAGTCTGGCGGCACGGGAGCCCAGGCTCGGCTCTACGATGTCAAGGTGGCCGGCAAGACCGGCACATCCCAGGTCGTCAAGATGCGGGACAGCAAGCAGGGAACCCCGTATCAGTTCCGCGATCACGCCCTGTTCGTGGCTTTTGCTCCTTTTGACAAGCCCGAGATCGCCGTGGCGGTGGTGATCGAGCATGGCGAGCATGGCGGGTCGGCGGCAGCCCCGATAGCCGGCAGAATTTTGCGAGCCTATTTCGACGGCAAGAAACCGCCGCGCAAGGAACCTTCCGCTGCTCCAAAAGCAACCGAGGAGCCGGAAGTCGATGAAAAGGCTGCTACCTTGGAAGAATCGCAAGACAGCGGAGACAAGTCCAATGATTGATCGTCGCCTGTTAACCAATATCGACTGGATCCTGGCCGGGCTGGTTGTGACGGTTTGCCTTCTGGGCATCATGAATATTTACAGCGCCACAACCCCCTATAAAATGGTGGGGACCGCCTATTTCATCAAGCAGTTCTACTGGATGCTGGCCGGTATGACAATATCGATGCTGGTCTGCAGTATTGACTATCACCTGCTGGAAGATCTCTCATACTGGCTCTACGGTTTCCTGATACTGCTGCTGCTGGTGGTGCTCCTGGTAGGGCGCAGTACCATGGGAGCCACCCGCTGGCTGGATTTGGGACTTTTCAATATTCAGCCCTCGGAGCTGATGAAAATCGTGATTATTATCACCTTCGCCCGTTTCTTCAATAATTACCACAGCGTCGGCGGTCTCACGGTCGGGGACGTGCTCTTTCCCCTGGGGATTCTGGCGCTGCCTGCGGCTCTGATCATGAAACAGCCCGACCTGGGAACCGCGATCCTGGTAATACTGATTGCGCTTTCGATGACGTTCTACATCGGGCCGCGCTGGACCACGATAGTGACCTTTATCTGCGTCACGATACCGGTCGCCTGGATCGGTTGGGCCTATTTGCTGCGTCCCTACCAGAAGAACCGCGTGCTTGATTTTCTGAATCCGGAACGTTCAAGGCTCGGCAGCGGTTACCATATCATCCAGAGCAAGATTGCCGTCGGTTCGGGCGGCATCGCCGGCAAGGGGTATATTCAGGGGACTCAATCACAGCTGCGCTTCCTGCCTGAGCAGCATACCGATTTTGCCTTTTCGGTTTTCGCCGAAGAGTGGGGTTTTGTCGGTTGCCTGGTTCTGATCATCCTCTACCTGTCGCTGGTGTTGTGGGGTCTGAACATCGCCCGCCGCTGCAACGACCGTTTCGGCGGCCTGCTGGCGGTTGGGGTGACGGCCATGCTCTTCTGGCACATCGTCATCAACATGGGAATGGTGATCGGACTGTTTCCGGTGGTCGGTGTGCCGCTGCCGTTTTTCTCCTACGGCGGCACATCAATGATCACATCAATGGTCGGAATCGGGCTGCTGCAGAGCATCAGCATGCGGCGATTCATGTTCTGACGCCCCTTTTTGCTTTACTTTCAAACTCTCTTTATTTACTCTGTAGAGTCCGATTCTTATTCAAACGAAGGATTTCATGGATATCAGCAGAATTCGCAATTTCTCCATCATTGCCCACATTGACCACGGCAAATCCACGCTGGCGGACCGCCTGCTGGAGTACACCGGCACCGTTACCGACCGTGAAAGCAAAAACCAGTTTCTGGACAAGATGGATCTGGAGCGGGAACGGGGCATCACGATCAAGGCCCAGACCGTGCGGCTCAACTACCGTGCCGATGACGGCCGTGACTATGTGCTCAACCTGATCGATACTCCCGGTCACGTTGACTTTACCTATGAAGTTTCCCGCTCGCTGGCCGCCTGTGAAGGCGGGTTGCTGGTGGTGGATGCCTCCCAGGGGGTTGAGGCCCAGACCCTGGCCAATGTCTATCTGGCCCTGGACATCAACTTGGAAGTCTTTCCGGTGCTTAACAAGATCGACCTGCCCGCCGCCGACCCGGAGCGGGTCATCCAGGAGATCGAGGATATCATCGGCATCGATGCCCATGATGCGGTACGGGCCAGCGCCAAGGAAGGCATCGGTACCCACGAAATCCTGGAAGAGATTGTCAAGAAAATTCCCGCGCCCAAGGGCGACTCAAGCGCGCCGCTCAAGGCACTGCTGTTCGATTCCTGGTACGACCAGTACCAGGGGGTGATCATCCTGATACGGATCTTCGACGGCACACTTAAAAAAGGCGACAAAATCCAGCTGATGGCAACCAACAGCTCATTTGAAGCGCTCAAGGTGGGGGTCTTTTCGCCGGTGATGCGCGAGGTGCCTGAACTGGCTGCAGGTGAGGTAGGATTTGTGATTGCCGGCATCAAGGATGTGGCTGATGCCAAGGTCGGCGATACGGTTACCCTGCTGCAGCGGCAGTGCGCGGTGCCGCTGGGTGGTTTCAAGGAGGTACAACCGATGGTCTTTTCCGGCCTGTACCCGATCGACACCGTCCAGTACGAACAGCTGCGTGATGCGCTGGCCAAGCTCAAGCTGAACGATTCCTCCTTCTCCTATGAGCCTGAAACCTCCCTGGCGCTCGGTTTCGGTTTCCGTTGCGGTTTTCTCGGCTTGCTGCACATGGAGATCATCCAGGAACGTTTGGAGCGGGAGTTTGCCCTTGACCTGATCACCACCGCGCCGACCGTCGTCTACCGGGTTCACAGGATGAGCGGCGAAGTGTATTCGATTCAGAGCGCCAACCAGATGCCGGAGCTGCAAAGCACGGAGTATCTGGAAGAGCCCTTCATCCTGGCCCACATCCATGTGCCCAACGAATTCGTCGGCGGCGTGCTGGCTCTGTGCGAGGACAAGCGCGGCGTCCAGCGCGAGATCAAATACCTGACCCCGACCCGCGTCATGATCATCTACGAACTCCCTCTGAACGAGATCGTGCTTGATTTCTACGACCGCCTGAAATCCATCACCAGGGGCTATGCATCGCTGGATTATGAACAGCTGGAGTACCGGCGTAGTGACCTGGTCCGGATGAACGTGCTGATCAACGGCGAAGTGGTCGATGCGCTCTCGCTGATCCTGCACCGGGAAAAAGCTTATTTCCGCGGACGCGACCTGGTCTCCAAGATGAAGGAACTGATTTCACGGCAGATGTTCGAGGTTGCGATCCAGGCTGCCATCGGCAACAAGGTGATTGCCCGTGAAACGGTCAAGGCGATGCGCAAGGACGTTCTGGCCAAATGTTACGGCGGCGACATCACCCGTAAACGCAAACTGCTGGAGAAGCAGAAGGAAGGCAAGAAGCGCATGAAGAATGTGGGTAACGTGGAGCTGCCGCAGGAAGCGTTTCTGGCAATATTGAAAGTGGAATAGTGCGCGGTGATTGGTGATACCGATATTTTTCCCGGTCACGAATCTTAAATAAAAGGAACTTGCATGCAAGAAAATGAAGAACTGTCCGTGGATACCGCTGCCCGTCATCCGGAACCGGTAATCAAAAAGAAAAGCCTCGTTCGCGAATATGCCGAATCAATTGCCATTGCGATACTGCTGGCGCTGGTAATCCGCACCTATCTGGTCCAGGCCTTCAAAATACCTTCCGGTTCCATGGAGGATACGTTGGCTATCGGCGATCACCTGCTGGTCAGCAAGTTCATCTACGGCACCAAGCTGCCGTTCAGCGATAAGCGGGTCCTGACAATACGCGACCCGCGCCAGGGGGACGTGATCGTTTTCGAATATCCGGAAGATCCCAGCAAGGATTTCATCAAGCGCGTGGTTGGCACGCCGGGTGACGTGGTGGAAGGCAAGGAAAAAAAGGTCTACGTCAATGGCAAGCTCTATCTGAATCCGCACGAAGTTCACAAGGAGAAGGACCTGATTCCCAAGGAGATGAATCCGCGCGATACATTCGGCCCGGTCACGGTCCCGGCGAATTCTTATTTTGTGATGGGGGACAATCGGGACCGTTCCTACGACAGCCGTTTTTGGAAGTTCGTCAAGCGGGATCAGATCAAGGGACTGGCATTCATCAAGTACTGGTCGTGGGATCGTGAAAAACTGCGTCCACGGATCGGAAATATCGGCAAGTTGATCGACTGATTAATCCTCAGTTTTGAATTACGAATCTTTATTTGGAGGGACATATGGATACACTTGGTAACTGGAAACGGACACATTATTGCGGCGACCTGCGGGCGAGCGACATCGGCAGCGAGGTAATCCTGATGGGTTGGGCTCTACGCCGCCGCGACCATGGCGGGCTGATCTTCATCGACCTGCGCGACCGCGAGGGCATCGCCCAGATCGTATTCGACCCTGAGGTCAATGCTGCTTCCCATGCCGTGGCCGAATCGGTCCGCAGCGAATTCGTGCTGGCTGTCAGGGGTAAGGTTATTCCCCGTCCGGAAGGCACCGTCAACCCGGGTATGAAGACCGGCGAGGTGGAGATCCAGGTGTTGGAGTGCAAGCTACTCAACCGCTCCAAGCCGCTTCCCTTCATGCTGGACGAGCATAGCGACATCAACGAGAATATCCGCCTGAAATACCGTTATCTGGACCTGCGCCGTCCGCAGCTGCAGTACAACCTGATTCTGCGTTCCAAGGTGGCCCAGTTGACCCGTTCCTATCTGACCGATAACGGATTCATTGAGCTGGAAACGCCCTTCCTGACCAAATCCACACCCGAGGGCGCACGTGACTTCCTGGTGCCGTCCCGTATCAACCAGGGGCATTTCTATGCGCTGCCGCAGTCACCGCAGATATTCAAGCAGATCCTGATGATCTCCGGTTTTGACCGTTACTTCCAGGTCGTGCGCTGCTTCCGTGATGAGGATTTGCGCGCCGACCGTCAACCGGAATTCACCCAGATCGACTGCGAGATGTCATTCATCGACCGTGAGGATATCATCACCGTGATGGAGGGGTTGATCGCCCGTGTATTCAAGGAGACCAAGGGTGTCGAGATCCAGCTGCCGGTAGAGCGGATTACCTATGCCGAGGCCATTAGGCGTTTTGGTGTGGATAATCCTGACATGCGTTTCGGCATGGAACTGTGCGATCTGACCGATCTGGTCAGTAAGTCCGGGTTCAAGGTGTTTGCCGAGGTGGCCTCGAAAGGCGGCATAATCAAGGGACTCAATGCCAAGGGGTGTTCGAAGTTTTCCCGCAAGGAAATCGATGATCTGACCGAATTCGTCAAGATCTATGGAGCCAAGGGACTGGCGTATGTCAAGATAGAGAACGGCGAGTGGCATTCTCCCATAGCCAAGTTCTTCACACCGGAAGAGATCGCGGCAATGAACAGCAACTTCGGCGCCGAAGAAGGGGACCTGCTGTTCTTCGTGGCGGACAAACCCAAGGTTGTCAACGATTCGCTCGGCAAGCTGCGCAACCACCTGGCGGCTCAGCTCAAGCTGACCAGCAAGGACGATTACCGTTTCGTCTGGGTAACCGACTTCCCGCTGTTGGAGTGGGACGAGGAGGAGGGGCGCTGGGCTGCGGTACACCATCCCTTTACCGCGCCGATGGACGAGGACCTGGAATTCGTTGAATCCGACCCGGGCCGCTGCCGCGCCAAAGCTTATGACCTGGTGCTGAACGGCAATGAAATTGGCGGCGGTTCGATCAGGATACACCAGGAGCAGGTCCAGTCGCTGATGTTCAAACTGCTGGGGATGTCAGTTGAATCTGCCCGCAGCAAGTTCGGCTTCCTGTTGGATGCCCTTGAGTTCGGTACACCACCGCACGGTGGCATCGCTTTCGGAATGGACCGTTTGATAATGCTGCTGACCGGCAGCGACTCCATCAGGGATGTGATCGCATTCCCCAAAACCCAGAAAGGCGCCTGCATGATGTCCGAGGCTCCCTCTCCGGTTGATAACAAACAACTGCGTGAACTTGGTGTCAGGCTCGTGGAAAAACAGGGGTAATAGATAAATTAATGGGCCGCCCGGCAGTATGCATATTGCTGTTATCAGTACTGCTGCTGGCGGCCTGTTCCACAGCCGTTCCGACCTGGCGCGGCAAGGTCGGGCCCCTGGTCGAGGAGCTTGATCGCCAGAATGCGTCGCAACTGTTTCCCCAGGAATACCGCAACCTTCTGGAAACGTTCGAACATGGCGAGGCGATCTTCCATGTCCGGTCGGATGATAAGGAAGCGGATACCTACTATCAGCTTGCTTTTCAAAAAGCCGAATTGCTCCGCTCGCAACTTAGAAGCCTGAAACAGCGATTGGCGGAAGAAGAACGTCAGCGGTTATTGTTGCTGGCTGCCAAGGCCGAGGAAGAACGATTGATGCGGGAAGCGGTCGAGGCCGAAAAGCGACTGCGCGAGCAGGAGCGGGTTCAGGCCGAAGAAGCGGCAAAGGCTGCTGCCGCCGCCGCGCTTCAGAAAAAAACCGTACCCAAAGAACCTCCGCAACAATTGTCCGCCCAATATACCGTCCGTCGCGGCGAAACATTGCCGCAGATTGCCGGCCGGCCGGAGATCTATAACGATTCATCGCTATGGCCGCTAATATATCGTTCCAATCGTGATCAGATCCGTGACCCCAAGCGCCTCTGGCCCGGACAAGTCCTTTCCATCCCGAGGCATTTCAGCCATGATGATGCGCTAGAGGCTCGGCGTTATTCCAATAAAAAATAATAATTACCTCTGTCGAAGGCAGCTCAATCCCGCGAATACCCTTGATTAATCTTTTTTCCCAGCGCCATTCAGGCAGCAAAATGTCAATCAATTCATAAATTAACACAACTTAACTCACTGGCGGGGATAAGTCATAAACACATTAGAGTGCTATGTTTTTTCTCAATGTTTTTTCTTGACAGCCCACGGTGTTTTGTATATTGTATACAAAATTTTTAATCAGCCTTAATATGCGGTATATCGTATAGTTATGTTGAATTGGACGTTTTGAGTTTTGAGCAAGCGGCTATCTAACCTGAACTAAGGAGAGAAGACAACAATGACGACACAAAAGATTATTTGGTCAAAAATCGACGAAGCACCGGCTCTGGCAACCTACTCTTTGTTACCGATTGTCAACGCTTTCACAAAAGCGGCTGGCGTTGTAGTGGAAACAAGGGATATCTCCGTTGCGGGAAGAATAATTGCCAATTTCCCCGAGAACCTGACGGAAAGCCAGAAGATGCCGGATTATTTGGCCGAATTGGGCGACCTGACTCAGAAGCTGGAAGCCAATATCATCAAGCTGCCTAACGTCAGCGCTTCGATCCCGCAGCTTAAAGCAGCAATAAAAGAGTTGCAGGAGCAGGGTTACAATATCCCCGATTACCCGGAAGAGCCTAAAACCGACGAAGAAAAAGCTCTTCACGCCAGATATGCCAAGTGTCTGGGAAGCGCCGTTAACCCGGTTTTGAGAGAGGGTAACTCCGACAGAAGGTCGGCAGCCGCCGTTAAACAGTATGCCAGGAAGCATCCGGTCAAGATGGGCGCCTGGAGTCCGGATAGCAAGACCCATGTCTCTCACATGGATGCCGGCGATTTTTACCACAGTGAAAAATCCGTTACGATGAAGAAGGCCGGCAACGTTAAATTCGAATTGGTTGGCAAGGACGGGAAGGTTACGGTTCTGAAAGAGAAGCTGGCTCTTCAGGAAGGCGAGGTTCTTGACGGCGCATTCATGAGCTGCAAAGCCCTGCGCAAGTTCATCGAAGAGCAGATTGAAGATGCACAGAAGAAGGGCGTGCTGTTCTCGGTTCACCTCAAAGCCACCATGATGAAGATCTCTGATCCGATCATGTTCGGTCATTTCGTCTCCGTCTTCTTTAAGGACGTCTTTGAAAAACATGCCGATACCTTTAAAGAGCTGGGCATCATTCCGGATCTCGGTCTGGGCGACCTCTATGTGAAGATCAAAAAACTGCCGGAAGCCAAACAGGCTGAAATTGAAGCTGATATCCAGGCTGTATACAAGAAAAGACCCGAGCTTGCCATGGTTGACTCCGACAAGGGGATCACCAACCTGCACGCCAGCAACGACATCATCATCGACGCATCCATGCCGGTCGTTATGCGTGACTCCGGCGGCATGTGGGGCACCGATGGCAAGCTTCATGACGTCAAGTGCGTGATACCGGATACCTGCTATTCCGAGTGGTACCAGGAGTGTATCGACTTCTGCAAGAAGAACGGCCAGTTCGATCCGACAACCATGGGTTGCGTGTCAAACGTTGGTCTGATGGCGCAGAAAGCCGAGGAATACGGCTCACACGACAAGACTTTCAAAATTCCTGCCGACGGCACGGTACGTGTTGTTGATGAATCGGGCGCGGTACTGTTCCAGCACGAAGTGGAAGAGGGCGACATCTGGCGCGGATGCCAGGCAAAAGATCTGCCGATTCGCGATTGGGTCAAGCTGGCTGTTAATAGGGCCAGGGCAACCGGCGCGCCGGCTATCTTCTGGCTGGACAAAAACCGGGCTCATGATGCCCAGATGATCGAAAAAGTTAACACATACCTGAAAGATCACGATACAACCGGTCTGGATATCCAGATCATGGCTCCTGTGCAGGCGATGCAGTTCGCCATGCAGCGTGCAAAAGATGGCAAAGACACAATTACCGTAACCGGCAACGCCCTCAGGGATTACCTGACCGACCTGTTCCCGATTCTTGAGTTGGGTACGAGTTCTAAGATGTTGTCGATCGTTCCGCTTCTGGCCGGTGGTGGTTTGTTTGAGACAGGCGCCGGCGGTTCGGCTCCCAAGCATGTTCAGCAATTCGTCAAGGAAGGCTACCTGAGATGGGATTCGTTGGGTGAGTTCCTGGCTCTGGCTGAATCACTACGTCACCTGGCAACTACATTCAATAATGAAAAGGCCAAGCTTCTTGCCGATACCCTTGATCAAGCCAATGCCAAATTCCTCGATAACAACAGGAACCCGGCCCGTAAAGTTGGTCAGATTGACAACAGGGGCAGCCATTTCTATCTCGCCATGTACTGGGCCGAGGCGTTGGCCGAGCAGACCGTGGATAAGGACCTGCAGGCACGCTTTGCCGGAGTAGCCAAGCAGCTTCAGGAAAATGAGGCCAAGATCAATGAAGAACTGATCGGTGCCCAGGGAAAACCGCAGGATATCGGTGGTTACTATCAGCCAGATCCGGTCAAAACGGAAAAGGCGATGCGGCCGAGCGCAACCTTGAATGCAATAATTGACGCTATTGTATAAATAAATCCATGATCAGGGTAGGCGGGAGAAATCCTCCTGCCCTGTTTCAGATTGATCCTTCATGACTAGTCTGCTAATTAAGATTTAGCGGATTTAATATATCTGGATTCAGCTCGTTTTCTGATTTTACCTTGCCCGCAAGAGGGATTGATGTCTTATACGTATGTTACTGTCCCCGCTGGGGGTAAGATCGCCATGGGTTCCGATGGTAAGCTGAATGTGCCGGACAACCCGATCATACCCTACATCGAAGGTGACGGTACCGGTGTTGATATCTGGAAGGCTTCTGTAAGGGTTTTTGATGCTGCTGTCGAAAAGGCCTACGGCGGCAAAAAAAAAATCAGTTGGATGGAAGTCTACGCCGGTGAAAAACCGTTTAACATGTTTCGTCAGGAAATGGGCGACAAGGCCTGGTTGCCTGATGAAACAGTTGCAGCTTTCAAGGAGTTTCTGGTAGGTATCAAAGGTCCGCTCACGACTCCGATCGGCGGCGGCATTCGCTCTTTGAACGTAGCGCTTCGTCAATTGCTCGACTTGTATGTTTGTCTTCGCCCTGTACGTTATTTTCAGGGTGTTCCTTCACCGGTCAAGAAACCGGAAGATGTTGATATGGTTATTTTCCGTGAGAACTGTGAAGATATCTATGTCGGCATCGAGTGGATGAATGGCACACCTGATTGTGAACGGGTCAAGGAGTTCCTGATCAAGGATATGGGGGTTAGCAAAATCCGCTTTCCCGAATCTTCCTCCATCGGCATCAAGCCGATCTCCAGGGATGGTTCCGAACGCTTGATCCGGGCTGCAATCGAGTATGCGCTTAAACATAAACGCAAGTCCGTGACCATTGTCCATAAGGGCAATATCATGAAGTTCACGGAAGGGGCCTTCAAGGATTGGGGCTACGAACTGGCACGCAGGGAATTTCGCTCCCGTATAGTTTGCGAGCGCGAAAGCTGGATAATCGACAACAAGGATCGTAACGAGAGCCTGACGGTCGAGGAAAATGCCAGGATGATCGACCCCGGTTACGATATGATGACCCCCAACCAAAGGGCCGATATCTGTTCGGAAGTTGAGGAAGCACTCAAGTTGATGCCGTCCCACGGTTATGGACAGTGGAAGAAACTGCTGATGATCAGGGACACCATTGCCGATATAACCCTGCAGCAGGTTTTAACCAGGGCCAAGGAGTTTGATGTGCTGGCCTGCATGAATCTGGAAGGTGATTTTCTTTCTGATGCGCTGGCAGCCCAGGTTGGTGGCATAGGCATAGCCCCCGGAGCCAATATCAACTATGTAACCGGGCACGCAATTTTCGAAGCGACCCACGGAACGGCTCCTAAATATGCCAATCTGGACAAGGTCAACCCGGGATCAGTCATACTTTCCGGTGTCATGATGCTTGAGCATATGGGGTGGCAGGAAGCTGCCGACATGATAGTAAAGTCAATAGACAGGACCATCGGCCAGAAGCGGGTTACATATGATTTTGAACGCATGATGCAGGGGGCCATATTGCTTACCTGCTCCGGATTTGCCGATGCGCTTATTGAAAATATGAAATAGACACCAAACAGATTGCAGATGCGTATTTTTGGTCGCTACTGCACAATTTGTTATATCAACCCAACAAAGGAGAAAAAGTATGGCACGTAAAAAGATTTCACTAATCGGTGGCGGACAGATCGGTGGCGTTCTTGCTCAGCTTTGTGCATTGCGCGAACTTGGTGATGTTGTTCTTTTTGACATCGTCGAAGGACTTCCCCAGGGTAAGATGCTTGACATCGCCGAAGTCGGTCCGGTCGATCGTTACGACGTCAACCTGAAAGGCACCAACAGCTATGAAGATATCAAGGATTCCGATATCGTCATCGTTACAGCCGGTCTGCCGCGCAAACCGGGCATGAGCCGCGACGACCTGATCGAGGTCAACTCCAAGATCATGACATCCGTTGCCGAAGGCATCAAAACCTACGCTCCGAACTCAATCATTATCGTTATTTCCAACCCGCTCGACGCAATGGTTACTCTTTGCCAGAAAATCACCGGCTTTCCTTACAACCGTGTTATCGGTCAGGCCGGCGTTCTTGACTCCGCACGTTTCGCTACTTTCATCGCCTGGGAACTGGGAGTATCCGTAAAGGATGTTACCGCAATGACTCTTGGTGGTCATGGCGACGACATGGTTCCCCTGGTTCGTTATGCCAGCGTCAACGGCATTCCGGTCATGGAACTTCTGGAGCAGAAATACAATGATGCAGCAAAGGCCAAGGAAGTCATGGCCGCCATGGTCAAGCGTACCCGCGGTGCGGGCGGCGAAGTTGTAGCGCTGCTCAAAACCGGTTCCGCCTTCTACTCCCCGGCATCATCGGCGATTGCCATGGCTGAATCGATCCTCAAGGATCAGAAGCGTGTTCTCCCGACCTGCTGCTTCCTGCAGGGTGAGTTCGGTGTCAACGGTTTCTATGTTGGCGTACCGGCTGTTCTCGGCGAGAAAGGTGTTGAGAATATCATCCAGTTCAAACTTGATGCAGAAGAGCAGGCTATGATGGACAAGTCTGTTGCCGCGGTCAAGGAGCTGGTTGGCAGCATGAAATAGTTACAAGATCGTTCTTATGAGCAACAGCAAAAGAAGGGCGGAGCTCTCCACCCTTCTTTTGCCTTGTTATAAGAGTTAATTCCACACCTTTTAATACGGAATAAAGGAGTCTTTCCAGATGGAGAAAACATTGCCAAAAATTGAAATCATCGAGAAGTACTGCAAGGGGTGCCATATCTGTGTTGAATTCTGTCCTACCAAGGTTCTGGAGATGAAAGGATTCGTCGTTGCGGTCAAGAACCTGGAAGCCTGTATCAAGTGCATGCAGTGTGAGCTGCGTTGCCCTGATTTTGCAATCAAAGTTAGCGCCGAATAATTCTACGGGAGGAAATCAAAAGTGGCTAAAAAAGTAGCGTTTATGCAGGGTAACGAAGCCGCAGCTCATGGCGCATTATACGCCGGTTGCAATTTTTTCGGCGGATACCCGATCACACCATCGACCGAGGTTTCCGAGGTCCTGTCAATTGAGCTTCCTAAGGTTGGCGGAAAATTTATTCAGATGGAAGACGAGATTGGCGCCATGGCCGCATGCCTTGGCGCATCATTAACAGGCGCCAAGGCACTGACCTCCACATCGGGTCCGGGTCTTTCGCTCAAACAGGAGCTTATCGGTTATGGCTGCATCGCCGAGATCCCATGTGTTGTTTTTAACGTAATGCGCGGCGGACCATCAACCGGTATGCCTACCGGACCGAGTCAGTCAGACGTGATGTGCGCCAAATGGGGTACTCACGGCGACCACGCCACTATCGCACTTATGCCTGCTTCAGTGCAGGAGTGCTATGACATGGTAGCTGAAGCTTTCAGCCTGGCTGAGAAGTACCGCATGCCGGTTCACGTCCTTCCGGACGAAATCATTGCCCATATGCGTGAGCGGATCGAGTTCCGTGAGCCGGGTGAGATTGAAATAACTCCTCGCAAGGCCCCGACCGTACCGCCGGAGCAGTACAAGCCGTACGACACCAGTTTCGGTGATGTGCCGCCGCTTGCAAACTTTGGTTCAGGTTACAGGTATCATGTGACCGGTCTGAACAAGATGCAGGATGGTTTTCCAACCACCAAGGCAGAGATCGTACAGGCCGAGGAAGAGCGTCAGGTTCGCAAGGTTGATGCCTGTATAGACGATATCGTCACCTTTGAAGAGTATATGCTGGATGATGCCGAGGTGGTGGTTGTCGCCTATGGTTCCACCTCGCGTTCTGCCCGCTATGCCGTCAACGCTGCTCGCGAGCAGGGCATCAACGCAGGTATGTTCCGCATCAAAACCTTCTGGCCGTTCCCGGATAAACAGATCAAAGCTTTGGCCGCCAAGGTCAAGGGTTTTATCATTCCTGAAATGAACCTGGGGATGTGTTCCATCGAGCTGGAGCGTTGTGCACAGGGCAAAATCCCGGTGCTCGGCATATTCCGCGTAGATGGTGAGCCGATTAATCCGGAACAGATTGTAGAGAAGATTAAGGAGGTTAAATAACCATGGCTTTTGATTATGAAAAGTATCTCCGTCCAGGCAAACTTCCGCACATCTGGTGCCCAGGTTGCGGACACGGCATTGTTATGAAGGGTCTTATCCGGGCAATGGATACCCTTAAACTGGACATGAAAAATACAGCCATTGTTTCCGGTATTGGTTGTGCTTCACGTCTTCCCGGTTACATCGATTGCTGCACTCTGCACACCGCGCATGGTCGCGCGGCTGCTTTTGCCACCGGTGTCAAGATGGCCAAGCCCGAGATGAATGTTATTCTCTGCGGCGGAGACGGCGACGGAACCGCAATCGGCGGAAACCATTTCATCCACGCTTGCCGTCGCAATATCGACATGACCTACATCATCATGAACAACTACATCTACGGCATGACCGGTGGGCAGTTCTCACCATGTACACCGACCGGACATAAGGCTTCCACAACACCTTACGGCAACCCTGATCCGGGTTTTGATATTGCCAAACTGGCAATCGGCGCCGGCGCTACTTTTGTTGCCCGTGGCACAGCGTTCCACGCCAACCAGATCGACAAGCTGATTGCCGAAGCGATCCAGCACAAGGGTTTCTCGGTAGTCGAAATTCTGGATGATTGCCCGACCACCTACGGTCGCCGCAACAAATACAAGTCGGTCATTGAGATGATGAACCGTCTTAAAGAGGTTGCCGTTCCGGTTAAGGCTGCCGAAAAGATGACAGCCGAGCAGTTGAAGGGCAAGGTTCTGACCGGAGTCCTTTATAAAGACGATACAAAATCCGATTACACAACTGAGTACGCGAAGGTCATCGAGCGCGCTCAAGCCAAGTAACAATTACAGGAAAAGGAGCGATATATTCATGTCAAGATATGAACTCAGGTTTTCCGGTGCGGGTGGACAGGGACTGATCACCGCCGGGATCATCATGGCTAAGGCCGCTTCGATCTACGAAGGGAAACAAGCCGTTCAGTCGCAGAGTTACGGTCCTGAAGCCCGTGGTGGCGCTTCTAAATCGGAAGTAATCATCTCCGACGGACCGATCGACTATCCGAAAGTCACCCAGTGCGATGCTTTGCTGGCTATGACGCAGGAAGCGGCAAACAAGTATTCACACGATCTCAAGGAAGGCGGCGTGCTGCTGATCGATTCCGACCTGGTAACCAATATACCGGCCGGTAATTTCAAAACGGTAGCATTTCCGATCATCAATACCGCCAAAAACGATGTGGGCCGTGAAATCGTCGCCAATATCGTAGCGCTTGGCGCGATGGTTGCGTTGACTGGACAGGTTTCCAGGGAAAATGCCGAGAAAGCCGTTCTTTCAAGCGTTCCCGAGGCTTTTATCGAACTCAACAAGACCGCGTTCAGCATGGGATTTGAAAAGGCTCTGGCTGCCAGCGCCTAGTTGTTGTTAGATCATGAGGCAATAAAAGAGCCCGGTGCGGAGAAGCACCGGGCTTTTTTAATTTATTCGTGAAACTGTTTTATCCGGATTTAATCAGTCATTGTTTCCGCGGTGCCGTCCACGATCCTGATGATCATCCCTGCCGCCTCCGTGATCCTTTTCATGCTTGCGCTCCTGCTTCTCGTATTTGCGCTCATTTTTCTCATATCTGCGTTCTTCCTTCTCATACCGTTTATGTTCCCTGCGCTCATTCTTTTCTTCCCTGCCCGGACGATAGTGGCGTCCCCGGTAGTGGTCTCGTTTCTGCTGGTATTCACGGTACTCATGTTCCCGGTGGTACCTGATTCTGTCGAGCTTGTAGTTGCGCACAGACGGAGGCAGGTGCTCGTGCCGGACCGTTGCCCAGGGACCGTTGTAGTGATTGGAACGATACCAGTTGTTACCCTGGAAGAGGTAGTAACTACCCGATATGAAGACCATGTCATAGGGCATGTCCACTCCGATGTAGAATCCGAGTGAAGGAGGGGCCAGGAATAGCGGAGGAGTCTGGAATACGACGCGCGGAAGGGCGGGAACCGGTATCGCGGGGGCTCCGATGCTGATATTTACGTTGGTTTCGGACAGTGCTAGTGGAGGTAATGCCAGAGAGGCGAGGAATACGGCGGCGATGGTTCTGTTCATATGACACTCCTTTTACAATTGAATTTTATGCAACAGACCAACTTGAAGCATAAAGGGTGCCAGCGGTGCCGAAGTCGTATCAGTCGATGTTTCCGGTCATGATCCCGGCTCCGTTCGGAAGCGCCAGCGGATGCCTTGCTATATTGCGTATGCCTGCCTGCGTCATCATTTCAGTCAGTTCACCCTGCGAATATGATTGCCCCTGCCGGGTTCCAACCAGCATGTTTAGAGAGAACAGGGCCGGGAATGGGGGAGAAGTCCGGTCGTCGTCAAGTATGAATTCCTGCACGATCACAAGACCGCCCGGTAGCAGGGTCCGAACCGCCTTCTCCAGGATGATGCCCGCGCCTTGCGGCCCTTCGCTGTGCAGAAGCTGGGATATCCAGACGACATCGTAACCGTTGCCGATATCATCGGTAATGATGTCGCCAGCTGAAAAACTGATCCGCTCGGTAAGGCCGTAACGCAGTACTGTTTCTTCTGCAAAACGCCTGGTTGTCGGCAGATCGTAGATTACTGCACGCAACCCGGGATTATGCAGGCAGAAATGTATTGCATAGGTGCCCGGACCACCGCCAAGATCAAGCAGCTTCTGGCGCCCGCCCAGGTCTATCGCCGGTACTACCTTCGGAGCAGCCAGGGAAGCCAGGTTGAACATACCCATCAGGAAATTTTCCAGGCTGGTTTCGTCGTCTGTACGGGAGGAGTTGGTGCGTACCGGTGTGCCGCTCTGCACCGACTCGTCCAGTCTTGCCCAGCTTGACATCAGGTTGTGGTGATGCATGATGATGTGTCCGAGGTATCCGTCGGATTGTTTTGAAAGGTATTTTTTAGAGGATGGGGTTACATCATAGAGCTCGCCATTTTTTACTAACAGACCGAGGGCGGCAAGCGCATTCAGCAACATGGTCAGGCCGCGCCGGTCGCATGATTCAAGGCCGGAAATGTCGGCGGCCGTGGCCGGGTTCTCCGACAGTCTGGTGAACAGGTCCAGTTTGACGGCTGCGTGCAAGGCACACGCGGCCCAGTAGCCACCTGACAGCTGAAGAAGCTCCGCTGGGTTCATGGTTTTGTTCCTCCTTGTCTCGAAAAAAGACTGTTATCGATTCTATGCCTTGAAGCGCGCCATCTCATTCTGCAGCACTTCAATCTGCCGGGCAAGTTTAACCAGAATCTCGTCCATGACCATGGTCGAAGTGACATGCACATCGGTCGATTCCTCGAAATCCTTGAGCGATTCACCGATGAGTTCGGCGCTGGCGGACTGGAGAATCGATTCTTCGCAGATATCCGTGACCATGGCGTTGATCTTTTCACTGGCGTTTATAACCTGTGTAGCGGAACCCTGGTGGCTGCTGATCGAGTTCATCACTTCACGGGTGAGATTCCGCATGCGGTCAACCGCTGCGGTGATTAATTCGCTGCCGTGACTCTGCTCCTGTGTCGCCCTGGCAATATGCTCCACCATTTCCGCGACCCGGCTCATCGCCTGTTGAACCGCCGCACTAGCCTCTGCCTGACTGAGAGCGGTCTTGTTTATCTCAACCATCTGGACGCTGGCAACCTGAATCCCATCGACGATTTTGCGAAGAGCCTCGCCGGACTTTCTTGAAAGTGCCGCTCCCTCCGAGATCCTTTTTTCCGAGAGTGAAATGGCTTTTACAGCGCGTTCGGTTTCTTCCCTTACCCCCAGGATTATTTCCGATATCTCACGGGTATGGTTTCCCGTGCGTTTGGCCAGATCCTTGATCTCTCCGGCCACGACTGAAAAACTTTTGCCGCGATTTCCTGCCTGTGCCGCGATTATTGACGCATTAAGAGCCAGCAGATTGGTCTGTTCGGCGACTTCATCAATAACTGAAAGAATCTTGCCGATATTTGCAACTCTTTTGGACAGGTTCTCGATTGCATCGAAAGTTATGGTGGAAGATGCCTTTATCTCATTGATACCGGCAATCGTCGCATCAACGGAGTTACAGCCCTGTTCGGCATCGCTTTTTACGGTTTCCGCTATGCGTGAAGTGTCGTTTGCCTGTGAACCGATCTGCTTGATCGCTTTATCCATTTCCAACACCAGTGTGGCCGCGATCGAGGTATCCGTGGTGAGGATGGTGGCATTCTCCTCGATCTGGCAGATCGCTGCCGCCATTTCCATGATCGACGAACTGACATCCTCGACTGACAGAACCAGTGATTCCATGTGAAGTGTGGTCGATTCCAGGCTGTGGGTCATGTTTGTCATCGAAGCGGAATTGCTGGTTGACAGATTGGCTAGAACGGACACGGAGGTGGCGATGTCGTTGATTGACCGGTTGATCTCACGGATAGAAGTGGAAGTGCGCTTGAGAACTTCCGATTGCACGGCCGCCGAAGAGACACCTTTTTCGGAAAGCTGGGCAATCGTCGCGGAAATATTCCGGAGCTCCGAAAGTGAGGAGTGAACCTTGGCAATCGCACCGGAAAGACGATCCATCATCGAGTTGAAATTCTCGGCCAACAGAGACATCTCTGTTTCTCCATCAAATGCAACCCGCTCTTTCAGCTCCCCATCGGCGGCCATGTTCATTGCCTTGGCGATATGTTTGATGCGTTCGGCAAGTTTTCTGGTGATCAGAATCCTGATGACCGCGACAAGTGAAAGTATGTTCAATGCATATAAAAAAACCAGGGCAACCCTGCTGGGCGAAGTGGATACGAGAGTTATAATCAGTCCGGCCAAGGAAAGGACGATTCCCAGGACAAGAAATATTCGGATCAGGTTGGTTCCGGTACGCAGTTTTCTCACGCGGTAATTCTCCCGTAAAATATGTGAATTTCCCCAATACTACAGAATCTTCAACCGGAAACAAGTAAAAAAAGCGAAATAGAACGTGGTGATAAATTTGTATGCCGAATTTTGCTGTTTGTGAGAATCAAAAGTAAAAAAATCAGGTTATTCGTATTGATATGGTATTAGAACAGTGCAACTTGCTATTTCAAATCTCCGCCCAGGCTCTTGGTCACAACCTCGTAGACATCCCTTGGCAGTTCGGGAGTGTTATTGATACGCAATAGTTGTTCGTGCATCAGCGACCTCCGCCCTTCCTCGAAACGCCGCCATCCGGTCAGCGGGGCCAGCAGCCGCGCCGAAACCTGTGGATTGACCGGAATCAGCCGCAGCAGTTGAGCCGTCAGGAAACGGTATCCGGAACCGTCGGGGGCGTGAAAGCGCGCCTGGTTGCCCTGGCTGAAGCTGCCCACCAGGGAGCGGAAACGGTTAGGGTTGGTCAACTCGAAGGCCGGATGGGATACAAGCGACCGGACTTCGTCCAATGTGCCGGATAGTGTGGAGGTGGCCTGGATTGAAAACCATTTGTCGATGACCTGACGATCATCCTGCCAGCGCCGGTAGAAATCGGCCAGCAGCGCATGTCTTTCCGGGCAGTCGCAGCTGGCCAGCGGCGACAGTGCGCCGATCTGGCCGGTCATGTTATCGGCGGTGCGGTACTGTTGCAGGCAGAGCTCAATGATCTCCTGTTCTTTGTTGCTGAGCAGATAGGAGAGGCAGAGGTTGGCCAGTCGGCGCCGGCCGGCAAGGCCGTCCCCGGGCGAATAGGGGAGGGGGCTCGCGCAGCTTTCGCGGAGCGCCAGTAAACGGTCTTTGAAAAGAGCTGCCAGTCCGCGGATCACGAACTGGCGGGCGGCGTGAATGGCGCCAGGATCGATGACCGGCATCAGTTCGGCGATGTATCTTTCGGAGGGAAGCATCAATGTTTCGGCCAGGAAAGCGTGATCACCCTGCCCGCCTGACAGGGTGATGCCGTAGGCTTCGGCGAAGGCCGGGTCCAGGGAAAGTTCCCGCCCCTGCCTCTGTGCCGCCACCAGATCCAGGATGATGCGTGCCGCCAAGAGTTGCCCGGCTTCCCAACGGCAGAACGGATCAGGCTCGTGGGCCATCAGTGTCAGCAGTTCCTGATGCCGGTGAGGATAGTCCAGTCTGATCGGAGCGGAAAATCCGCGCAGAAGTGCCGGAACGGGTTCTGCCGGTAGTCCGGTGAAGCGGTAGCTTTCCTCGCTTGAGCGGAGCTGCAGAACCTTTGTCAATGCACCCTCTCCCGATTCGCCATCCAGCATCAGCGGCAGCTGCTTTCCGTCAGCGCTGAGCAGACCCATCGAAAACGGAAAGTGCAGAGGTTGCTTGTCCGGCTGGCCCGGAGTCGGCTGGCAGGATTGGCGTAGCGTCAGCGTAAAAGTGCCTTCCGATGGATCGTAAGATCCAAGGGCACTGACTTCGGGAGTGCCGGCCTGGCTGTACCAGAGCCTGAACTGCTCCAGGTCGATGCCGCCGGCATCGGCCATTGCCCGCACGAAGTCATCGACCTCCACCGCCTGCCCGTCATGTCTGGAGAAGTACAGGTCCGATCCCTGGCGGAACTTTTCCGGGCCCAGCAGCGTATGCAGCATGCGGACGATCTCGGCGCCTTTTTCGTAGACGGTCATCGTGTAGAAGTTGTTGATCTCGATGTAGGAATCGGGGCGTACCGGATGGGCCATCGGGCCGGCATCCTCGGCGAACTGTGCGGTGCGCAGGTTGCGCACATCGCTGATGCGCTTGACGCCTCGCGATTGCATGTCGGAGGAGAACTCCTGGTCGCGGAAGACGGTGAAGCCCTCTTTCAGCGAGAGCTGGAACCAGTCCCGGCAGGTGACCCGGTTGCCGCTCCAGTTGTGGAAATATTCATGCGCGATTACCGCTTCGATCGCGTTGTAGTCGTCATCGGTGGCGGTTGCCGGGCTGGCCAACACATAGCGTGAATTGAAGATGTTCAGCCCCTTGTTCTCCATCGCACCCATGTTGAAATCATCAACCGCAACCACCATGTAACATTCCAGGTCGTACTCCCTGCCATAGGTTACTTCGTCCCAGCGCATCGCCTTTTTGAGGGAAGTCATCGCGTGGCCGCACTTGTCGCGGTTGTGCCGGTGCACGTAGATCCGCAGGTCAACCTTTCTTCCCGAACAGGTTGTGAAGTTGTCATCTATGCTTACCAGGTCTCCGGCCACCAGTGCAAACAGATAACTCGGTTTTTTGAACGGGTCGTGCCAGGTGGCAAAATGGCGTCCGTCCGCCAGTTGCCCCTGTTCAACCAGGTTGCCGTTGGAGAGCAGCCGCGGATAGCGCGTCTTTTCCGCGATGATGGTGGTGGTGAAAACCGTCAGCACGTCGGGGCGGTCCGGATAGTAGGTTATGGAGCGGAAGCCTTCAGCCTCGCACTGGGTGCAGAACATGCCGCCGGAGCGATAGAGACCTTCCAGGAAAGTATTGTCCTGGGCACGCAGCTCACTCCTGATTTCCAGGTTAAAGGCCGGCGGCACGTCATAGATCGTCAGCTGTTCCGTCGTGGCGCTGTAACGCTCCGGTTCCAGCTGTTTGCCGTCAATGCTGATTTCCAGCAGTCTGAAGCGCCGGCCGTCCAGCACCAGCGGGAGCGAACCGGTCCGGGCTGCCCGTAGCGCCATCCGCGCGGTGACAATCGTTGTTTCCTCGCCAAGCTCGAAAACAAGATCGGTGCTGTCAATCAGGTAATCAAAGGGGGTGTAGTCCTTGCGGTATATGGTGCTGTGGGATGCTTCGCTCATGTCAGTCCAATCATTCGGATATGTGCGGAATGTAACCGCGCAAAGAGTAGCATATATTCAGTGATCAATAAACCCTTTGGGTGAGTGTTACTCAGGTGTGTTGATGGTGTACATGAAATTGTCCGGTTTTCTTGTCAAAACTTTAATATGCGTTTCCGCTGCGATTTCACGAACTGGCTATCTAGCTTAAATAAAAGCAAAATCGGTCTGTATATGGGCTTTGGATGCAAATGTGGCACACTACCTGCTCATGAAAATAGCCGGCATTCGTTGCGGGCACTCCACTTCAGAATAAAGTTTACGAAGGTTACCCTATGAAAAACTACCGACCACCAGCAAAGCAGGGACTTTACGACCCGCGATTCGAACACGACGCCTGTGGCGTCGGCTTTGTCGCCAATATGAAGGGCAAGAAGTCCCACGAAATCATCAGCCAGGCTCTGGAAGTCCTGGTTAATCTGGATCATCGCGGCGCCTGCGGTTGCGAACCGAACACCGGGGACGGCGCCGGAATCCTGCTGCAGATGCCGGACAGCTTCCTCCGCTCGGCCTGCGCGCCGCTCGGGATCGAACTGCCCGAGCAGTTCCACTACGGTGTCGGCATGGTCTTTACCTCTCCGAAAGCGCCTGAACGCAACGCCGCCCGTCACATCCTGGAGAAGATCCTGGCTGAGGAGGGGGTCGAACTGCTGGGGTGGCGCAACGTGCCGACCGATAATTCAAGCCTGGGCAACACTGCCTGGGAGGGCGAGCCCATGGTTCGGCAGATGTTCCTCAAACGTCCGCCGGAGTGCGCCGACGAGCAGTCCTTCAACCGCAAACTCTACATCATTAATCAGCGTGCCACAAATGAGATCCGCCGTGCCGAAGTTGACGAACATTGGTATGTCAGCAGTATTTCGACCAGGACCATCATCTACAAAGGTATGCTGATGCCGGTGCAGGTGGACCAGTACTACCCCGAACTGAAAGATCCGGCCATGGAAAGCGCTATCGCGCTGGTGCATTCACGCTTCTCGACCAATACTTTCCCCAGCTGGGACCGGGCTCATCCCTATCATTTCCTGGCCCATAACGGCGAGATCAACACGCTGCGCGGCAATGTCAACTGGATGAATGCCCGCCAGAACCTGTTCACCAGTGAACTGTTCGGTGATGACATCAAGAAGGTGCTGCCGGTGATCAACACCAACGGTTCCGATTCGGCCATGTTCGACAACTGCCTGGAACTGCTGGTGATGAGCGGACGCAGTCTGCCCCACGCAGTGATGATGATGGTGCCGGAACCCTGGGAAAATCACGCCGAAATGAGCGAGGAAAAAAGAGCCTTCTACGAATACCACTCCTGCCTGATGGAACCCTGGGATGGCCCGGCCGCGGTCTGCTTCACCGACGGCCGCAGCATTGGCGCTGTCCTCGACCGCAACGGTCTGCGCCCATCCCGTTACTACATTACCAATGACGGCCTGGTGATTATGGCCTCCGAAGCCGGAGTCCTGAAAATTGAACCTTCGCGTGTCCTGAAAAAGGGCCGTCTCCAGCCGGGACAGATGTTCCTGGTGGATACCGAGCAGGGGCGCATCGTACCTGACTCTGAGATCAAGGCGGAACTGGCGTCAGCCAAGCCCTACGGGCAGTGGCTGAAAGACCACCATGTCCGGCTGGAGGACCTGCCGGGTACGCCCGCGATGCACAAGTCCGACTTCGTCAGCCTGACCCAGCGCCAGCAGGCCTTCGGCTATACCTACGAGGATCAGCGGGTGGTGCTGGGACCGATGGCCAACGACGGCATCCAGCCGCTCGGCTCCATGGGTACCGACACTCCGCTGGCGATCCTTTCCAGCCAGTCCCAGTTGCTCTACAACTACTTCAAGCAGCTGTTTGCCCAGGTAACCAATCCACCGATCGACCCGATCCGCGAGGAGATCGTGACCTCCACCATCACCCTGATCGGTTCCGAGGCCAACCTGCTGCAGCCGACCGCTGAAAGCGCCCGAAAAATCAGGCTGGAGCATCCACTGCTCTGCAACCAGGAACTGGAAAAGCTGCGCCAGATCGAGCAACCGGGCTTCAAATCGTCGACACTGCCGCTGCTCTTTCCCGTCAGCCGCGGAGTTGCGGCGATGGAGAGGGGGCTGGAGGCGCTCTTTGCCGCCGCCGATGTTGCCATAGATGCCGGCAGCAACATCCTGATCCTGTCCGATCGCGGCGTGGACAGGGATCATGCCGCCTTCCCGGCGCTGCTGGCTGTTTCCGGACTGCATCACCATCTGGTCAGCAGCGGCACCCGCACCAAGGTTTCACTGATTCTGGAATCGGGCGAGCCGCGCGAAGTTCATCACTTTGCCGTGCTGCTGGGCTACGGCGTCACTGCCATCAACCCCTATCTGGCCTTCGAGTCACTGGATGACATGATCCTGCAGGGGATGCTGCCCGGTCTGGACCATAAGAAGGCGGTCAAGAACTTCATCAAAGCCTCGATCAAGGGTGTGGTCAAGACCATGGCCAAGATGGGCATCTCCACTGTTCACAGCTACCGCGGAGCGCAGATCTTCGAGGCGGTCGGCCTGCATGAGTCGGTGATCGACCGCTACTTCACCTGGACACCGTCCCGCATCGGCGGTACCGATATCGACGGCATTGCTCGGGAGTTGATGGAACGCCACGCCCGGGCCTACCCGGCACGGGTGGCACCGGAAGCTACTCTGGCCGCGGGCGGTGTTTACCAGTGGCGCAAGGATGGCGAGGAGCACCAGTACAATCCGCTGACGATCACGTCACTGCAGAAAGCTACCCGCACCGGTGATTACAGCGAATTCAAGACCTTCTCCGCTCTGATCGACGATCAGAGCGAGAGGCACTATACGCTGCGCGGCATGCTTAAATTCAAGGACAACATGCCTTCGGTGCCGCTGGATGAGGTCGAACCGGTTGAATCACTCATGAAGCGTTTCAAGACCGGCGCCATGTCCTATGGTTCGATCAGTCAGGAGGCCCATGAGGCGCTGGCGATTGCCATGAACCGCATCGGCGGCAGATCCAACACCGGTGAAGGGGGCGAGGATCCGGAACGCTTCACCTGGACCAACGAGCAGGGTGATTCCAAGAACAGCAATATCAAGCAGGTCGCTTCC
>MGZK01000073.1 GCA_001802125.1 Geobacteraceae bacterium GWC2_55_20
AGTTTACATGCATATTTTAAAAAACAGTTTTATACTCTTGACAATTGGCGTATCATGCTATAAACGCTTGGGTTAGTGAAATTTTTCACATGCTTTTATCGGAAAAAGAGATGATTCACAACCGACGGGAAGGCGAGGGCGTCCCCCGCGGATAACACCACACCAACTGAGGAGACCGGAACAGATGAAAACGAACACCCTGGTAGTACTGGAAAAAGGTAACGATTGTGCATTCGAGGGGCCGCTGGCAGCCTGCTGCGTGGCATCCCTCATTCCGCTGATGTAATCGATTCCGTTTACAGGTTCAAAAAAAGGGGGAGCGATCCCCCTTTTTTTGTGTCATTCGAAGAATCAAAATCAAATTCCCCTCGTTCCCCCTTTCGTAACCCTGATAAACAGGATGTTTGAAATCCAATCCCGGAGGCCCGAATGCAGCTGTCCAACTATCTCAAGATCTACCCCTGCCCGGACCAGCCCGGCATGAACCTGGTCTACTCCACCCTGCGCTCGGCGGTGGTGCTGCTACCGGACGAGCTGCTGCAGGCGGCCCGGAACGGCGCGCTGCCCGACCAGGAGCGCGACATCCTGGCCCAGCTCGACATCCTAACCCCGGACCGGGCCGCCGAGCGCCAGCGGCTGCGCACGATCTTCGATACCCCCCGTGCCAATACCCCCTTCAGCGCCGTGGTGGTGCTCAACCTGGACTGCAACCTGGCCTGCCACTACTGCTACGAGGACGCTTTTCGCGGCCAGCACTACATGAGCGCCGCCACCGCCGCGCTGCTGGTGGAAACCATCCACCGCGAGCGGATTGAAAAGGGTCAGCCGCAGCGGCTGACCTTCTACGGCGGCGAGCCGCTGCTCTCCCTCGACCTGATCCGGACCATCGCCCGGCCGCTGGGCCAGGCCGCCCGCGAGCGCGGGGTGGCTTTCGGCTTCTCGCTGGTCACCAACGGCACGTTGCTGAACCGCGCCTGCGTCGAGGAACTGCTCCCACTGGGGCTGACCGGGGCCAAGGTTACCATCGACGGGCCACGGGAGCTGCACGACAGCAGCCGCCCCTTTGTCTCCGGGCTGGGGAGCTACGAGGCGATCCTGCGCAACGTGCTCGATATCCACGAGATAGTGCCGCTGCAGCTGGGGGGCAACTATACCCGCGAAAACTACCGCGAATTCCCGCGCATGCTGGACGACCTGCTGACCCGCGGCATCGATCCGGCCCGGGTCGGCACGATGCTCTTCGCCCCGGTGATACCCAAATCGGGCCAGCGGGTGCTGTCCGACTTCAACACCGGCTGCACCTGCTCCTATGAGCCGTGGCTGATGGAGGCCGGACTCTGGCTGCGCCAGGAGGCCCTAAAACGGGGCTTCCCGGCCCCCAGGCCGAAGCTGTCGGCCTGCATGGTCGAGCTGGAGAATGAGCTGGTAATCAACCACGACGGCTCGCTCTACAAATGCCCGGCCTTCATGGCCTACCCGGAACTTCGCATCGGTTCATTGGCCGAGGGGATCGTCGATTTCCGCACGTCACACAACCTGGACCTCTGGAAAAAAGACGAGTGCCTGGAGTGCGCCTACCTGCCGATCTGCTTCGGAGGCTGCCGCCAGTTGACGCTGCTGCGCAACGGGAAAATTGACGAAGTGGACTGCCGCAGGGAGTATTACGATACGGTGCTGGAGCGCCTGGTCAGGCAGGACCTGGAGTACCAGGGGACAAAGCCCGCCGGGGAGCCGGACAAAGTGTGATTCGCTTTCCTGATTCGTTCCAATCTGCGGCTCTCACGTTCCTCCCCCTTCAAGGGGGAGGTTAGGAGGGGGATGGGGTGTCTGGTAAAAACTACGGATACACCCGCTTGGCTATTCTCACCATTTCATCCGGAAGGTTGATCTTCATCCGCCGGGCCGTGGCCGTGTTCAGGTAGATATCGAATTTTCGCGGCGGCGAGGGGGGGAACTGACCGATATCGACCCCCTTCAGCGCCTTGGCGGCGGCGGAGCCGATCAGGCGCCCCACGTTGACCATGTCCACCACCAGCGCCACCAGCGCCCCCTCCTTGACATTACGCTCCGAAACCCCCAACAGCGGAATCCCCTTGCGGAACGACAGCAGGTAGGCCTCGTCCAGCGCGGCCGTGGTCAGCACCGCACTGTCCGGCAGAAGCAGGATCGCGTCCGCATCCTCCAGCCGGCGGATGGCGCTGACAAACTCGGCGGTGTTGCGGACCGTGTAGTAGACCGGTTGCGGCGCATCGCCCCGGCTCAGGAGGCTGAGCTGGTCGCGGCTCCCCACCACAGCGAACTGCCGGATCGAATGCAGGTGCTTCCGGATCAGCTCAGTGTACTCCCTGACCGGAGTGGCCAGGTAGAAGCCGGTGGTGTTGGGCCGGCTGATGGCGGGGGGAGTAACCACCATGTCGAAGATGACCGGGATGCTGCTGGGCAGCATCAGCGCCTCGGTCAGCGCTTCCTTCCCCAGTGCCACCACCACCCGCGCCCCTTCGCGCTCCAGTGCGCTGTTCAGCCCGCGTTTGGCCTCTTCCGGAGAGATGATTTTCAGCGAACTTCCCAGGCTCTTCCTGATGCCGGAGATGATCTCGGTGGCCGGCCTGAGCTGGGTATCGGCCACCACCAGCACCTCGGCGGCCAGTGAAGGGGTGGGGATAAAAGCATTAGTAAAAAGAACCGTTGCCACCAGGAAAAATATCAAACGTCTGGGCATTGTCGTTACTGCTCTTTCTGTATCGTGATCGATAATATTGAATGTAATCGCTTGAGTATGCTCCGAGAGGCACCATTGCCTCCCGGAGTCTGAACGGCTAGAACCTGAACTTGAGCCCACCCTCGACCCAGCGCCCTGGGTTGGGGTAGATAGAAGCCGTGTAACGGTCGCCGCTGAACAGGTTATGGATGGTCAGGAAACTCTCCAGGGTGGTCTTGGCGCTGGTCTGGAACTTCTTGGTGGCGGTCAGGTCCCAGATGAAGGTGTCGTAGTACGGGTCCGCATAAGCCGGCATGGTGGGGGCGAAGTCCCACCAGACGTAGTTGCCGGACAGCAGCATGCTGAACGAGCGGCGGTCGTCGTACTTGATACCCGCCAGCCAGGAGTAGGTGTCCCAGTTGTTGCTGGCCCGGTCGGACGGGATCGTGCCGGCCTTGGTATGGACATAGGAGTGCCCCAGCTTGAGCGACAGGTTGTAGTAAGGCACGCTCTCAGCCTCCAGCTCGTACCCCTGACGGGTCACGTCGCCGCCGTTGACCATCTGCTTGTAGGGAGGATTGGCGGCAATGGCCTCGGTTGACATGGCCTTGGTGGTCTCGTGACGGAAGAGGGTTGCCTTCAGGTTGACCAGCTCGGCCAGGCCGGACTCGAACCCCAGCTGATAGGACCAGCCGTATTCGGCTGTGAGCTGTGGATTTGGGAGGAAGAACAACCCCTGTGCCTTGGTATAGCTCAAGGGGGGCGAGGTAAAGCCGCGCGCCGCCGAGGCGCGCACCACGCTATGCTCGCCCAGCTCCCAGGTCAGCCCCAGGCTGGGGCTGACGAAGTAGCCGGTGATGCTGTCGTGGTCCAGGCGCACGCCCGGTGTCAACGCCAGCGGACCGAACTCGACCGTGTCGTTGGCGAACAGCGCCCAGCGGTCGATGGTGGGAGAGACTGTCAGCGTGGCCGGCACACCGAAGGACTGGTAGAGCGGCCCGGCGTTGGTGGTCTGGTCCAGGGCGCCGTGGCTGGCCTCCCCCCCCAGGGTCAGGGTCTGGATGCCGCTGGTCCAGGTGGCGCACAGGTTGCCGCCGATGGTCTCCTCGTCGTAGATGTTCTGCTTGAACAGCGAACCGTCGGACAGGAAATGTACCGGTAAATCGACATGGGACTTGAAGAAGTGCACCCCGCCCCGCAGGGTCAGCTCGGGGGTGGCGCGGTACTCGATGTTGCCGGTCAGGAACAGGTTACGTTGAATAGTCCTGGCGCTGATGCCGATGGCCGGCACCTCACCCGCGTTCTGTTCCGGGTTGCTGTAGCCGGCCGTCAGGGTGATGTCCAGGTCGCGGTTGGGGGTCAGCAGCAGCTTGCCGAACAGGCTGTTGCGGCGGTAGTCGCGGTTGTTGCGCAGCCCCTCCGAGGCCTGCTGCCCGGCATAGAGGTAGTAGCCCAGCGGGCCGTTCTTGCCGGTCAGTTCGGCCGCCGTGTCGCGGGAATTCCCCTCGCCGAAGGAGCCGCTGAGCATGCCCCCCGGCAGCGCCTTGTCGCCGGTGCTGCGGGTGATGATGTTGATCACACCCCCCAGCGCCGAGCCCCAGGCCGAGGAGGCAGCGCCCTTGATGATCTCGATCCGCTCCACGATCCTGAGCGGAATGAAGCTGGTGTCGGCGTTGCCTCCTGCCAGGAAGTTGACCGGCATGCCGTCCAGCAGCACGGTCACGTGGCGGTCCTCGGAACCCTGGATGTGCAGCAGCGAGGGCGAGTTGTAATCGTTGATCGAAAAATCCACGAAGAGTCCCGGTACCCGCGCCAGTACCTCGTTGATGCTGTTGGCGTTCATCGCCTCGATCTCTTTGGCGGTGATCACGGTCATGTTCTCGGCCACCTGGGTCAGCGGCTTTTCGCTGCGGGTGGCGGTCTGCACGTACAGCTCCTTCTCCTCCCAGAACAGCAGCAGTTCCTCTTCGGAAGGAGTGTTCATGGCGACCTGCAGCCGCTCGGCCGCTCCGGCCCGGGGCGCACAGAACAGCGCCGCGCCCAGCAGCGTCGTCGCCAGCAGCTTCGTGATCCACCTGTTGTCTTGTTTTATCATCGTTTGCCTCCACGGCTGCTAACAAAATCAGGCTCGTATACTACTGAATTATCGCCTGTTGTCAACAGCAGGTGATCATGTTTAATCAGATCAATGATTTTGCATATCAAACCAGCCATTATTTCAATCCGTATTTGTATAAATCGGATAATAACCGGTAAAACATATTGACATTCATATGTCTGCATTATATTTTGTGCATATACACAAAGCTTGGAAAGAAGAGGCATAACACCATGGAAATGAAAATAACCTTCCCGGGCGGTAAAAGGGTTGACGCGGAACTGAACAACAGGGTCATCAGCACCGACCAGCCGCCGGGTGGCGGCGGAGAAGGTTCGGCGCCGGCCCCATACGACTATTTTCTGGCCTCGCTGGGCACCTGCGCCGGAATCTATGTGCTTAGTTTCTGCCAGGAGCGGGGCATCAGCACCGAGGGGCTGGCGCTAACCCAGCGGATGGAGTTTGCCGTCGATGGTGGCAAGAGCCGGCTGGCAAAAGTGGATCTTGAGATTACCCTGCCATCTGGTTTCCCGGTCAAATATCATAACGCGATCATCAAGTCAGCGGAACTCTGCTCTGTTAAAAAAGCGTTGATGAATCCGCCGGACTTTGAAATATCCATCCAGGACACAACAAACAAACAAATGAACATAAACGGCAATTAACCGCCGATAAAAACGGATGCACGCCGAGAAAACCAAGACTGACATCCATAAAGTTTATCGTCTTATGGGTTAAATCAGTATTTTGTTCAAGCTTTTGATTTCTCGCTTAGAAGCGCCTACTTCTGGCGGCGTGTATCGGCGTTCATCGGCGGTAAATTGCTTTTTCTAGGTTCAATAACATCAATCAGCTTAAAGCCGGAGGAGGCACCCATGAATAGCGCAATACTGTATCGGACACAAACGACCAAGAACCTGAGAGAATTCGTTCATGCCCTGGCTGCCGCCGGCCAGAAACGCGGATTCGTCATCCACAACGAAAGCACTATGGAGATGGCCCATACCTTCGGCAAGCATGGAGTCAAGGTTGGAGCCGGCTTCGACCTGCACATGATCCAGATCTGCAAACCCGAAAAAGCCGCCGCCAGCCTTTCGCAAAACCCGGAGCGGGCGGCGCTGATGCCCAAGTTCATTACAACCTTTACCAGCAACGGCATGACCGAAATCCGCATGCTGCGCTACGGCCGGACCATGATCGAAGCGCTGGTGGAGGATGACCCGGAGTTTGCCTCCTCCCTGGAAGAGAGCTATAACGCGATCCGGTCTATGATCGAAGAGTCGCTCTGACATGTGGCGCATACTTATCGCCATCAACAAGAACCTGGTGCTGGCAATTCCGGCCACGATGCTGGCCGGTTTCGTCTGCGGCCTGCTGGTTGATCCTGCTTTCATGAAAAGCCTGATCATACCGTTTACCTTTTTGATGGTCTACCCGATGATGGTGACCCTCAAGATCCGTTCAGTGCTGGAAGGTGGCGATACGCGGGCGCAGCTGATGACCCAGGCGATCAATTTCCTGGTGATTCCCTTTGTCGCCTACGGCATCGGCAGGATTTTCTTTGCCGAGCGCCCGTTTCTGGCGCTGGGACTGCTGTTGGCATCGCTGGTGCCGACCAGCGGCATGACCATTTCCTGGACCGGTTTCGCCAAGGGCAACCTGGCGGCGGCGGTCAAGATGACCGTGGTGGGCCTGATTCTGGGCTCACTGCTGACCCCGTTATATATCCGCTTCCTGATGGGAGCCCAGGTTGATGTGGACATGGTCTCTGTGATGAAGCAGATCCTGGTGGTAGTCTTCCTGCCGATGCTGGCCGGCTACGCCACCCAGCGCTGGGCCCTGAAGCGCTATGGACAGAAAGTATTCCAGGAGCAGATAGCCCCGCGCTTTCCGGGGCTCTCAACCATCGGCGTGCTGGGCATAGTCTTCATCGCGATCGCGCTCAAGGCCCGCAGCGTGGCCGACAGCCCCGCACTGCTGATTACGATCCTGATACCGTTGTTGCTGCTCTACCTGTGCAACTACCTGCTCAGCACCCTGGTCGGCAAGGCGTTTCTGCCACGTGGTGACGCGATCGCGCTGGTCTACGGCACGGTAATGCGCAACCTGTCGATCGCGCTGGCGGTGGCAATGAACGCCTTCGGCAAGGCCGGCTCCGAAGCGGCGCTGGTGATCGCGCTGGCCTACATCATCCAGGTACAGTCGGCCGCCTGGTACGTGCGCCTGACCGACAAAGTCTTCGGAGCGAGGAGTGAATCATGAAAACCACCAACTGGGATCAACGCTACAGCGAACCGGGCTTTATCTACGGCACGACTCCCAACTCGTTCCTGGTTTCGGTCGTGGACAGGATACCGCCGGGCCGGGTTTTGATGCTGGCCGAAGGTGAAGGGAGAAATGCCGTTTATCTGGCTTCCCGCGGGTTTCAGATAACCGCGGTTGACGGCTCTGCCGTCGGACTGGGCAAGGCGCTTGAACTGGCGGCGGAACGCGGCGTCAGCCTGACCACAATCGTTGCCGATCTGGGCGAATTCGAGATAGAGCCGGAAAAATGGGATGCGGCCGTCTCCTGCTTTTGCCATATCCCGGCGGCCATCCGGATTCCCCTGCATCGCAAGGTCGTCCAGGGGCTCAAACCGGGAGGCGTGTTTGTGCTGGAGGCGTTCAGCAAGGAACAGATGGATTATGACACCGGCGGTCCCAAGTCTCTCGATATGCTGATGTCCGTGAAAGAGCTGCGGCAGGAACTGGACGGTCTGGATTTCATCCATGCCGCCACGCTGGTTCGGGACGTTAAGGAGGGGCGCGGGCATACCGGCCTGGCTTCGGTGGTGCAAATACTGGCCGCTAAACCTCTAACTCCCTGATTTTCAGTGAGAGATGCTCTCTACCCTGTTGATCGCGGCGGCAAAGTTTTGTGCTTATGCACAATAACCTGTTGACATTTGAAACCATCGGCATATATTCTGTGCATATACACATTAAAACTGGAGGTACACAATGAAAGTATGTTTTCCGGTAATGGAAAATCAAGGTTTGGAGAGCCGGGTATTCGGTCATTTTGGTTCCGCGCCCGGATTTGTCGTGGTGGACATGGTCACCAGCGAGGTGACGGCGATCAACAACAGCGACCAGATCCATCAGCACGGGGCCTGCAATCCGGTAGCCGGTCTTGGCGGTTACCAGGTGGATGCAATCGTGGTAGGCGGCATAGGCGGCGGTGCGCTGCATAAACTGAACAGCGCCGGGATGCGTGTTTTCAAGGCAATGGAAGGGACCGTCACGGAAAACATGGCGCTGTTCCGCACCAACGGGCTGCCGGAATACATGCCGGGCCACACCTGCGGCGGACATGGCCAAAGCCATGGCTGTTCCCACTAAGCATGACCCGTCCACGTAAACCGAGAATCTGCAACTGCCCGCACCGGGCAGGATATTCAGCTGTGTTCAAACCGGCCGGGACTCCTCTCAAGGATCTGGAGATCATCCGGCTGGCCCACGACGAACTGGAAGCGCTGTACCTGTGTGACGGCGAAGGCAAGACCCAGGAAGAGGCCGGGGTGTGCATGGGAGTGTCGCGCGGCACGGTGCAGCGCCTTCTGGCCGGAGCCCGCTGCAAGGTGGCACGGGCGCTTGCGGGCCAGAAGGCACTGGCCATCTCCGGAGATGAACCGGCAACGGATCAAGCATCCGGCCCGGCGTGAACCCGGCTGTGAGGGTACGAAAGGAATCTCACCATGAGTGAATTTTATACGGCAAAAGTGTTGGATCATGTCCACAACCCTCGCAACGTCGGCTCGCTTGAGAACGCCAACGTGGTGGTACAGGCGGGCGACCCGGGTTGTGGCGATGCGCTCGTATTTTTCATCAGGATCGAGGACGACATAATTCTCGACATCAAGTTTCTGATCAAGGGGTGCGGCGCGGCCATAGCCACCTCTTCGATAGCCACCGAGCTGGTGATGGGCAAGTCGCTCGACGAGGTTCTCAAGCTGAATGACCAGAAGATAGCCATGGCTCTGGATGGCCTGCCGGAAGAGAAAATGCACTGTTCCAACATGGCGGCCTCGGCGCTGCACGCGGCGGTACAGCAGTACCGTTCGACCATCGCCGGAGAAACCGCGCCGGTGGGGTAATATAACGACACGCCAGTTCACTCTTACCGGTTTTTTTCCGGATATTCATATCAGGAAACTTGTCCGCTGAACCGGGGATATACCATGGTTAATAAACAAAAAGATCCGGTATTATTCGACTCGACCAGCGCTATCCTGGAAAGCATCTCCGACGGCGTGTTCACCGTGGACCTGGACTGGCGGGTCACCTCTTTCAACCGTGCGGCGGAAGAGATTACCGGCATTCCCCGGAAAGAAGCTTTGGGGCGGCTCTGTTCCGAGGTGTTCAAGTCCAGTATGTGCGAGGCGGAATGCGCCCTGCAGCGGACCCTGAAGTGCGGAAAACCGGTTATCAACAAGTCCGGGTATATAATCGATTCCGAGGGGGACCGTATCCCCGTCAGCGTTTCGACCGCGGTGCTGCGTGACGGAAAGGGGAGTGTCATCGGCGGCGCCGAGACCTTCCGTGATTTGAGCGAAATCGCGGCCTTGAGGCAAGAGTTGGAAGGGCGTTTCCGTATGGGCGATCTGATCAGCCACAGCCCGGCCATGCGGCCTGTTTTTGACCTTTTGCCGGCCTTGGCGGCCAGCTCGACCACCGTCCTGATCCAGGGTGAGACCGGAACCGGCAAAGAGCTCCTGGCACGGGCGATTCACGGCATGAGCCCGAATTCGAAAAAGCCGTTTATCGCGGTCAACTGCGGCGCGCTGCCCGACACACTGCTCGAATCCGAATTGTTCGGCTACAAAAAAGGAGCGTTTACCGGCGCAATCCAGGACAAGCCCGGCCGGTTTGCGCTGGCCGGTGACGGAACCCTGTTTCTGGATGAAATCGGTGAGATCAGTCCGGCGCTTCAGGTACGGCTTCTGCGGGTGCTCCAGGAGCATGTCTACGAGCCGTTGGGCGCGACACGCTCCGAAAAAACCAACGCCCGCATTCTGGTTGCGACAAACCGCGACCTGGCCACCATGGTTAAAAAAGGTGAGTTCCGCCAGGATCTCTACTACCGCATCAATGTCATATCCCTGGAACTCCCTCCACTGAGGAAACGCAAGGAAGACATCCCGCTCCTGGTGGAACACTTTGTGGAACGATTCAACCGGATTCAGAAAAAGAACGTGACCGGATTCACACCGGGAGCGTATTCGCTGCTGATGGCCCATGACTGGCCAGGCAATGTTCGTGAACTCGAAAATGTCGTGGAACGGGCCTTCGTGCTCTGTACTTCAAAATGGGCCACTCCCGTACACCTTCCGGCGGAACTGACCGGTAGCAGGCCAGGCTTCGCGGAAACCGGCGACATCCACTCGGCAAAACGGGTTATGGAAGAGCAATCCATTCACGGCGCGCTGAAACACAACAACTTCAATCGCGCCGCCGCTGCACGCGAACTTGGTATTCACAAGACAACCCTCTACAGGAAAATGAAAGTTCTGGGTCTTCCCCTTCCCGAACAGAACGGACGTACTACTCCCCGTGCTTAACAGGTGCGTTCACGCACCCATCAGCGATCCGCATGGTTGCAATCCTGCAACCATTCCCTAACATCCACCCCCCGGACTCTCCAGCATATATTGTTTAATTACTGATAGTTGCAGCTAAATTATCGTTGCCGACCAGACCTGGCGTGTCTGTTGCTATGTATAAGATACGGAGCAACAGCATGAGAGCAGTATTTACCATATGGAACGATCGTATAGCCCCGGTCTTTGATGTGGCCGGACAGGCCATCCTGATCGAATCGGAGAACGGCTCTGCTCTATCCGAATTCCGGATGGCCCTGCCCGGCGGTACGGTCATGGAAAAAGTCGCCTTCCTGGCCGAGGCGCGTACTGACATGCTGATCTGCGGAGCGATATCACGACCGGCCCGCCTGGCGGCCAACGCCTGTTACATCGAAGTTTATTCGTTTATCGCGGGAAATGTCAGGGAGGTGATCCGGGCCTGCCTAGAAGGCCGGCTCAGGGAAAGCGCCTTTGCCATGCCGGGTTGCGGTTGCAAACAGGGTTGTCATGGACGAGCCGGACGAGGCGGCGGGAGAACCGGATGAACTGGCTCCGGATTTTTCAACGAAACATAACACCAGAAGATCAAGGGAGGTTCAAAATGCCAAGAGGAGATGGAACGGGTCCAAAAGCGATGGGGTCAATGACCGGCAGGGGTGCGGGAAATTGTGCTGGAAGCAGGAATAGAGGCAACGCAAGGGACGCTTCCGGCAGGGGCACAGCCGGTCGTGGAATGTGCAACTGGTTCAAGGCATCGGATCTGGCGGATAACTCCGCGCTGGAAACGGAAAACAGGCTCTTGATGCAACAGGCCGATGCACTGAGAAGGGAACTGGATGAAATTGACGGCAGATTGAAAGAGTTGAAGAAGAAAAATTGATACTGCCCTGGCTTAATGGAGGTACGTGATGAAAATAGCCATAACCACATCCGGCGACAACCTGGCATCACCCATGGACAGCCGTTTCGGCAGGGCGGTCAGGTTTCTGGTCTATGATACCGACACAAAGGGCCTGCTCCTGGTCGATAACTCACAAAACCTGAATGCTGCCCAGGGAGCCGGAATACAGGCGGCGCAGACGGTGGCCGAAGCCGGCGCAAACGTGGTGATTACCGGCCACTGCGGTCCCAAGGCCTTTCGTGTGCTTAAGGCGGCCGGCATCGCGGTCTATAACTGTGAAGCAGCGACGGTTCAAGAAGCGCTCGGACTGTTCGGAGAAGGCAAACTTCTGACAGCCAGCAACGCTGATGTGGAAGGACATTGGTCATGAAAGTGGTTATTGCAAGCGGAAAAGGCGGTACCGGCAAGACGACGGTTGCGGTCAACCTGGCCTGGTTTCTTGCAAATTGCGGCAGGAAAGTACAGTACATCGACTGCGATGTGGAAGAACCAAACGGCAACTTTTTCATATCGGCCCATTTTTCGAAAAGAATATCCGCTTTTGTGATGTTGCCGGTGGTTGACCAGCAAAAATGCACCTCCTGCGGCGAATGTTCCGCCAAATGCCGATTTAATGCGATCGTACGCCTGCCCGGCAATACCATGATATTTCCGGAACTATGCCATGGCTGCGGCCTGTGCCTGCTCGTCTGCCCGGCAAAAGCGATCAGCGAGGATGAACGGGAAATCGGCATAATCGAAAGCGGCATGGGCTGGGGCGGAATCAGCTTTGTGCATGGAGTTCTAAATATCGGGGAGCCGATGCCCAAACCGCTGATCCGCAAGGTCAAAGAGCAGGGGCTATCCGATCATATTCAGATTATCGATGCGCCTCCCGGAACATCCTGCTCCTTCGTCGAAACCATATCCGATGCCGATCTGGTGATACTCGTGACGGAACCGACACCTTTCGGCCTGCATGATCTCAAGATTTCAGAGGAAGTAGCCAGGGCCAGAGGCAAGTCGATCCGCGTGGTGATCAACAAGGATAACGGTACTTTCCGGCCACTGGAGAAATTTCTTGAAGATCGGCGATTGAAAATTACCGCGCGTTTGCCGGAAAACCGCAAGGTAGCCGAGGTGTATTCCAAAGGAGATATTTTACTGGAGGAACTGCCTGATTACCGCGAGCATTTTTCCTCCATTGCCGCCGAGGTTTTCAGGCAATCTGAAAACCTCGAGCATTCGCCGAATGGGGTGTTGCCATGAAGGAGATCGTGGTGGTCAGCGGAAAAGGGGGAACAGGCAAAACCTCGTTTACCGCGTGCATGGCAACCCTGTTCAAAAAGAAGGTTTTGGCCGACTGCGATGTGGATGCGGCCAATCTCAACCTGCTTCTTAATGCAGACGTAGTGGAAGAGCACAACTTTGTATCCGGCCACAAGGCCGCCATCAACAGGGATATATGCATCTCCTGCGGCGGATGCCGCGAAGTCTGCCGTTATCAAGCCATCAGTGAAGATTACCGGGTGGATGGATTTTCCTGCGAGGGTTGCGGCGCCTGCTTTTACCGTTGTCCCGCAGGCGCGGTCACTTTTGCCAAAGCGCTCTGCGGCCACTTTTTTGTGGGTAAAACCAAAAAACAGGAATACGCGGTCTTCGCGGAGTTGCTGCCCGGTGCGGAAAATTCCGGCAAACTGGTAACGGCTGTCAGGAAAAAGGCTCTGGAAATCGCCCTGGAAAAGGGGAGCAAAATCATCCTTACCGATGGTCCGCCCGGCATCGGCTGCACGGTCATCGCCTCCCTTACCGGGGCCTCTTTCGTTGTTTTTGTAACCGAGCCGACCGTCAGCGGAGTTCATGATCTCAAAAGGGTCATGGAACTCTCCAGGCATTTCAAATTACCGGGAGCGGTTGTAATCAACAAGAGCGATTTGAACCGCTCTTACTCGAACGAAATCGTATTTCTCTGTCTGGAGCGCGGCTTCAACCTGCTGGGTTCCATCCCCTACGAACCGCTGGTCAGCCAGGCCCAGCGCCAGGCAAAAACAATACTGGAATATGCTCCGGATTGCGCGGCAAGCAATGCAATCCGGCAGATCCATAGAAAACTAAACCGACGACTGGAGACATTATGATGAGATTTGCCGTTCCAACCCATGACAGGAAATTGTGTGCCCACTTTGGGCATTGTGCCGAATTTGCCATTTTCGATGTATCGAACAATGTAATCGTTGCGGAAAACTATATAACTCCTCCACCCCATGAACCGGGTCTGCTTCCCGGTTGGCTGTCCGAACGAGGAGTAAACCGGATAATCGCCGGGGGCATGGGTCAGAGAGCACAACAGCTATTTACCGAAAATGACGTAAAAGTGACCACCGGGGCAATGGGAGAGTTTCCCCGTGATGTGGTGCAGGACTATCTGAATGGAACCCTGGTTACAGGGGCTAACAGTTGTGACCACTAAAAAAGCCGCTCACGACGTAAAGAAAACGCATGCGCAATGCATCATGTGCGGTGACAGCAACCCGATGTCACTCCGGCTTGTTTTCAACCCCGGTGAAAACGGAGATGTCTCCGCGTCATTCCAGGGGAACTCATTGCTGCAGGGTTACGAAGGTATAATGCATGGCGGTGTCATCTGCGCCCTGCTTGATTCCGCAATGGCGAACTGCCTGTTTCATAAAAATATTGCAGCGGTTACAGCGGAACTTCGGGTGCGTTTTCTCCAGCCGGTTCCGTATGGCGCCAGGATGGATCTGAGGGCGTGGATTATTGAGGAGACCAGCATGCTTTTCAAGCTCAAGGCCGAGTTGGCATTGGATGACACTGTCATGGCCTGCGCCGACGCCCTTTTCGTTCCGGGGGTAATAAACATCGGGGAACAGTGATATGCGGATCAAACTCCTGGTTGACAACAATTCGAAGGGCGGTCTGATTGAAGAGCATGGCTTTTCGGCATGGGTCGAAATTGGCGGGTTCAAGATACTGTTCGATACCGGCCAGGGTAAGGCACTTGTGCCAAATGCCGCAATGATGGGTTGTGATTTGAGTGAGCTCGATGCACTGGTACTGAGCCATGGTCATTACGACCATTGCGGAGCAATATCACAGCTGCTGAAAATCAATCCTGAAATCCATGTGTATTGCCACTCCGCCGCGTTGTGTTACCGCTACAGCATCAAATCCGGCGAGTCTGCCAGGGATATCTCTGTGCCACGGGCAGAACTGGAAGCGCTGCTTGGAGTTCCCGGCAACCGTATGCACTGGATTAACGGAGCCGGTAAAATAAGGGCATCGGTCGGCATTACCGGAATAATCGACCGGCTACACCCGCTTGAGGATACCGGAGGTCCATTTTTTCTCGACCAGGTGAGGCAAACCCCCGATCCGATATGGGATGACATGTCCATCTGGATAAAAACCAGGAAAGGGTTGATCATTATTACCGGCTGCTGCCACTCCGGTTTGATCAATTCGGTTCGCCATATCCGCCGTGTCAGCGGGGTTGATAGAATTTTTGGCGTCATTGGTGGACTGCATTTGGTGAATGCTTCACGTGAGCGTTTGGAAGCAACCTGCTCTGCTATCCGCAAATGGAATCCTGATTTTGTCATTCCGTGCCATTGTACCGGTGAAAAGGCAATTGCATTCCTTCGCGACGAACTGGGAACGATAGTTACCCCAGGATATGCGGGACTTGAGTTGCAGCCAATGGGCTGATTTTTATCTCCACTATGCGGCGAGGCTGTGGATATTTTCAAGAGTTGTCAAGCCGCATTCCGATTGCCGGGTAGCGTCATGGATTATTACGCCACGTCCGGGAAGGTGTAAAAACCACAATTACTATCTGAGGGTAATTCATATTTCCAGGAAAGGCCCGCTATGAAAAAGATAGGAATCATAATCTGTGCCCGCTACCAGGATTGCGGCGGCGGCAAATGTTTCCGGGCGCTTAAAGAACGCCATGGCGGCTTTTCCCGTTACTCGGCCGATGAAGCTGTGGAGATAATCGGCTATTCGAATTGTGGTGGCTGTCCGGGTGGAAACGTGGAATACGTTCCCGCCGAATTTTCTAAGAACGGATGCGATGTCGTGCATCTGGCGACAGGCCTGCTGGTGGGTTACCCGCCCTGCCCCAACATTCGCCGCTTCAAGGCATTTATCGAAAGTCACCACGGCCTGCCCGTGGTTGTAGGCACCCACCCGATCCCACGGAAATACCTGGAGACCCACCGCAAGCTTACCTTCTGGGATGAAGCTGACCTGAAAGCGTTTGTAATTCCACTGATGGCGGAGCAGCGTGATGTGCTGGAATCGTACGATTGAGAAATACGACGGAAGTTATGTGTAGCTATTTAATCAAAACAATGGAAGGGAGAATGCGTGAGCAGTGAACATCATCATAACAACACCAATGGAGCTTCCTGCGGCGGAGCAGAAACAAGACGTCTTCAGGAATTGAAAGAGCAGCTTGACTTACAGGAAAACCTGCTTGGCATCGGTAACAAGATCGTTGTCCTGTCTGGCAAGGGGGGCGTGGGCAAGAGTTCCGTGGCAGCAAACCTGGCGGTGGCCCTCTCTCTTCAGGGCAAAAAAACCGGACTTCTCGACGTGGATCTCCACGGACCGAGCATTCCGACCCTTCTCGGCATCGAGAGTCAGATCGTCCCATCCAACAACACCCGCATTGAACCGCTGGCTTACAACGCGAACCTGAAGGTGATGTCGGTCGGGCTGTTTCTGAAGAACCAGGACGAGGCGGTGATATGGCGCGGTCCTGCAAAGCACGGTTTCATCAAACAACTCCTGGCATCCGTAGAATGGGGCGATCTTGACTACCTGATCGTCGACTGTCCGCCAGGGACCGGTGACGAGCCTCTTTCGGTGATCCAACTCTTGGAGGGAACTACCGGCGCCATCATCGTCACCACTCCCCAGGATGTGGCTCTCACGGATGTGCGCAAGTCGGTCACATTCTGCCGCCAGCTGAAGCTGCCGGTGATTGGAGTAATAGAAAACATGAGCGGCTTCATCTGTCCCCACTGTGGCGAAGGAGTCGACATATTTAAGAGTGGCGGTGGCAGAACCATGGCTGACGAAATGAACGTACCTTTTCTGGGGAAAATTCCGCTCGACCCGGCCATGGTCACCGCCGGCGACGAAGGCAAGCCGTTTGTGGAGCATCAGGCGGCGTCTCTTGCCACCAAATCCTTCGGCGGGATAGTGACATCCGTTACTGCCTGGTGTTCACAACTCCATGCATCTTGATCAGGTGAACATTATGGATCCTTTCGAGAAGCTTCGAATCATAGCCATCCGGCAAAACACTACCAGGGAATTTCCTTCGTGGCTCATGGAGGATGTCCTGAACATTGCCGATTCTCCGGAGAAATATTGGGACAGCATTCATCTGGTCGAGAAACTCATTGAGCAGATCAATGAGTACGATCCCTTTGCCGGCGCCGGGTGCTTTGACACTTCCGTCGGTATTGAGGCAATTCAGGCGACGATTCGTAAAATCACGCTTCATTGAGGTGTGGCCATGGTTTGCGAATTATTTGTATGTTGCCGGTTTTTGAATAACATCATGAAGGAACTTCCTAAAACCGCAGAGTATATAAAAAACAAGTTATGTTATGGAGAATATGAAAACTGCGTGCGATTCCGTATTTATAAAGAGTTTGGAGAAAAACACATTCCCTTCGATCTCCACCCCGAAGATACCGAGGAAGTGAAAAAAATCATCCAATGTTTACGAAAAAGAGAGCAGGCAGAAAAGTAAGCAATCGTTTCAGTTTGTGACAGTTTCTCGTAATGAAATATCTAAACCCGGAGGTTTACACATGAATAAGCAACTTTTCCTCTTGATCGCACTGACGATCGGTCTCGCATCGCAACAGGCATCCGGCGGGCAAGACCATGCGAAGCTCATTACCGGACCCTTCAAAAACGGGCCGGAAGTGACCAATAAATGCATGGAGTGTCATGAGCAGGAGACCAAGTCATTCATGAAGTCGGTGCACTGGACCTGGGCCAAGACACAAACCGTGAATGGTAAAACCATGGAGTACGGCAAAAAAAATGCACTTAACAACTTCTGCGTTGCTGTTCCTTCCAACTGGCCCCGCTGCACCAGTTGTCACGCCGGTTACGGCTGGAAAGACGGCACTTTTGACTTTGCCAAGTCAGAAAACGTAGACTGCCTCGTATGTCATGACACCACCGGAACCTACAAGAAGTTTCCATCCGGGGCAGGTCATCCTGTGTATCCAGGTGAAAAAAAGGAATTCCCCAAAGGCAAGGCGTGGGAACCGGTTGATCTGGTCAAGGTTGCGCAATCCGTCGGCAAGCCGACCCGCACCGCCTGCGGTTCCTGCCATTTTTATGGTGGTGGCGGCGACCGGGTAAAGCATGGTGACCTGGACTCATCACTGGCAAATCCGACCCCGGATATCGATATTCATATGGGTGGCAAGTCAAGGATGACCTGCGAATCGTGTCACAAGGGGGGCGACCACTCCATCAAAGGTGAAGCCGCTTCCGTCTCCGTCGGTTCCGGAGCCCGCATCATGGGCTGCGCCGACTGCCATAAGGGCAATGTGCATAAGAATTCCATGCTGAACAGGCATGCCATGAAAGTTGCATGTCAGACTTGCCATATTCCGACCTTCGCGAAAGCCAAACCCACCAAGATGTGGTGGGACTGGTCTACCGCAGGCAAGGACGTAAAGCCTGAGGATATCAAGAAAGACAAGTATGGAGAGAAATTGTACGACAAGATGAAGGGTGATTTTACCTGGGAGAAAGATGTTGTTCCCGCTTATTTCTGGTATAACGGCTCCGTTGAGCGCGTACTGCTGGGTGATAAGATCGACCCCGCCAAGGTGGTCAAACTGTCTGCGGCAAAAGGCGACCGTAAAGATCCAAACGCAAAGATATTCCCCTTCAAGGTCATGAAAGGCAAGCAGCCTTACGACAGCGGGAACAGTACCGTTGCAGTCGTCAACACATTTGGACCTCCCACAAGCGAGAGCGCCTACTGGGTAAAGTTTGACTGGAACAAAGCCATCGAGGCCGGCATGAAATCCGCCGGCCAACCCTACAGCGGCAAGTATGGTTGGATTGAAACCTCCATGGTCTGGCCTGTCAACCATATGGTTGTGCCCAAGGACAAGGCGCTCAAATGTGGCGATTGTCATGCTGAAAAAGGAAGAATGGACTGGAAGGCTCTCGGATATGCCGGAGACCCCCGAACTAAGAAATAATCTGGAGAAATATAACGGCACTATAAGTAGCAATCCTGATCTCTTGGGATTGCTACTTATAGTGCAAAGATAATTATCTACCGGCTCTGATTTGAGTTGCGCTACCCTGGGCAGTGGAACCTGTAGCGGTTGTCCCTTGCCCTTTGGCCCCACGAACTTTACCACCGGAAGCATACGAAACACTAGCTATACAAACCAGCATCAATAATACAATTAGTTTTTTCATGATTATTACTCCTTTTATTTTTGAGTTGTACAGCTTTGCCAAGTACGTACATTAAGCGTGCCATAATTGTAACAATCTAATATTTCGGTTAATTCCATCAGCTATACCCAGATGATACGATCACAATAGTGCAAAATCTGCACCGCGAGATGCACCTTTTCACCAGAGACTGTCGAATTGGCCGGCTAATTAACATCTCAAAACGGTATACAATGACCTGAACACAATGGGTCGAATGTTCAAACCAAGCAAGTTAAGGAGCCATTCCATGTACGTCTTTGGGCCAGTTCCATCGAGACGCCTGGGGAGAAGCCTCGGGATCAACACCATTCCGGCGAAAGCCTGCTCCTACTCTTGTGTCTACTGCCAAGTAGGCCGGACCTGCGTCGTGCAGAAAGCTCGACGCCGTTTCTGCCGTCCTGAAACCGTCGTTGCCGAGGTTGAACGGACGGTGGAAGAACTCACGAAGCGCGGCGAGGCGGTCGATTTTCTCACCTTCGTAGCTGATGGAGAACCTTCCCTCGATCTCAATCTGGGGCGGGAGATCGGGCTTCTGAAGCACCTCGGCATCAGGATTGCCGTAATTACCAACGCTTCACTCATGTGGCGAGCCGACGTGCGGGCTGAACTGAACCTGGCGGACTGGGTCTCGTTGAAAATTGATGCGGTCAATGAGAAACTGTGGCGGGTCATCAACCAGCCGGTTCCCTCGCTCTGTTTAGATGCACTCCTGGGCGGCATAAACAGCTTTTCAAAAGAGTTCAACGGCGTGCTGGCCACTGAGACGATGCTGGTACGTGGCATCAACGGCGCTGAAGCCGATCTGGAACAACTAGCTATCTTCCTTGGAGAACTGCGGCCGGCCATAGCCTATGTTTCCGTGCCGATTCGACCTCCGGCGGAACAATGGGTAGCAGCGCCAGATGCCGAAACGCTCAATCGTGCCGTGCAGATCATCGCGAAAAAGGTGAAGCACGTGGAATATCTAACCGGCTACGAAGGGAATTCATTCACCGGTAACGGAGTTGCAGCAGACGATCTGCTGAGCATAACCGCCGTTCACCCCATGCGGGAAGACGCCGTGCGAGAGCTTTTGAATAAAACCAATACCGACTGGTCCTGCGTTGAGCAGCTAATCGGTAAAGGGCTCCTGATGGAAACGATGTACGAAGGCCGAAAGTTTTTCCTGCGAATGAGACCATGCGCATTAAACCGCACCTATCAGATTGAATCATGATTACGATCGGATGGGACAGGAGATACCGCAATGGCGTTAAATCTTCTGCATGACAACTTTTGGACCGCCATTGCGGTTAGCATGCTGGCTGCATCGGTCACGTCCGCAGGCATCTACACCATCCGCCATTTTGAAAAATGGGGAAGACGGAATACGATTTATTTCGTCTGCTTCGCGGCAGGGGTGCTGATCTCGGTCTCCTTCCTACATATCGTGCCGAAATCGTTCTCCATGAATCCCCATTCCCCGGTTTATCTACTTACCGGTTTTTTTGGTCTGCACCTTTTCAACCGCTTTGTCACCGCCTTCATCTGCGAAAAAACCCCGGACGGACAGTTCGGCATCGGTGTTGTTCCCATGCTGGGTATCGGCTTCCACTCTTTCATCGACGGAATCGTCTACTCGATCACTTTTAAAGTCAGCATGTTTACCGGTGCGCTGGCAGCTGCCGGTATGATTCTCCACGAGTTTCCCGAGGGAATCATCACTTACCTGCTGCTTGTCCGCAGTGGTTTCAGCGAAAGGAAGTCGCTGCTTCTCGCCTTTATTGCCGCCGCCCTGTCCACACCGCTGGGGACTCTCATTTCGTATCCTTTTATCAGTCACATCGGCAGCCAGTTTCTTGGGGCGCTTCTGGCTCTGTCAGGCGGAGCACTGATCTATGTAGGGGCAACACACCTTCTTCCACAGGCCGAAAAAGAACAAAAACGGTACAGTCTCTTCGCATTCATTGCCGGGATCGCGGTTGCCGTAATCATCGTTTTGTCGGAGGCGTAGCGAACCATTCAATCTGGTTGGCAAATCCTTTGTGGTGGTTATAGAAAAGGAGTCGCTGTATGAATATATCCGGTAAATCAGATGTAACTTGCGAAATATTAAGCAGTTTAGTAGATTTCTCCGCGGAATGGCTATACTGGCGGACGCCGGAGGGTCAGATTCTCTATGTTTCTCCTGCTGGCAGTGCGATCACCGGGTACAGCATAGAGGAGCTATCAGCCTTTCCTGAAATGTGCATTACCATTATCCACCCCGATGACCTGGAAAGGTGGGTCAACCATATTCATGAAGCAGATTTTATGGGGGAACCTAAACCCATAGAATTTCGCATTATCACCAAGCAGGGCAAAACCATCTGGATTAGCCATAACTGCCGGCCTATTTACGATAAAGATGGAGTTTTTCTGGGGATAAGCGGCAGTAATCGCGATATTACCGAGCGAAAACTGACTGAAGACAGGCTGCGTCATCTGAGTACCCATGACGACCTTACCGGTCTCTTCAACCGGGCGTATTTCGAAACTGAACTCGAGAGGCTTGGTGGAGGGAGACAATTCCCCGTGAGCGTTGTAATGCTTGATGTGGACGGACTGAAAGAAGTAAACGACAAACACGGACATGCTACGGGAGATATTCTGCTCCAGAAGACCGCGAAGGTACTGATGGAGGTTTTTCGTGCCGAAGATGTAGTTGCTCGCGTAGGAGGTGACGAGTTCGCCATTCTTCTCACACATGCTGATAACCGCTTGGTGGACGAACTGCTTCAAAGGATCATTCACTCGCAGGAAACCGTCAATTGCTCGGATAGTGAATGCCCCTTAAGCCTCTCTCTCGGAGCGGCAACCGTTCAAAATGGTGAGAAACTCAAGGATGCTTTGAAGTTGGCGGATCAACGGATGTATCAGGATAAATTCAACAAAAAACATCGACTTGCATGAAGGTGATCGTATGGACAGATGCCCTTCAATCTCATATCGCAAAAGAGCAACAAATAATGCAATGGTAATGACTTGGCTGAGTTGCTGCCTGATTGTCGGCACTTTGATTGTTTTTAATTGTGGCATGGCATCCGGTGAACAGACGGCCAGCCGGATGCCTGTTATCACAATTTTGTACGACAACACCCCCTATAAAAAATATCTGGAAACAGCGTGGGGCTTTTCATGCCTGGTGGAGGTGATGAATACAAGCATCCTGTTCGACACCGGTGGAAACGGGAGAATGCTTCTGGCGAACATGCGCAAACTGGGAATAGTACCGCAGATGATAGATGCGGTAGTGATTTCACATATTCATTCCGACCATGCTGGAGGGTTGTACGACCTACTCAGGAGGAACAGTAGAGCAGTGACCTTTCTGCCAGCTTCGTTTCCGGTAACCTTCACGCGAAACGTTGAAAAGCTGGGTTCCCAAGTGGTGTCAGTTCACGGACCCAGGATGATTTGCAATAACGTTTTCTCCATTGGAGAGCTCGGGACAATTCCGCGAGAGCAGTCGCTGGTGGTCAATACAAAGCGAGGGCTGGTTATTGTCACCGGCTGTGCCCATCCAGGTATCGAGAGGATTGTCAGCAAGTCCAAGGAACTATTCGGAGGTGAAGTACTCCTGATAGCCGGAGGATTCCACCTGAGCGGATGCGCCAAGACCGAGATAGAGGCTGTCATCGCGGGCCTGAAAATGCTGGGTGTTCGCCATGTCGCCCCCTGCCACTGCACGGGCGACGTTGCGCGCGGGCTATTCAAGCATGCCTTCGGCTCCGGATTCATAGACGTGGGTGTTGGCAAGGTCATTTACACGGAAGGATTGAGATGAAGAAATGAAAGATTCAAGCATGACATCGCCAACATGAAAATTGAACACAGCGAAAAACTCGACGCAAACGGAGGCGGGAGGGTTGCAGCCTACTCCTTCGGCCTCAATTTTGTCCTGACCCTGGCCAAGTACCTCCTCTTCCTTCTTACTGGCAGCGCCGCGCTCCTCGCCGAAACTGTCCATTCCCTGACCGATGTTGTAGGCAGCCTTCTGGTGCTCGGAGGAATATATCTCGCCGGAAAGAAATCAGCCCAATTCCCTTGGGGGCTCTACAAGGCGGAGAACTTGGCAGCCCTCCTTTCGGCAGGCTTCATCTTCGTATCCAGTTACGAGATCGGTTGCACCATTCTCTACCCATCTGCAGGAAGTATGAAGAATCTTGATGCCACCCTTGTCCTTCTTCTACTGATGGCGCTGCCGATCTATTTCTTCTCCCGTTACGAACGCAAGAAAGCACTGGAGCTGAATTCTCCATCGCTTCTGGCAGATGCGGAGAACTGGCGCACCGACCTGGCGCCGTTGGCAATCGTGATGGCAGGAATTGCCGGGTCCCGGTTTTCCTACACTTTTTTTGATCGAATTGCCGCCTTCGTAGTACTGCTTTTGGTTGTGAAGGCTGGCTATGAAATAGCACGGGATGCGGCCAGAAGTCTACTCGACGCCTCCGTGGATAATGTCACGCTGGAAAATATGGCCAACATTGTCAAGGGGATACCAGCAATTAAGAAGGTGGTCTCCCTATCGGCACGTAATTCAGGTAGATACATCTTTGCAAACATTGAAGTACAGCTGTCGTTGAAGAGGTTGAAAGAGGCTCACGGGATCGTCGATAAAATGGAACAGGAGATCCGGCAACGCATCCCAAATGTGGAAAAGGTGACAGTCCACTACGAGCCAGAAACCAAGGACCGCACGAGATATGCCGTGATGTTAGCTACACCCGATGGAACAATATCTGAACATTTCGGCGCTGCTCCGCTTGTCGCATTGTGGGAAATAAAAACGGCGGACGGGAAGCTGCTGTTCCGGGAAATCATGGAAAATCCTTTCACAACTATGGAAAAGGGCAAAGGAATAAAGCTTGCTGAATTCCTCGTCGATCGTGGAATTAATGTACTTTACACGCGTGAGGACTTTGGTGGCAAGGGTCCTGCGTACGTATTCTCTGACTCCGAGATCGAGGTGCGGGCTGCCGACGTGGTAACCTTGGACAAACTGGTCGCCCTGAGGTAGTGGCTACAACGCTTGTTCGCCCATCATAACCAGTCGTGATGACCATAAAAACATGGAATTGAATTCTCTGAAGTTTACTTATTCACGAATTCATATATAGTGACTAAATTTGATTACTGGAATTCAAACTTAATCATGCCGGTTCCGCATTTGTACAAGGTCGCAACACAAACTCCAAAGGTCCTGCCACACATGCGAAAACAAAGGTTCGTG
>MGZK01000074.1 GCA_001802125.1 Geobacteraceae bacterium GWC2_55_20
CGGCTTTGCCTCGGGCTTCGGAGCCTCCGGATTTGCAGCTGCCTGCTGTTGCGGTTGTGGCTGATTTTTCAAAATTGGTTGTGGCTGAACAGCTGGCCCCGCCGGCTGAGAAATAACTTCTGGTGCTGCAACCCCAGCCGCCTGATTATCTTTTTTTACTGGTACCGGCTGCGGTTGAACTGAAACTGAGGGGTCAGTTTGTTTTGCTACCTGCACCGGTTCCGGTGCAGGGGCAGGGGCTACTGAATTACCCTTGGCAACTGTACTCGAATTCAGCCCGCCCAAACCGTTCACTATTTTCGGAATTGCACCAGCAACGCCGGATACAATCGCTGGAACAGCTTTTGCCAGACCTGCGATCACCCCTGGTGCTGCATCGGTTGCCCCTTGAACAACGTTTGCAGCCGTGCCCTCCGGTTTTTTCGAGTCATTGCTGGGGGTATAGTCATTCGGCGTGCCGGTTGCAAAACCCTCGTCTCTGTTTAATTTTCCGTTGCGCAACCCGTCGACTGTGGCAGCGTTTGTTGTAAAAGCCCCCGGCAGAACGGTTTTCATCAGCGCTTCTGCAGCGTTAGTTGGAAGATCCGCTTTCGCCTCTTTCATCAACTTTGTGCTATCAGCGTTGCCTTTTTTCACTGTTTCAAACTCAGCCGCCGCTTGCTCGTCCGTTTTTGCAGGGCCGGTGACAACCGGTGCGAGACTGGTTTTCGGCTGTGCCAGTGGTACTGCCAGAGCCTCGCCTTTATTGTTGATATCCGCCTCCTGAGCCGCAATTTTTTGTGCAGTTGTATCGTGATCAACAGTTTTAGAGGGCTCTGAAATAGTTTTAGCTGATTCAGGTGCCAGTGTCTCAGCGAAGCCCTGCAACTGCCCCTGAAGCTGTTTAAGCCCTTCTTCCGACTGCACGAGCTGTGCAGTATCAGCGATTGCATTTGTTACGTTTGAAGCGCTGTCATCGCCGTAAGTCTCTCTCGCAAGATGCTTGTAAAATGCAAGCCCGCTGTCAGCCCGGAAAGCCGACGCCAGTTCCTGACTCTGTTGTTCGCTTCGTGAAGCTTCATTTAATTTTGAAAAATTCTGGCTGAGGTCATGCCCGGTTGTTTCAGCTGTAACATAGCTGAGAGCCCGTTGTGCTGCTTCTCGCTGCTCGCGAGAAACGCCGTCACTGCCAGTGCTTGTCGCCATCCGCTGCAGGTTTTTGATCGTATTTTCAGACTCGGAGACAGCCGAGTTTGTACCCGTTGTCGATGATCCAGTTTTACTGTTACTCGTGTTAATTCCGACGTTTGCCCCAACATTTGCCGATGCTCCCGGTGTCGAGCCGGTTCCTGCACCGCCGCCAGCATTTGCGCCCGTAGTTTTGTTTACAGACTGCTGTTCAGAATAATTGTCGCTGTTTGTTGTTGCGCTTGATCTGCCTTGTTGTTTTGCCAGCAGCAACACATCAGACGCAGCTTTGTCGTTTCTGAATGACTGATTACTTGAGACGATATTATCCAGCGTTTTGCCCCGGCGCTCGTCTGCCGAAACTGTTTTTGATGCACGGTCGACCTCCGCGCTGATCTCGCTGTTGGCTTCCCGCCTCGCTTGCGACGATTGAGCTGCGAGCCGCCCCGACAGATCCGCTCCAGCGGGTGCGCCGGCGAGAGCAACAGTTTTCTCGCCTTGGTGTGTCAATTTCGCCCCGGCAACTTCAGTTACTGCCTGCCCTGACGCTATATTTTGCTCTGTCCTCGTTGCTGTGCCATTAGCTGTTTTGCCGACAACAGCCGCCCCGGCATGCGCTGCCCCAGTAGCGTACGCTTGATCTGGAGTCTGCTGATCTGCGTCACCATAAGCCTTTGAATCGCCGATCACAGCCTTCTGCTGCTCTTTATCTTGCACCGCTTCCAGCGTTCCGCCTGCAGCCTTCTGCTTACCTTTTGCTCCCCCGACGGCTGCTGAAGTGCCGACACCTGCTACTGTCTGCTCGTTTGTCTCGACTGTATCGAGTTTTCCGCCAGCTGCGTCTAGTTTGCCTTGTGCCTGGCCCCAGCTTGATTTTGCCCCGACTCCGCCCGCCATTTGCTCTTTTGATGCAAGATTATTGTAGTTGCCGTCTGCTGCATTCAGCTTTCCTGCCCCGCCCATGGCCCCCGCGACTTCATTAGCAATCTGACCTTTCGCCATGTTTGCAATTCCCCCGCCGGCGGCGAGGGCCTGGACGGCTTTTTCACGCTCTACACCGCCGTGAATTTCCTGGATTTTCTGGGCGGCTTTGCCAGGGTCCAGAGCGTCTGCGGCCTGTCCTGCTGCTGTTGCGCTTGCTCTTGATGCGAGATGGGCCAGAGCAGAGTCGCTGAATTTGAAAAGAGCGGCAGAGATTGCTGATGCAAGCAAAAATGCGGAGCTGCGAAGGTCTGCCAGAGCGCCCAAATGTGATCCAAAAAACGAGGTGTAATCAAAGCTGAAGTCAAGCCCGCCGCCGGAAAATCCGGCTGCTGCGGACATGTATTCTGCTACCCAAGTGTGATATGCAATTACGTCAACAACCCTTGCGAGCGCAATCCAGATAATTAACGAAAGTGAATAAGAAATGATTTTGGACATTAACGGAGTCGCGGCAAAAAGGAATAAAATCGGTATGATGCAGATTGCATACGACATGTATGCATCGATCATGCGCGGATTGACTATTGAAGCGGCCACTCCGCCGGTGATTCCTGCCTTGGCCTGGGCGGCTTCGGCTGCAAATAAGGTTGCAGAATCGGCACTACTCGATAGAGCAGCAGTTGTGATATTTGCGACTGCTTGCATCTGGATAATACGAGCTGGATCAGCTGTTATGCCCGCTGACATGGTGATAGGGTCGAGAACAGCTGACATAATAGACTGTGCGGCTGCTGTGTCTGGCAGCCCCTGCGAAGACAAGATAGCTGTGAGTGCTGGTCCCGACAAAGCATCGCCACGAGTTTTAATTTGCTCATACATAGCCGCACATGTGATAGCCTCCCCCAGGTGATCTGGGTCAAGGTACGCCGGCGCAAAAATAGCATCATTTTTGGCCTGGGCTAGTACGTCGAGTAGTGTCTGGCCAGCTGGCGGCCGGAAAAGCATGTCTTGAGACAAGCTCCCGCCTTCTCGCGACAACTCGAAGACTACGCACGCCTTGAGATAGCTTTGAAGCGTTGCAGTCCAGTTTTCATCTCCGAGACTGGCCGTTCCCAGCTGCGCCGCCAGGTCATATGCTCGGACGCCGACATTCTGGTAAAGCGGCTCGCCGATTGTTGCGGGATTATTGTCGAGTATATCTATAATTGCTCTCTCAATGAGGTTGGCAAAAGCGGCTGGCTTTGAAACGCCGATCGGCACTCCGCCGATGGCTTCAACCCCATTCAAAACTGGATCGTAGATATATACAGTTTCTTTCGGCAGCATCACTGACAGAAAAAGGGCACAACCGACAACTGGCGGCAAAAATGCGAGCAGCATATTTGTTCGCCCTGCGGCAACTTGCCGCAGCCCTAAAATGCCAGCCGTCACGAGCCCGAGAGCCGCCATACCGGTAAAAATCGACCGAAAAGACCCGGAAGCAGTGATCAGGGCAATCCTTTTGTAAGCCCCTGACACGACGTTAAAACCACCATATGTGTAAATTTCGACGTCTGCCAGGGCCAAGGCCGGTATTGCCAGAATTGCGAGCGCAACTATTGATAAAATCAGACTATTTTTGCGCATTTGCTGCCTCCTTGGCGTCGATCTCGTTCTTGATTTTGCTGCAGGCCTCGATTTCCTCGTCTGTTACAGCCAGCTCGTTGCCGCGCTGCAGCCAGAGCCGCCAGGAACCCATTTTTGCGGCTTCGGGGTGCGCGTGGTAATACTCTGCGGCACGGCATAGGGCCACCGGTGCGCCATTTTCTGACATTGCTGAAATCCAGCGGATGGCGGCCTCGGGGGACATCTGCTGCGGTTTTTGTGATGCTGTTGCGGCTGTGGTTGTGATCAGCATGATTGCTATTGTTATGATTTGTTTCATGGCGTCGGCCTCCTGGGTTCTGTGCTGTTAATAGGAGTACCGCGCAGGGGCTGGAAAATTAACCTCCCAGAAAAAATATTTTGCAGCCGTTGCTAGCCTTCGAAAAGGGCTTACAATTATTTGTATTTATTTATTCCATTGTGATATTGAAAACGGAGATTCCAAGGAGGGTATATGACAGTATTTGCATTACTTTTGGCGGCCGTTGGCTTTGGTTTAGCATTTAACTTCTGGAAAAAGAACTCAGAGTTTCAGTCCCAGATACAAACCAAAGATGCGCGACTATCAGAGTTAAACAGCGAAAACAAACAATTATGCGAGAAGTTGACAACAAATATCAGCGAGATAGAGCGGCTGAAGGCTGATGTTGCATCCCTGGCACGTTTTCGCATCATAGGTGATGCCGAAGAGAAGGCTAAATCTATTGTCGCAGCGGCTCAAGCGGAACTTGATGCTGCAAGGAAGGCGGCAGCCGACACCCAGAATACAGCTTCTCAGAACGCCCGTAACCAGATCGAAGCCGCCAGCATTAAGCTTGCAGAGGCTGGAAAGGAAGCAGACCGCATTATTGCAGCGGCTACCAGGCGAGCCGAAGAGGTCGCTGGTGATGCATATAAAGCGATGCAGAATGCAGAGAATCTGGAAAGCGCCGCCAAGGCGATGAAAAATCTTATCGAAGGGTACGGTGACCAGTATATTATCCCGACCTATAGTCTGCTCGATGAACTAGCTGACGAATTCGGGTACGCCGAGGCCGGCGCAGAACTGAAAAAGGCTCGCGAGCGTACACGATATATGGTCAAGAATGGACGTGCCGCTGCTTGTGACTATGTTGAGAACAACCGGAAAGAAACCGCCATCAGGTTTATTGTCGATGCCTTCAACGGCAAAGTAGACTCAATTCTGTCTCGCACAAAAGCCGATAACATCGGAACTCTCCAGCAGTCCATCAATGATGCCTTCAGCCTCGTCAACTACAACGGAGCTGCATTCAGAAACGCTCGTATAACTCAGGAGTTCCTTGAAGCGAGACTTGAAGAATTGAAATGGGCCGTGGTTGCGATGGAACTCCGTGATCGAGATAGGGAAGAACAGCGACGAATTAAAGACCAGATACGAGAAGAGGAGCGCGCCAGACGCGAATTCGAAAAAGCTATCCGCGATGCGGAGAAGGAAGAAGATCTTCTCCGGAAAGCGATGGACAAAGTGCGTAAAGAGGTAGAACGGGCAAGCGAAGAACAAAAGGCCGGATATGAGGCCAAACTGCAAGCCTTGTCCGAAAAATTGCGTGAAGCTGAGGAGCGCAGCCAACGAGCTATGTCCATGGCACAGCAAACCCGGTGCGGACATGTTTATGTTATCTCAAATATAGGGTCGTTTGGCGAAGATGTGTATAAAATCGGTATGACACGGCGGCTTGAACCGGGTGACCGTGTCAGAGAGCTTGGCGATGCCAGCGTTCCATTTGAGTTTGATATACATGCGATGATTTACAGCGAGGATGCCCCAACGCTTGAAAAAACACTGCACAAGTCGTTTTTGAGGGCGCAGTTGAACAAGGTCAACACACGCAAAGAATTCTTCAAAGTATCTCTATCTGATATCCGTAACGAAGTGGATAAACAAGGGGTTCAGACACACTGGACAATCACGGCTGCGGCAAAGGATTACAGAGAGAGTCTCGCTATAGAACAGGCGTTGTTGCGGAGTGTCGAAGTAAAAGAGGAGTGGCTGAAACAACAGATAGAAGCTGTGGAAGAAGATTTCATCTTGACCGAAGCTGTTGAAGACGCTGTATCTCTTTCTGCATTAGAGTAGACAATACAACCTATAACAGAAACTCCCTTCAATGTTAAATCTGAAGGGAGTTTTCATTTTTCAAAAGATTTTTTTCTTTTGTTGTCCAGTTTCCACGGCCGGCGGTATTGCCGGGGAAACTGGTTCAACAGGAACAGCCGCAGGTGGTAGAGCCTGATCTACCGGGGTTGGCCCTTGATTTTGCAACCAAAACTCAAGCTCAAACTGCGGATCTGGTTCGATGCCACCCGCGGTACTATATTGTATATAGTCGAGTTTGATTTTTGCGGCTGGGTGTCCTAGGATTTTCAAGTACGCATTCAGTGGCTGCAGATCCCGGATTTCATCAGCTGTCACGACTGACCTATTACTGATCTGATCCATCGAACTCCCGCCATCTCTATTGTCTTGCACCCCGATTGATAGAGTTTGCCTATTTTCCAGATATTCCGCCGAACCTATGATTTTTGAAGCCTCGTCAGCCATCGCCGGCGAGCCCACGGAAAAGAATATATGAGACCCGGCTGACGAAACGATAGACTCACGATCCGGCCGGCCGTAGATTTCGTCTAACTGCTGGTACGACTGCACGCCGATTGTTGCGCAAAGCCCTTTCGACGGCCCAAAATTCAAAGCAGCAGACAAGCCCGGAATTTTTGGGAGGACTGCTAGCTCGTCGAGGATATACCAGAGCCGACGTTCGCGGTCGTCTGGCAGTCCTTTGTGGGCTTCCAGTAGTGTTGAGAGGAAGAGCGTCAACAATGGTTTAATAGCTGGTAAAACATCCGGCGAGGCCACTAAAAAAAGATCGTTTTTGCTTTCCTTCAGCCATTTCCGGATGGAAAAATCTCCGTCAAGCCGTGCCAGAATTGCCAGCGGTCGCAAATAAGCCTGGACGTTGAAATAAGCCGAAAAAGCTGTCGGTGTTTCAGGGTTCGATAATATACCAGCGCCTTGTTCTGCACCCTCCGTTTCTTTCAAAATTTTGTATAAATCTGCAACGGGTAACGTACAAATTTCGTACAGCTGTTTGTTGCTTCTTTTATTGTTTTGTAGGCAGTGAATTATGACGCCTTCTAGTATTAGTCGCGCAGCTATCGGCCAGATGCTGTCACTCTTGTTTTCAGGAATTAATGCCGCTGAAATTGACGGAATTTGTGATGGTGAAACGACGTCTGAAAAAATATTCCAGCGGACGGTTCGACCGTCCACCGCCGGCGCAAAAAGAAGATCCCCAGGGCGAAAATGACTCGACAAAAAATCTAGTTTCGTGTCGAGAATAATATGCCGCCCGACATTTTCATTTCGATGTTGGTCAATGCAGCTTTTTATTACTGTTGACTTGCCTTGTTGCGGCCGCCCCACGGCGATTGTCGGAAGGATCTCAGCCCGTTTTGGAAAATGGACTTTTCCCGCTGTAAATTTTCCGTCCTCTTTACGCGTTCGCTTATCCAGATCCGACGCTGAAATGATTTGTGCGCCTCGAATATATTGGTCTTCTGATCTGCGTTTTGCCTCTTGTCGAGACATGTAAATTATGCCAGCCAGACCACCCAAAAAACCAATTACAGCGGCATACAGATATAGATAATACTGATGCCAGTATAGTAGTTCGGCTTTTGACAGTTCTGATCTTAAAAGCACTTGTTCCGCCTCACTAATGCCGGGAACATTTACAAACTCCGGAGCGGAAACAATCAAACTGAAACCATTTTTATAAAGGAAATTTTGCACAGACCATTTCGCCCCGATTTTTACATCTGGCGCAAGTTCAAACGGAACGGATACCGGCTGGCGAAAATAAACCGCTACTGATACAAAAAGCACTGCTGTTGCGAGTGCAATATAGATTTTTATGATGAGCCCTTGAAAACCCATCCGGACCCTCGTTTGAAGAGCTAGCGAGCCGTCAACTGTAATTCTATTCCGGTCCATTTTATTGCCTCCTTTAAGCCTTGTTTTGTCCTTCGTCCGTGAGTCCAAAACGCCCCAGAACCTCCGCTGCTACTGCTGTTGATGCGGCGTGCTGATCTACTGTCATATGCTCGTTAATAGCTGCCAAAACGTGGACGATACGTGCATGCATTTTCCTCGGCCCGCCGGCGACGTGGAGCGGTTCAAGAAGAGCCACAATTTCAGACTGCTGCTGTGCAATCCTGCGGAGCATAGAGAGCTGTTCCGTGTTGTCTGTTTGAACCGGTTTTACAGAGTTGAGATTTTCAGATGCATACTTAATTGCCTTCCTCGCTGCATCGGCTCTATCGCATCCATGATGATCACAGATCGATTGCAATGCCTCTTCGATGTCGCTATTGATTCGAACTGATAAGGTACTGTTTTCTGCCATATGTTTCCCCTTTTTGAAGTTTGTCGTTGAATACATCTGAATACATCGTGATTACATATGTTTATGGGGCTAAAGTCTTGAAAACGTATTCGGTGAATACAGGTGAATACGGCCTGTATTCAAAGGTTTAGGTTTTTGTCTGCACGCGAAGCTTGCGTAGAGTGCCATTCCTTACCGTGATTTTGGTTTTTCCTCCTTTCCGATCTGCTTTTGTTTCGGTTTTGCTTTTCCCGCCGTTTGTTGTTGATTTTAAAAATTGTATTGTAGCTGGGGTGATCAGGGGTGCAGCGCACCCCTCGACCTGGTTTTGTTTTTCCTCCTTTTTTAATATTGTGGTCTTCATTTTTCTTCACCGTTTTTGATCTGGTCAATGCAGCTTTTAATAGTCTCGATTGTCCCTGTTTGAACATCGTTAATGATTGCGTTTCGTGTCTCTGCTGAGATCTGAGTCAGTACAAAAATAATTGCGATTATCAGAACCAGAAAATTCATCTCAGACCCCGGTTTCGTTTTCAAAAGCAGGAACCGCCGGTGATTCTGTTACAAAAACCGGCTCGGATTTCTGCTCCGCAAACCAGCCCGACAAGTCCGCTTTTTTGCCAGTGACTTGTTCAATCTCAGCTTCAAGTTCGGCTTTCGAAGTGGCACAGCTGTTGTCGATTTCTCGATTCAAAATCAGCCCCAAGGCGAGAGTTGTTTTGTTTTTCAGCTCCGCCTCTTTTTCTCTCGCCAGTTTGATCAGTCGCTTGCCTTCTTCTGCGATTTCTGCCGGTGACATTTCCGAAATTTTCAGTTTCATTGTTTTGATCCTTTCTGTTTTTTGTTGTGTTGTTCCGTTGTGAATTTGATTATTGAAACTAGATCCAAAACTGCATTAATATTGCCTGCCTGCTGTGCCTGTTTTGCTGCAAAAATGAGATGTTGTATTTGATTTTTGGCGGCTGGAAACTGGTCCAGAATTTCGCTGATATCATCTATCCAGCCTCCACACCGAGCCGTCCTGATCACCGCCCAATTGTTGAAAAACCGACATACAAAAGCAGCCAAATTGCGGAAACAAACGCAGCGATTCTTACAAGCCAGTAGATGCCTATTCGGACGATAAAAAACCTGATCAAGGCATAAAGTTGGCCCTGTTTTTTGGCAGACTTAAACAGCCCTCCGGGGTTGTCAGCGTAAAAAAATGCTTGTTCTTTTGCGGGCCGCGTCGAAACGTAATCATCGACAGATCCCGACGTTTGCAACAGAAAGCTGATGATGATTTTCTTAATAGATTGCAGCATTGGTTTAGTCCTCCATGTCGAAAGTTTCAAAATCTTCCGGCGCTTCGTCTGCCGTGTTTTTTTCGGGCATATCGGGAACAACAACCGGTTTCGGCTCTCTCTGTGCGAACACCAGTTTGATGCCGAAAGCGTTCCCGCGTGGCTCCAGCTCGCCCAAGCATTCAAACGCTTTTCCGCCGTTTTTGATCGATTTCAGTTTCAGCGGAATCGGCTCGCTGATAACGAGTTTCGCCAATTCTTTGGGGGTGAGTTTTGGCTTGCCCAGGGCTTTCAAGTTGTCTTTGAAAATGAGGAACTTGCAGTCGCCGGGCTGGGTCGGAAAGTGTCTGTTCGAGCATTCAAAAACGCGGTCAGTTTCGTTGATCGGTGCACTACAGATGGGACATAAGGGGTTCATTGTGGCCTCCATTTTTGGTTGTTTTTTTGTTGCTCTGATATGAGTACAGAGCAGCCCGAAAAAAATTAACCTCTGCACGAAAAAATATTTTATCGGGGCAATCCCAGGCACAAAAAGGCACAAAAAAAGCCGCCCCGGCCAGGGCGGCTAAAAAGAAGTTCTTTAAAAGAAGTCTTGCAAAAACCAAAATCAAAAGGCGGCTATTGAAATCAAACCTACTACTGCCGGCCTTCAGGCATTGTTGGCTTTTGATGCGTTATAATGCATCATTTCGAATTACCTTGCCGTTAAAGTGATGCGTTATAATGCATCATTTCGAATTACCTTGCCGTTAAAGTGATGCGTTATAATGCATCATTTCGAATTACCTTACTGTTAAAGTGATGCGTTATAATGCATCACTTTGGTTTTTCCTCCTCCGCTTATGCTGCGTTATAACGCAGCACTTTGCTCTCTGGGTGATCGGGAATGCTGCGTTATAACGCAGCAAATAATAAACGCGATGGGCTCCGACAGGTCTCAACAGGTCTCAAAACCGAACAACAGGTCTCAACAGGCCTGCAAAGCAAGTATCGGACCCGGAAGCATTGCCGAACGACAGGTCTCAACATGTCTCAACTAAAAATTACATGTCTCAACATACATCAACCGACATGTCTCAACATGTCTCAAAAACGGACCCACATGTCTCCCCCTCTTCCTCTTCCTTCTCCTCTACCTTAACCAAAGAAGAGATAAACCTTTCTTTTGCCGAAACCGATGAATCGGTCACGGCCGCAGGAGCCGGCTTTGCATCCAGATTTAGCCGATCTTCCCAAAAAACGCCCCTGAGAGGCGAGGGACGCAATGCCGCCACCACGGTATGGCCGGAAGCCAGTAATCCAGCCAGAGACGAAATTTGTTCGCCTGGTGGTCATTTTCATTAAGACGCTGCGGGTGGTTTTACGGCGGGTTTGATTTGTGGTTCTTCTCGAGCTGGTTTTGATTTTAAAGACTTCTTTTAAAAAAGCCTTTGCCGCCGGAAGCGGCAAAAGGCAAATAATGCTGGGATGATGTATCTCCCAGCATTATACTCTCTATAGAGTAATATAGAGCCCCAAAACCCGGCTGCAACAACTTGATATAAAAGAACTTTTACGGGGCGGCTGTGGAAATTTGCGCAGCTTTCGTGGAAAATTGCGCAGCTGTTAGGTCCATTCGATTTCAATACTGTTCCTGCTGCTCCGGCCCGCCTGGGCCGGCCTGGGCAATATTTTTAGCCGGCAGGCAGCCGCGATGTCTTCGAATCCAGTGATAATATCGGTAATAGAATCTCGGCGCTCTGTAGCCGTTTCAACCGGCAACCCCAGTCGGCCGGCGAGCTCGAGAAGATCATATTTTCGCCGATGATCCGGAGCCAGCATTAGAAATAAGGCGCGGCCGGTACCGGTTCGCAGCCCTAAAAAAGGCACAAGATCTATATTCCAAGGGGTCGCCAGCGTCCTTTTTGCCATATCTCTGTCAAGCAGCGCTACCAAATGACCGTTTTTGATGGAAAATTCCGCAAAATACCTGTGCGTTCGAGGGTCGCCGCAGGTCGGCACATAATTGATTGTATATGATGATAATCTAATAGCCGCTGTTTTCAAATCTGCAATTCTGCCGTTGTGCCACCAGCGCAGCTCGGATGTCGGTATCGATATTTCTGCGAGTGCACCACCGGCTGCAACCTCCTCGAGGCTTTTTTTATCTAACCCATAAAACGTTTCGAAAAATACAACAACAACTAACAGCATGTCTCGGTCGGTCGGCCGGCCGGCTGAACTCGCAACGATCTCAATTTTTGTACCATCGGGCAAAATCCGAACCGGTTGTGCACGCTTCGAGCAGCAAAACGGCACGTCGCGAAGGAAACGCTGCGGCATGGGGGTAAATGTTTCCGGCCTCGCATTAATGATTTTTATAGTCCGAACATGCCTCTGTTCTTTCATTCGCCGCTTTTCAATGTACTCACGAACAGCAATCGCAACCTGCTGTTTTGAAAGCTTATTAGTCGTATTTCCGGATTTTGGCATTTTCCGCATCCCCCTTTTTTATCGCCTCTTTCTCTTCCCGCTTTTGCGTTGCACGCCGATCAGCGTCCTCCTGGAGCCGCTGCCGTTCGGCAGTCTCCAGCTCCATCAGATTCGATTTTCCGCGAAGCACTAACGCCCCGTTACTACAACCCATTGCGGACTTCCATTCAAGTTCGAAAGCGTCGTTTCTGTCGATGCGGTATTCCTGTTCGACCCGCCTCCTGCCGTTGCACTTGTCTAATGTTAAAATTTCTTTGTGCAAAATCATTACGGACCGCATGCTGCCAACGATTGCGCCAGAATCGCGAACATCATGTATTGTTGGTCGGTCAGCCGCTTCTTTGCCAGGCTTGCGGAGATGGTGTGTAAACAAAATTGTTGGAGCTGGTCCGTCAGTCGGCCGCAAAAACGCCCCGACGCCGCACAAATACTGGGTTGCGACGGTCGCGGAGATCAAGTCCGCGCCCGCCGGGGCCATCGCGGCTAGGGTGTCGAGGATAATCAGCTTGGGCTTCACAGCTTGCACAACTCGCTGAATTTCCACCAATAATTCAGATGGCTGCATGTCTTTTGACAGTAACGACGGGGCTACACCGGCATCAGCTGTGCTGTAAACAGCTATGTTTTTTTTAATATGGTCCTGATCCAGGCCCAGGGCAGCGGCAATATCATGCAGACGCGACAGCATTTCTTCGCAGTCGTCCTCAGCAGAAATTAATAAAACTTTACCTTGTGATGTAGGGTGTCCCAAATAATCTGCCCCGGCGGCAACAGCCAGCCCGAGACCGCTTGCAAGCATGCCTTTTCCGGCCTCGCCGTGCGCTACAAGCACGGCCAGCAGGCCGTCGCGGAGCCAACCGCGCCAGAGCCAGTCGGCGACCGGTTTGGGGCGGGGGCTCTCCCCGAGGTTTGCCCAGCCGCTTTTTTTACTCGAAGCCGGGACACCGGCCACGACTTCAGCCGGCTCTTCTGCAAGCACAGCCGGGCTGTTTATCGATTTTGATTTTTGCCGGTCTGCGTGTGAAATCGCTTCCGCCGCGATTTTTCGCAGCTGCATCAACGCAGCTTTAACCCCTGGCAAACTCCCGGCCTGGGCGGCCTCATCTACAGCAATCATCGTCGGCCCGGTGCCCTCGTTGCCTGCGTCGATGAATTGCTGCAAGGCCCCGCCGGGGCAAATACGGTTAATATCCTCTAACGTCAAGTCGATCATTTTTTTGATTCTGATCTCGAGAAGAGGGTCGCGGAGTGGGGCGCTAGTCATTTTGCGCCTCCTTGCGGCAGGCTGCAAAAAGGGCTGACTTTGCTTTGGAAATAAACGCAGGACTGCAACCCAGCGCGGCGGCTGCGGCTATGCCGCTCCAGTCGCAGTCGATCAGCGCACGAACAGCGCTTCTTTCAGCCGGGGCCAGTGTTTCTGTGATGTTGACGAGTCTCAGGTAGGACGAGTTGTGGATTGCGACGGTTTCGGGGCTGGGCCGGTGATCAGCAAACGACTCTATATAGTCATCGCAGTCATCGTCGCAGTCGTCGCCGGCGGGAGGAGAGGCGAAGCGGCTGTTGTAAGCCACGATGTTTTTTGTCCGCCAGAGGGCCAAACGTGCGCAATAGCTGATGATTTCAGCGTCGGTACGGCTCGGATCGCCTTTTGCGGCCCAGCGCTCATACACTACGCTGACAAGATCATCAGCCTCCTGGCGCAGGCCCAGGCTGCCAGCTATGGCGTTGATTTTGCGGGTGATTTCGGGGTAAAGCGAGGTGAAACGGGCGTCGCGTGCTGTTTTAAGTTCAGCTGCGACAGGTGCTGCAGTGCAAATTTGTGGTGCCATTTTGGGCCTCCATCGTTACAGATGGAGGCCGTCTCGCGGGACACTCGGCCCAGTCCCCGAGGGGACTTCTCACATTTTGTGAGTTTGCGCAGCTATCAATTTGTCGATCTTCATAGAAGATGCCCGCGACAAACGAGGTGAAGCTTGGGCGGCTGCTTTTACACGCGAGACTGCTGTTTACAACATCAGCAGGTTAGAGAGGCAGGATTTTCTCACTGGGAGCAGGTCTGCCACACGACCTGTTTGTTTCTGTGCTTACATATACATATCGATGGTTTCAAAAGATTCTTTAGTTTTTATTTTTGTTTAATCGTTATTTTTTAGTAAGTTGACATAATACACTTTAAGCAATGGTTGACATGATACACTTTACAGCCCTGATTGTTTTTTTGTTTTTGATTGTGCAGCGAGAAAAGCGGTGGTATCGTCATCAGACCACCTCGGTGATGACCCGAGGTACAGTGTCGGCTGCAAGCCACCCGCAACAAGTTCATAAAATTTGGAGCGCGAAACGTGTAGCAACGTCATAAGGTCCTGTACAGTATAGTATTTTTGCATTTTGGAGCACCTTCTATCAAGTATTTCCCTTTTTTTACCAGGGATATATTATAGATCCCTAGGGTGTCCGGTTTTGATTTTGGGCGTCCGCAGCTGTGCACGGGAGTTTGTAAAAAGCAATAGGTATAGATATAAGTATATTTTGAAGTTTGCAATTATAAAAGACCTTGTAAAATAGGTATTTATGGAGTTGTGCGGGGCCGACAATCGGCTCCATTTGTCAGCGTAACCTGCTAGAAAATAGCAGGTTTTTTTGTGACTTTTTAGCCCCCTTTTTAGACTGGTACAGTATTTGGTACAGTTAAGGGGGCTTTTTATGTTATTTCGCAGGGGTGAAAACTACTATTTTAGAGTTTGGGTTCCTATAATCGCCAATTTCGGCGAATATGGTGTCTACGAAACAATTTCTTGCGGAGGTGATAGCACATAAGCTATCATAAAACACATGGTCAAAGACATCAGCATACTCGAAAATACCAAGAATGTTTCGTTCAATGACCTGTTGAACCTTTGCCGCCGATATTTCGGAGAACCGAGGATTGCCGGCAGCCATCACATATTCAAAACATCCTGGTCCGGAGATCCCCGCGTCAACCTGCAGCGTGACGGCAAGATGGCAAAACCGTATCAAGTCATACAGGTTAAAAAGGCGATTGAGAAACTGGAGAAGAGCCATGAAGAAACATGATCCCAAGAAATACACCTACCGCATTGAATGGAGCGAGGCAGACCAGGCGCATATTGCCCGCTGCGCCGAGTTCCCGTCACTGGCTGCCCATGGCAAAACCCCCGAGAAGGCCCTGAAAGAGATTGAGTTTGTCGTATCTGAATCAATCCGATGGCTTGAAGAGGAAGGCGAAACCGTTCCGGACCCGTTGAGCGTCCGCCACTACAAAGGGAATATTACCTTGCGCGTGCCGCCGGAAGTTCACCGCAACCTTGCAATTCTTTCGGCAGAGCAAGGCGTGTCGATTAATCAACTGGTACTGTCACGGCTGTAATTGTTTTCCACTTTCTTGGGATACTTAAAGAACTTGAAGACAAGACAGCCCCATGATAGTGTCATTCTTGTGATTTTTTTCACAATTGTGATTCCGACAATCTAAAAATGGTCACAGCCGGTCTGTGGCCATTTTTGTTTCTGGGCGCTGTTTTAAGAACATCCAGTTAAAAACTGAAAAGAGAGTATTGCATGTCCTCAACAGAATTTTCATCACTTCACCTGAAGCCCCCCATGCTCAAGAACCTGACCTCCCTGGGATATGTGGCGATGACACCGATCCAGGCTCACAGCCTGCCGCTGGTCCTGGCGGGCAAGGACGTGATCGCCAGGGCCAAGACCGGTAGCGGCAAGACGGCCGCCTTTGGTATCGGCCTGTTGACAAACCTTGAGGTCAGCAACTTGCGCGTGCAGGCGCTGGTGCTTTGTCCCACCCGGGAGCTTGCCGACCAGGTGGCCAGGGAACTGCGGCGGCTGGCGCGCTTTACCGACAACCTCAAGGTGCTGACCCTGTGTGGCGGCGTTCCCTTTGGTCCCCAGCTCACTTCCCTGGAACATGGAATCCATGTCGTGGTCGGCACACCCGGCCGCTCCCTTGACCATCTGCGGCGTGGCAGTCTCGAACTTGGTTGTCTGCGGACGCTGGTGCTGGATGAGGCCGACCGCATGCTTGATATGGGCTTTCAGGACGAGATCAGCTCGTTGATTGCAGCAGCTCCTGAAAAACGGCAGACCCTGCTTTTCTCAGCCACTTATCCCGAGGAGATTGCCACGATGAGTGCGTTTGTCCAGCACGACCCGGTCGAGGTCAGTGTCGATGAAGCCCATGATGAAGGCGTCATCGAGCAGTTATTGTTTGAAGTGGATAACTCGGAACGGACCGAAGCCGTGGTCCGGATACTTTATCACTATCGCCCGGAATCAACGCTGATTTTCTGCAATACTAAAACAGACTGCCAGGAGCTGGCCGATGCCCTGGCCAAACGCGGGTTTTCAGCGCTGGCCATCCACGGCGACCTGGACCAGCGCGATCGCGATCAGGTTCTGGCACGCTTTGCCAACAGGAGTGTTTCGGTGCTGGTCGCTACCGATGTGGCTGCCCGTGGCCTGGATATCAAGGAACTCCCGGCGGTTATCAATTATGAATTGCCGCGTGATCCTGAAATTCATATCCACAGAACAGGGCGCACCGGACGGGCCGGAGAGCAGGGGCTGGCGTTAAGCCTGGTCACAGCCCGGGAAACGCGGCGGGTGCAGGCGATTGAAGCTGCTCTGGGCAGCGGCATCCCCCGTGGGGACCTGGATTCGCTGGCTTCAACAGCGTCAAGGCCGTTGGCGCCGCCCATGGTGACGCTGTGCATCGACGGTGGACGTAAAAACAAGTTGCGCCCCGGTGATGTTTTGGGCGCGCTGACCGGCGAGGGCGGAATCGCGGGGAGTGAGGTCGGCAAGATCAATGTAATTGAGTTACACACCTATGTGGCGATCGTGCGTTCAAGCGTAGAGCAGGCTCTGGCATGCCTGGGCAAAAACAAGATCAAGGGGCGCTTTTACAAAGTTCGCAAGATCTGCTGACAGGTATCAAGATTGGCTTGTGATATTATCCTGCTGGAGTACAATGTAGCAAAGCAAATTAATAAAAGGGGGATATCATGGAAGATAGGGACAAAAAAGTAGCGGCGGCGGCATTGTTGATCTTTGCGGGTGGCGTGATCGGGGCGGGGCTTGCATTGCTGTTTGCACCGCAGTCCGGAACCAGAACCAGAAAAGATATCGTACGTTATTCCAAAAAGGTTCGTAACCGGGCCGATGAAGTGGTTGATGACCTTGCTTCAAATGTGAACAATCTGGTTGAAACCATTGGCGACAAAACTGAAGAGCTGGTTGAGAAGGGGAAAGACGTGGCCGGCAGCGCTCGTAAAGACCTGATTCGCCTGATAGAAGAAGGCGCCTCCAAGCTGGAGAAGTTCAGGACAATACTCAGCAGAATGTAAACGGACTCAGGGAAGCGCCTGTGCCGGAGCAGGCGGCACATTTGGTGTAGTGAGCGGATGGTTATTGTTTGGCTGCCCTTTCGGTTCAGTTTCTTTTTGATGATTATCCTTGTGAGGCTGCTCTTTTGGGGCGGCCTCCCTTGTTTTTGGCTCCTTCGATTTTGATTCTTCATTTTTTGCAATAGATAGCAGGCTGATATCACCGTAATATCCGACAGCGCATTCACGGGTGTTGTCGCTGTCGGTCATGATGGCAATTGCGCCTACCTTGGGCGCCTCTTCGCCAAACGCCGCCCGGTAATCCTCGTAATAATTACGTTTGTGAGAAATCCACTGACCGGCCGTTTCATCTCCCGAATCCAACGCAATCATGACCACATTGTTGGAATAGGGGCTTCGCACCGTTTCTCCCTTATGCATCACGTTGCCCCAGACATATTCGATGGCGCGGGTTCTAAAAAAGAAACCCCTGGAGAAAACCACGTACAGGCGGGCCGCAAAGTCATGTCCTTGCTTGATTCTTTCATTGCCGTTCCTGACGGTATGATCGATTTTCCAGGACCACTTGATGATCGGGTACATTTTCGGATCGATTTCAATTTTGTTGATCAAGCCGGAGGCGCTGTCACTGCTTTTGCCCATCAAAGCTTTATTTCCGTTTTTAGGCACAAACGAATAACTTGTTTTCCTGGAATTCCAGATAGTCTGTACTTTCCAGCCGTCAAGGTTGCCGGTGCTGAACTTGCCGATTTGCAGTTCACTTTCCGCCGCGGTGGCGTCTGATATCAAATTCAGCAGCAGGATGGCACAGCAGATCAGTAATGTTTTCATGCAGGGGTTTCCGTACTCTTCAATATAGGCGCGACACAGCTGGAAGCTTGTGCCGGTATGAGTCTGTTGAAATATTCTATGGTCTTAAATCGCTTCGATGGCTGCGGTGTTATCTTTGAGCTGTAGCGGCTGATGTAGATCAGGTAGCGAATGCCGAACCGTTCGGCGGTTGCCAGGTTGGTCTCGCTGTCTTCCCCCAGCATCGTACGTTCGGGGTCATAGCTGATGAAGTCCTGCAGCTTGCCCCAGAAGCGGTCATCCTCTTTGGGGAGTCCGACCTGGTGAGCGGATATGATGCCGTCAAAGTAAGGCCCGATGCGGGTTGTCCGCATCTTCAGATCCAGCGTTTTCGAATGTGCGTTGGTCACCAGCCAGACCGCTTTGCGATGCTGCTTTAAAAACAGCAGAAACTCGACCACATGCGGATGAACAGCGATCAGATGTTCTATCTCCCGCTTCAGAAGCGGAATGTCGAGTTTGAGGCGGTCGGACCAGTAGTCCAGGTCGGTCCAGTTGAGAGTGTTTTCCTGTGCTCGGAATAACTCGTAGAGATGTTTCTTGGCATGCTCGACAGTTGTTCGATTTTGGACAGCCCAGCGCTGTGGTACGTGCTCCAGCCAGAAGTGGTCGTCAAAATGGCGGTCCAGGATGGTGCCGTCCATATCCAGCAGTACCGTCTCTATGCAGTTCCAGTCAATATTCATCGTTTGATCTCTCTATCAATTAGCCTGCAAACTTTTAAACAATACTTCCCGGTCTCCGGATTTGTCAAGGATGCAAACCGTCCGAATGCGTTTAAAAACCCAATTTTATTGACTTTACAGTCTGTTAAAGGGTATATAGATCAATTCTTATGATTGATAAACTTATTTACATGGAAACCTTTGGCTGCCAGATGAATGTGAACGATTCGGAGCGGATCGTCACGATGCTGTCAGATCTGGGGTACGTTCCGACCAACGATCCGTCCGTCGCCGATATGATCATGCTGAATACCTGCAGCGTCAGGGGCGGCGCCGAGGAGAAGGTCTACAAGCGTCTCCAGAACCTTCGCATCTACAAGCGCGACGGGAAGTCGCAGATTATCGCCGTCGGTGGTTGCGTGGCCCAGCAGGAGGGGGAAGAGCTGCTGAACAAGTTTCCCTACCTGGATCTGGTTTTCGGAACCCATAATCTGCACCTGCTGCCGGATATGGTCAGGGGGGCCGAACAGGGACAGCGCCGTTCGGAAACATCTTTTATCGACAATGACCAGCGCCTGGACCTGTTTCCGTCGATCAGGGCGAAATCCAGCCTCTCCCGTTTTGTTACCGTGATGCAGGGGTGTGACAACTTCTGCTCCTACTGTATCGTTCCTTACGTCCGGGGACGGGAGATCAGCCGCCGTTCGGCGGATATCCTGGCTGAAATCCGACAGTTGGCCGATGAAGGGGTCCGGGAGGTCGTGCTGCTGGGACAAAACGTCAATTCCTACGGACTGAAGGCCGAGAGTGAGCCAAGCTTCGCGGAACTGATCCGGCAGGTGGCTGAAGTGCCCGAAATAGAGCGCATCCGTTTTACCACATCGCATCCCAAGGATATGTCAGATGATCTGATTGCCTGCTTCGGAGACATTCCCAAACTGTGCGGCCAGATTCACCTCCCGGCCCAATCCGGCAGTGATGCCGTGCTGAAGCTGATGAAACGCGGTTACAGCCGTGAATCGTATCTGGACAAGGTCAGCAAGCTCAAGGCTGTCCGTCCGGGAATCGTGATTACCGGTGACATCATCGTCGGTTTTCCCGGTGAGTCGGACGACGATTTTGAACAGACGCTATCATTGGTGGAAGAGGTGCGCTACATAGACCTGTTCACCTTCGTATATTCGCCGCGTCCCGGCACCAAGGCCGCCGAACTTGCTGAAGAACTGACCCGCAACCAGAAACTGGCTCGCCTGGATCGACTTATGACGCTGCAGAAGCGCATCAATCTGGAGATATGCCGGGAGTATGTCGGCGGCCTGCAGACCGTTTTGGTCGAAGGGAAGGGGAAGCTGCCGGGACAGGTATCCGGCAAGGCTGACAACTGCCGTATCGTTAATTTTGTCGGCGACACTTCACTGATCGGCAGCTTCGTACAGGTACGTATTGCCAAGGCCTATCCCAATTCGCTTCTGGGCGAATTAGAGAAATAGCACCCGAGAGGTTCATCATGAGCACTATCGAACAGACCGCACCCACATCCAACAACTTCCTGCGTACTATCATCGACGATGACCTGAAAAGCGGCCGGCACAAGACGGTCGTGACCCGCTTTCCTCCGGAGCCCAACGGTTATCTCCATATCGGTCACGCCAAGTCGATCTGCATCAATTTCGGCCTGGCGCGCGATTTTGGCGGCCGTTGCCATCTGCGTTTCGATGACACCAACCCGGCCAAAGAGGAGCAGGAGTATATCGATTCGATTAAGGAGAGCGTCCGTTGGCTCGGTTTTGACTGGGGTGAAAACCTTTTTTATGCCTCGGACTATTTCGAGCAGCTCTACCAGTGGGCCGAATATCTGATCCGTGAGGGCAAGGCCTACGTCGAGGATCTGAACGCGGACGAGATGCGCGCCCATCGCGGCACTCTGACCGAGGCCGGTAAGGAAAGTCCCTATCGCAACCGTTCCGTGGAAGAGAATCTGGACCTCTTCCGGCGCATGAAGGCCGGCGAATTCCCCGATGGAGCCAGGGTGCTGCGGGCCCGTATTGATATGGCCTCTCCCAACATGAACCTGCGCGATCCGGTGCTCTATCGCATAATTCACGCCACGCACCCGCACGTGGGGGATGTCTGGAAAATCTATCCCATGTACGATTTTGCCCATGGCCAGTCGGATGCGATCGAGGGAATCACCCATTCGATCTGCACGCTGGAATTCGAGGACCACAAGCCGCTATACGAGTGGTTCCTGGAGAATCTTCCGGTGCCTTCCAAGCCGCGCCAGTACGAATTTGCCCGCTTGAATCTGACCTACACCGTGATGAGCAAACGCAAGCTGCAGGAACTGGTTCAGCTGGGCATAGTCAGCGGTTGGGATGATCCGCGCATGCCGACCCTGATGGGGATCAAGCGCAGGGGGTATACCGCCGTGGCGGTGCGCGCTTTCTGTGATATGATAGGGGTCGGTCGCGGCGACTCGTGGATCGATATGTCCATCCTGGAAGAGTGCGTGCGGGCCGACCTGAATGAAACCGCTCCACGTGCCATGGCGGTCCTGCGGCCGCTCAAGCTGGTGATTGACAATTGGCCGGCCGGACAGGTGGAAGAGATTACCGCTCTTAACCATCCCCAGAAGCCGGAGATGGGAACCCGGACGGTGCATTTTTCCCGCGAGATCTGGATCGACGGCGACGATTTCATCGAGAACCCTCCCAAGGGTTTCCATCGTCTGACGGTGGGGGGCGAGGTCAAGCTGCGTTTCGGCTATATCGTCAAATGCACCGGTGTTGTCAAGGATGAGGACGGGCGGATTCTGGAGCTGCACGGCGAATACGATCCCGCTTCCAGGGAGGGTATCCATACCGCCGATGGCCGCAAGGTAAAAGGTGTGATTCACTGGGTTTCCGATGCCCATGCCGTGAACGCCGAAGTGCGGCTGTTCGACCGGCTATTCAGCGATGCCAATCCGGATCGCGGCGGCGCCGACTATAAACAGTACCTTAACCCCTTGTCGGTGGAAACGCTGACTGAATGCAAGCTGGAAGCCGGTCTGGCCGATTCCGATATAGAAACCCGCTTTCAGTTCGAGCGCCTTGGATATTTCCGCCAGGATCCAAAAGATTCCGCACCCGGCAAACCGGTCTTTAACCGTGTCGTCACATTACGGGATGCCTGGACTAAAAAGTAAAACATGAAAGAATGGTATCCAACTAAATGAAAAACAAGAAGAGTACGTCAGGATTCGTTTCCATCATCGGTCGTCCCAATGTGGGCAAATCGACTCTGTTGAACCACATCATCGGGGAGAAGATTGTCATTACATCCGACAAGCCCCAGACTACCCGTAACCGGATACAGGGCATTCATAATATTCCCGAAGGCCAGATCGTGTTCATCGACACACCCGGGATTCATGAAGGGCGCTCGCGGCTCAACCGGAGCATGGTTGATGTTGCCAGGTCGGCCATCAGCGGCGTTGATCTGCTGCTGTTGGTGGTCGATGCAACCGGAAAGGCCGATGAAGCTTTTGTTGCCGACATCCTGAAAAAAGTGACCACGCCGGTAGTGCTGGTGCTGAACAAGATAGATCTTATTTCCGAAAAAAATAAGATCCTTGAGAAAATCTCGGCCTGGTCGGCCCTGTTTCCGTTCAAGGAAATTGTCCCAATATCGGCCGGATCTGGCGACGGGGTTGAACACCTGGTTTCGGTGATCACCGGCTACCTCCCGGAAGGGCCGGCAATG
>MGZK01000075.1 GCA_001802125.1 Geobacteraceae bacterium GWC2_55_20
TTCAGCTCGAATGTGCGGGTTTCCGCACCCAGCTGTGCGGCGCTTTCCGTGAAGCGGTTGGCAATGGAGGCGCTGTTCTTTCCTGAACGCGGGCTTCCCAGCAGCGTAACAACTTTCATATTATCCCCCTTGGATTTTGCATGCATGGCGATGAATTATATTCTTTCCGCAACTTCTAGTCCGCTCGTCAAACGGTGTCAAGCGGTTTCAGGCGGCAAGGGGCCAGAACAGTAACGACACCGGCGGCTTACCGGCATCTGCATGAAATTTTGCATCGTAATTGAAAACAGCGTACGGACATATCCGCACCGTGCTATCATTTAAGCAGTAAGAATGATTTTGAACTCTCCCTCATAGCGCCCCAATAAGGCCGGGCTGTCCGGGTAATGTCTGCTCAGGTTGCTTTCGATCATGCCCTCATTGAAATTGGCGTAGCAGTAGGCGCACTTGAAACCGCAGCTGTTGTAGCTGCCCATGTCCGCCGATTCTACGCAGTTGCAGGCCTTGCGCTGGTTTTTGTCCTTGCGTAGTGAAGCATTGACTCCGAACAGGCTGCGGATCAGACTGCCATCGATGCAGGCGCCATGAGCGATCCCGAAGTTCGCCAGTTCCAGCTCCTCGCTGCAGGTGAATATCTGCAGATTGTCGCGGTCGGCAATCATCTTGAAGCCTCGCGCGATTTGTTCCAGCTTCACCTGCTGTTCCCGCGCGGTGATATCCTCCAGCATGATACCGGTGCCCCGCAATGCCCGCCGCAGCCGTCCCAGTCCCCGGCCGTAGAAGTCATGGAAACTTGTTACCACTCTCCTGCTGGCCTGGCGAAGCTGCCCGGAAAGTTCATCCATCCTTTCCAGGTGCCAGGCCACCGGTGTGGCACTGGAAAGAATGATCGGATCGTAGCGCCAGACCACCCGTTCAGGACCGATGCGCGCCGCCAGTTCCAGCATCGTGTCGATGCGCTCCCACAGCGGCGGCAGATTTGGCTCGAAGGCCGTGTCGTACGGATTGAGGGTGAACTGGAAATAGTAGTTCAGGCCGCGCCGGTCCAGTTCATCCAGATGCCTGATAAGCGGCTGGGGGTTTTTGCTCCAGAAACAGATTGCATCCACATCCTGCGGCTTCAGGCTGACTGCCGTGACCTGCCGGCTGTTGAAGGGGTTTACCCGGTGGAAAAAGCCCTCCCGCACCCGCGTCATGAACCACTCGGCATGGAAAGCCGGTATGTCGGTGCGCCTGCTGGCAGAAATGATCATGATTTATCCGTGATGTTTTTGCACAAAAAAGCCCCCGGACTTCTGGTCCGGGGGATGATCGATATTAGAATACGTTACATGACTATCGTGTTCAACTCCGGAGCAACCTGTACCGGCCGCAGACCGGGGCGGGCTTGATCAGCGTTCACCGAAGATGGCCGTACCGACCCGCACCAGGGTCGCGCCTTCCTGTATGGCGGCCTCGAAGTCGCCCGACATGCCCATGGAAAGCTCGCGCATCTCGACGCCCGCTATTCCGGCCGCCTCAATCGCTGAAGCAAGTCGGCGCAACCCGGCAAAAAAAGGACGGGCCGCCTCCGGATCATCGAAAAACGGAGGCATCGTCATCAACCCCCGCACCCTGATGTTCGGCAACAGGGCGCAATCCCTGACCAGTTGCAGCGCCTCTTCCCCGGTGGTACCGGACTTGGTGGACTCGCCGGAGATGTTGACCTGGACCAGCACCGGGCAGACCAGCTCCAGCCGGCCCCACTGGCGGCTGATCTCCTCGGCCAGCGAAAGCCGGTCCACCGAATGGATCAGCGCCACCCGGCCGGCGATGTACTTGACCTTGTTGCTCTGCAGGTGGCCGATCACGTGCCACTCAACCGGTTCATGCACCTGGTCCAGCTTGGTTGTCAGTTCCTGGATGTAATTCTCGCCGAAAACCGTCTGGCCGGCATGGAAGGCTTCGATGATATCCGATGCGGGACGGGTTTTTGATACCGCCACCAGGCGCACGGCATCGGGATCGCGGCCGGCCGATTCGGCAGCCGCCCGGATACGCAGCCTGATATTTGACAAGTTTCGGGATACGGACATGGCGGACTCCGGCCTATTCCAGTGCCTGCATCGCCTGCAGCACCTCGTACAGCTCGGTCATCGGCAGGCCGATCACGTTGGTGTACGAACCGCTGATCGAGCGGACGAAGTGAACCGCTCCCCCCTGGATGGCATAGGCGCCGGCCTTGTCCATCGGGCAGCCGCTGGCGATATAGCCGTTTATTTCCCGCTCATCCAGCGCCTTGAAGGTTACCTCGGTGCTGACGCTGCGGCTGATATGGATACAGCTGACCTTGTCGAACACGGTAAAACCGGTGATCACCTCGTGCTCCCTGCCGGAGAGAGCCGCCAGCATCCTGTAAGCGTCCGCTTCATCGACCGGCTTGCCGAGGATGGCGCCATCCAGGACAACGATGGTATCGGCGCCGATGAAAAAACGCCCATTGGTAGAGGCCGCAACCGCGTCGGCCTTTTCCCGCGACAGGCGCAATACATGATCAACTGGCGTCTCCCCCGGCAACACATCTTCACAGATATCCGCCGGTACGACGTTAAATGTCAGGCCGGCCAACTCCATCAGCTCGGTTCGACGCGGCGAAGCCGAGGCCAGCACTATCGATCCATGCTTGTTATTTTTCATCCTGTTTTTCCTTCTGCTGCAACCGGGCGTTCTTTTTGCGCTCTTCGTACGCCTGAATCGCCTTATGCTCGGCTTCCATTTCCTGCCAGTGCTTGGTCCAGTCCTTTTTGCGGATCTTGTGCAGCACGAATACACCGGGGATGATCACGACACCCCAGAAAATATTCATGGTCATGTCGTAGACGATGCCATAAACCAGCGAAGCGATGCCCATCAGCATCAGCAACGCCTCCATAGACAGAATACGTCCTATCAGCGAGGACTCCTGAATTTCCTTGTTCGGATCTTGCGTCATGACTGTTGTTCCTCCCATGGAAACATCTTGCCTGGATTCAGTATATTGTTCGGATCAAGTGCGGCTTTGATGGCCTTCATCGCGCCGATCTGCTGCGGGGACAATTCCAGCTCGATGTAGGGCGCCTTGGAAAGGCCGACGCCGTGCTCGCCCGACATGGTGCCGTTCAGGTCCAGCGCCGCCTGGAACACCTCGCGGATCGCCTGATGCGCCTTGTCATCCATGCCGGGGATATCCTTGTCGATCATGATATTGACATGGATATTGCCGTCGCCGGCATGGCCGAAGTTGACGATAGGGATATCATATTTCTGCTGGATTTTTTCGATCGTGCGGATCACGTCCGGCACCTTGCTGCGCGGCACGACGATGTCCTCGTTGTACTTGGTGGGATTGATGTCCCTCAGCGACGGGGACACCAGACGCCGCACACGCCAAAGCTCTTCCGACTCGGCGGCGTCCTTGGCGGCACGGAACTGCACCAGCCCCAGCGGCGTTATCAGTTCGTGAATCCTGGCCGCCTGCTTCTCGATCAGGTCGCGGTCGCCGTCCACCTCGATCAGCAGCACCGCCCTGCCCTCGGCCGGAATCCCCAGGCTGAAGCGCCGCTCGACGCACTGCAGCGTGGCATAGTCCATGAATTCCAGCGTGGTCGGAATAATCTTGTTGCCGATAATCGTTGAAACCGCCTTGGCGGCGCCGTCAATCGAATCGAAGATGGTCAGCATGGTTTTCTTCGCGTCCGGGAACGGCAGCAGCTTGAAGATGATCTTGGTCATGACCCCCAGCGTCCCTTCGCTGCCGCACAACAGGCGGGTCATGTCATAGCCGACCACGGCCTTGTAGGTCTCGCCGCCAACGCGGATAATCTCGCCGGTTGGCAGCACCACTTCCAGCCCCATCACGAAGTCGCGGGTGACACCGTACTTGACGCAGCGCGGACCGCCGGCGTTTTCGGCCACGTTGCCCCCCAGGGTCGAAAACTTGAGCGAGGCCGGATCGGGCGGATAGAACAACCCCAGCTTCTCGACCGCGATCTGGAACTGTTCGGTAACGACTCCCGGTTCGACCTCGGCGATCAGGTTTTCGGTATCGATCCGCAGGATGCGGTTCATGCGGGTCGTCACCAGCACGACACCGCCGGTTTTCGGCAGCGATCCACCGGTAAATCCGCTTCCGGCGCCGCGCGGGAAAACCGGGAAATGCTCGCGGTTGGCCAGCTTGAGGACAGCCGAAACCTCGTCGGCATTGGCCGGGTGTACCACCGCATCCGGCAGGAATTCCATCTGGGTGGCGTCATAGCCGTAGCAGATCATGTCCTGTTTACTGGTGGCGATATTTTCCTGGCCGACTATAGCCGTCAATTGATTGATCAGTCGCGCGTCCAGCATGTAAGAAACCTTTCATCGATTCGAATGTAATGAATCAAGATACATGATCCGGGTACTTTTCTGCAAGGCAGTTTTACTTTCATCCGGAATCGCCGGAGTTCATTGAATAATACTACAAGCTGATTGAGACTTCTGATACCTTCAAGGACATATTAATAACAATCACAACTTGAATTAAAAGACGAAAACCTGAATAATCACAAGCGAGTCATATCACCGCTGTGCTGAAGAGAAATAACTCCGAAAGCAGTGGAACAAGGAGGAAGCAATCAATGGATCATTTCCTGGCAACGCTAAAAGAGACTGTCAACCCGGCTACACAACCGGTCGGGGTCAATCTGGTGCGGGATCCTTCCCTGCTCGAAGGAAAAAAGGTCAGGCTGAGGGGGGAACGGCTGGCGATCTGCCAGCAGATCGCCTATAGCCGGATGTATTCCTGGTCAACCTGGACCGACGCAGCCACCGCCCATTGCGTGATCGGCGCCTGTTGCACGGGCTTGATAGACACCCCGCGGAGAGTTGCCGACGGCACGGTCAACGCCGGTGTGTACCAGGAGAACCTGCAGGCAGCGGCAGCCATGCAGGGTCTGATGCCGCGCGTTAAAACCGGCGTCATGGGTGTATTGACATACCCGTTGTCAAGGCCGGTGGAAGGGATGGTTCCCGATCTGGTGGTCATCTATGTAAACTCCGCACAGGCGATGCGCTTTACCCAGGCTTTTCTTTACCAGCAGGGGGGCGAATTTGTCATGAGAACATCCGGGGATGCCGGCGTCTGCTCCCGGGCTGTTGCTCAAGTCGCAATGACCGGCGAACCTGCGGTTGAAATCCCCTGCATGGGGGATCGGCGTTTCGCCGCGGCCCAGGACCATGAACTAATTGTCGGCATTCCATTCGGATGGCTGGAGAGAACAGCCGCCGGTCTGGCGGCAACCCATAAGGCCGGCATCCGTTATCCGATACCACATCAGATCCCGACTGCGTGCGACTTGCCTCCGGACTATATTACCGGTGAAAATGATGTCAAATAACCGTCAGCTGAACATGCTTGACTACAGGTTTCTGATTCCGGTCGTGCTGCTGCTCGGACTTGCACCATTCTATCCCCGGCCCCATCTGGTCGAGAAAATCGGGATGTTGATGGCCGGCAATTTGAAAAAACCGATCGATATCTTTGACCTGCTCTGGCACGCTTGGCCCTTTGCGCTGCTCGCCTACCGGCTTTTCCGTGATATCAGGCTGCGGGCCGGGTGACGAACACACTCACGGACAAAATTGACAAATTCCGGATCACATATTATTGTATTCAAAATACTGAATGTATAAAAAGAGGAGTCGTGATGCCGATATTCGAATATACCTGTCTTAAATGTGCCCACCGCTTTGAAAAGCTGCAGAAATCCTCAACCGTAGCTTCACCAGAGTGTCCCGAGTGCGGTTCTTTAGACGTCAGGAAGGAATTGTCCGCGTTTTCTTCAGCGGTAAGCTCATCATCCGCTGCAGGTGCCGCTGGTTGTTTCAGCGGTGGCTGAAGACCGCACTGACGCCAGGTTGGCGTCAACTGACCAGATTCCCGCCCGCCACCTTTAAAAATGCGCCCATCAGGGCCGTGCATAAACCATCTCTGCGCTTCAGCAGCGAGAGCGAACGCCCCAACTTGAGCGGACTGCCCACTTCAACAAGCAAACCGTGCTCAAGCTCGCGATTAACGGCAACGCGCGATAGACAGCTGACCCCGAGCCCGGAGGCAACGCCGTTCTTGATCGCCTCGGTATGGCCGAATTCCAGCGCTATGGAATAGCCGATCCCGGCCTCTTCCATGGCATCTTCAAATATCTCGCGTGTACCGGAACCTTTCTCCCGCATGATCCAGGGGGCCGAAGCCAGCATCTCCGGCGTGGCGTTCCCGGCCACGCCCCAGGGGTGTTCAGACCCTGCCACCACCACAAGCTCGTCATCACGCCACGGCACGGCGACACTCCCCCTGCCGTGGCACGGCCCCTCGACAAAAGCGATATCGAGATCACCGGCTTCAAGCCATTCTGCCACCTGGCGGGTGTTGCCCACCCGTAACTGCACCCTGGTCCTGGGGTACTGCCTGGCAAAGGCTCCCAGGAGTGCCGGCAAAAGGTAATTCCCGATGGTGGTGCTTCCTCCCACCAGCAATTCACCCGCCAACTGGTCGCTGTCCCCCTGAAGCTGCATCTCCACCAGCTTGACGGCCTGCAGTATCTCCCGGGCATGCTTGAGCAGGAACCGGCCGCTCTCATTCAAAATCAGACGCCGGCCGGAGCGCTCGAACAGGGGATTGGCGCTCTGCTGTTCAAGCTGCGACAAGGCCATGCTGACCGCCGACTGGGTCAGAAGCAATTCCTCGCCCGCCCTGGTTACACTGCCGGTAGCGGCAATCTTCTCGAAAATTTCCAGCTGGCGAATTGTCAGGCCCATTGTTCAATCCAATTGATGCGTTTTATCAATATTATTCGTTTTTATTTATATTCAATATTGACTATGCTGTCAATCATCGTGGCTGAAAGAGGAGTCGCAATTGGAAAACAATCACCGCTTGACGTTATTTTTCTGGATACTTTTGTTGTGCTGCTGTTTACCCGTGGTCAGCGCTCCCATGGCACTGCTAGCCGGCATTACGTTCGGGATCGTGATCGGCAACCCCTGGGGCGCAACCACATCCACCTGGAGCCGGCGACTGCTGCAGAGTTCGGTGGTTGGCCTGGGATTTGGCCTGAACCTGCCGGAAATCCTGCAAACCGGCAAAGACGCCTTTCTGTATACCGCCATCAGCATCAGCTTTACCATGGGAGCCGGATATCTTTTGGGCAGGTTTTTCAAGATGCCCGGACGAATCGCCACCCTGATCTCTTTCGGGACCGCGATCTGCGGCGGCAGCGCCATTGCGGCCATGGCCCCGGTGATCAGGGCGGAGTCCGAGGAAAGCGGCGTTGCCCTGGCGACCGTATTTACCCTCAATTCCATCGCCCTGCTCCTGTTCCCCCCCTTGGGACACCTGTTGGGCATGGGGCAGCGGCAGTTCGGGCTCTGGTCCGCGCTGGCTATCCACGACACCAGCAGCGTGGTTGGAGCAACTGCAGCCTATGGCGGGCTGGCGCTGGCCATCGCTACAACGGTCAAACTGACCAGGGCACTCTGGATCATGCCTGCCGCCCTGCTGGCCGCCTGGTTCACCAAATCTGAAGGAAGAGTCAAATTGCCTCTCTTCATCATCGGTTTCATTGCCGCAGCTGCCTTTAAAACGGTGCTGCCGCAATTCGAGCAGGTCTGGCACGTGCTGAACGGCATCGCCAGGCAGAGCCTGGTGGTGACCCTGTTCCTGATCGGCTGCGGCCTGACCAGGGCGGTGCTGTCCAGGACCGGAATCAGGCCGCTGGCCCAGGGTGTTTCGCTCTGGCTGCTAGTATCGCTAATAAGCGGCATTGCCATCATGTGTGGCTGGATTGAGTGATAAAGCAATTGAACTAACCGGTCGGTTGCCTATTTAATGGCGTTGGAGTGACCACATGATGCAAATATCAGATGAGATAATTATCGTATTCTGAATTGTGACGTAAACAGAAACACCTCACGTCATGTTCATCTTCTGTGGTAAATATTTACCCAATTTTTTCCGGGAACTGAGCCAATATTGTGTCCAACGAACCCAACACTAAAGCATCGCTCCCTGCCCGCCTCCACTACGGCTGGATCATCGTCGCCGTCGGCTCGCTGGTGCTCTTCTCCTGTTTCGGATTGGCCCGCTATGCCTATGCGATGCTGATTCCGGGGATGCAGGCTGGACTCAAGCTCTCTTACGACCGGATCGGCTTTATCGGCACCGCCAATTTCGTCGGTTACCTGCTGTCGGTTATACTGGCGCCGCCGGTGATGCGCCGGCTGCGGCCGCGCGCCACAATTGCATCCGGACTGTTGCTGCTCAGCCTCTGCATGCTCGGTATCAGTGCCAGCAGCAACTTCTTCACGGTAATCTTTCTCTATACGCTGGTGGGGGTGGGGGGTGGTTTTGCCAACATCCCGATGATGGCGCTGGTTACCTGCTGGTTCCGCAGTGAGCAACGCGGGAAGGCCGCCGGACTGGTGATCGGCGGCAATGGCGCCGGCATTATTCTGGCCGGTTTTCTGGTCCCGCAGTTGAACCGGCTGTACGGGTCCGAGGGGTGGCGCAGCGGCTGGCTGGTCCTGGGGCTGATCTGCCTGGCGGTGGCCGGCTGCGCGGCGCTGCTGCTGCGCAACCAT
>MGZK01000076.1 GCA_001802125.1 Geobacteraceae bacterium GWC2_55_20
CATGAGATCGACCATCTGGATGGCATTCTGTTCGTCGATCACCTCTCGCCGCTCAAACGGGAACTGTTCCAGCGTAAAGCCCGCAAGGCCGCCGAGGAGACCCGATGACCGGCTGGCGCATGATCTTCATGGGAACCCCGGAATTCGCCTGCCCAACACTTCAAAAGCTTATTGACCGGAATGAAAACCTGGTTGCCGTGGTGACACAGCCGGATCGCCCCAAAGGGCGGGGGCAGAAACCGATGCCGCCCCCGGTCAAGCAACTGGCGTTCAAGCATGGTATACAGGTGTACCAACCGCTCAAGGTGCGTGATCCGGCCTTTGTCGAGCTTGTCCGGGAACTTGAACCCGACGTGGTCGTCGTGGTCGCTTTCGGCCAGATCCTTCCCAAATCGCTGTTGGATATTCCGGAACACGGCTGCATCAACGTCCATGCGTCACTTCTGCCCCGCTACCGAGGCGCGGCCCCTCTCAACTGGTGCATCATCAACGGAGAGAGTGAAACCGGAGCCACCACGATGTTGATGGACCCCGGTCTTGATACCGGTCCGATGCTGCTGCAGCAAAAAACTCCCATTGATGAAAACGAAGACATCGTTTCGCTGCACGACCGCATGGCCGTACTGGGGGCGGATCTGCTGGCGGAAACTCTCGACAGGCTCAAGGCTGGTGAAATTACACCTCAACCGCAGAGTAATGACGAAAGCTGCTATGCCGCCATGCTCAGGAAAGAAGATGGCCTGATCGACTGGCACAAGGATGCCAAGGCAATACATGACCAGGTTCGCGGCATGTCGGTCTGGCCCGGCGCTTATACCCTTCTTGGGGATCAGGTGCTTAAAATATTCCGCACGAAAATTGGTGACGGCGGCGGTCAGCCCGGAACCGTGCTTAAATCATCAAAAGGAGAGCTCGAAGTGGCCTGCCTGTCCGGCAGTCTGTTCATTCGTGAATTGCAGCTGGCCGGGAAAAAACGGCTTGATGCCGGCAGTTTTCTGTCGGGTTTTGCGATTAAGGAAGGTGCCTTGCTGGACAGCAAAGCCGGCGGAGGCAGCGGGCCATGACGAGCGCCGAGACCAAACCTACGCAACCTCGCAAACGGTTGTTCATAAGCCTGATGGGCATTACCTGCCTGATAGTCGTTGCGGTCATCTTCCTGACCTGGTGGATCCCCAACCGTGGACTGGCAAATATCCATCCCGACCTGCCACATGTAGTAGGCATAATCATGATGGCGCTTTCGGGAGTGGCAATTTTGGGCACCGGCCTGCTGGTGCTGACAACCGCGCTTGGCAAGGACATCTTTTTCACCCGCTTCATGCGACTGGTGGTGATCAAGTTCCTGCTGCCGGTAATCGAGTTCGTCGGCCGGTTGATGGGACTTGACAAGGACAGGATCCGTCAGTCCTTTATTGCGATGAACAACAGCCTGGTGGTTTCCCAGCGTCAGAAAGTCCGTCCGGACCGGGTACTGGTGCTGCTTCCGCACTGCATCCAGCTCTTTGATTGCGAGATCAAGGTTACCGGAGACATCAACAAATGCGTGCTTTGCGGCAGGTGCGACATCAAGGGGCTGGTGGAAATCAGCCGCAAGTACAAGATTGACATTTCGGTCGCCACCGGCGGCACCCTGGCCCGTAAGGTGATCGTGGAAAAGCGTCCGAAACTGGTGTTGGCCGTGGCCTGCGAACGGGATCTGACCTCCGGTATCAAGGACTGCTATCCGCTTCCGGTAATCGGCATCCTCAACGAGCGGCCGTTCGGTCCCTGCTTCAATACAGTCGTGGATGTTTCAAAGATAGATGAGGCCCTGAGTCAAGTGCTCCTGCTGGAAGAACCGCTGCAGGATTGACCGGCGGTCATTCTTCCGCCTCGACCTCTTTCAGCATATCCAGACCGAAATTCTTTGCCCGCCCGCCGGGGGCGATCATGCCGTAGGCAATCGCCTCGCGCAGCTCGGCTTCACTGGCGCCTTCCGACTTCGCGACCGCGAAGTGCTTCTTGAATCAGGTCGGACAGCCGACTGCAATGGCGCACCCGACCCGGATCAATTCTCGAACCCGCCCGTCCAGCACCTCTTCGTACTCATAATCGAGAAACTTCTTGCGAATATTCATTACCAATCCCTCCTTTAATCGGTCGATACACCGAAGATCCGGTGGTATACATCCCGGATTTTGCCGGTTGTTTTCTCATAATCACTGATCAGAACCGCACCCGGGTTCTTCAGTTTAGGGTCGTACCCCAGACGGCGGGCGAGCTTGTTCATGTAGCTTTTGGGGCCGGTCAGGTCGTTGACCGAATAGTCGTGGATGATTCGCAGGCGGTTTTCCAGCTTGCGCAGAAACTTGTAGCCGTTAAGCAAAGTCTCGTCGTCGCCCTTGGGCAACAGATCCAGGGTACTGATCTCCTTGAGGGCCAGGACCGTGTTGGTGGTGCGCAGTTCAGGATATTGGCAACCATGGCGCAGTTGCAGATATTGAACAGCAAATTCCACGTCCACCATCCCCCCGCGACCGGTCTTGATGTTGTAGCTGCCGTCCTTTTCCCTGGCCAGTTCGTTTTCCATCCGCATCCGCAACCGGTGGATCTCGTCGCGCCCTTCATCATCTATCGTTGCCCCGTAAACGGTGTGGCGGATGACGTCGTGCAGCTGGCCGGCCAGCAGTTGATCTCCCAGCACCACCCTGGCCTTGGTAAGCGCCTGGCGTTCCCAGACCTGGGCGTCATTTCGGTGATATTCCAGAAAGGAATCCAGCGAAGTCACCAGCGGTCCGGCATTGCCGGAAGGTCTCAGGCGGGTGTCGATCTTGTAGACATACCCTTCACGGGTCTGCATTGTCAGGATCGAGATGATTTTCTGGGCCAGTTTGGCAAAATATTCGTGATTGGATATCTGCTTTTCGCCATCGGTGTAACCCTGCTGATCGTAGACAAAAATGATATCCAGGTCGGAGTGGTAGTTCAAGTCGCCTCCCCCCAGTTTCCCCATGCCGATGATCGCCAGGTTTGCCTCTATGGAGGAGCCTTCATACCGGAAGAGCGGTTTTCCGAAGCGCTTCAGTTCGGCCACCGCCATGCGGTATGCCGCCGTCAGGCAGGTTTCGCCCAGCAGGCTGAGCTGTGCGGTTACTTCACCCTGCAGCAGCCGGCCATGAATATCATTCAGTCCGATGCGCAGGAACTCCTCGTTGCGGTATCTCCGCAGGACATCCAGGCGGTCCTCGAAATAGTCGCTCTGGTCAAGCAGAATATCAAGTTCAGCGTCCATCATCTCCCTGGTTTTGGCGATTGACGCGGAATTGCTGGCTACCATGCTATCCAGAAGTTCAGGGTGGCTGATCAGGATCTTGGAGAGAAACTCGGACATGCCGAACAGTGACACCAGCAATTTGCGAGTTTCACGGTTTTCGGCCAGAAGAGCGTAATAAGACGGACGGCTGGCAATTACAGACAGAAAACGCTCAAGATTGCACAGCGCCATATCGGGGGCATGGGAGTCGAACACTTTCTGCAGCAGAAGCGGAGTGATCTTTTCCAGCAGCCGGCGGCTCCTCTCGGTCAGATTGCCCTTGACCGGACCCCGGCGTAGCGAGGAGAGGTTTTCGTAAGCTCGATCGACATCCTCGAAGCGCCGTTCAGCCAGCATGTCCTTGACCAGATCGGAATCGGCCCGGTGATCGAGAAAAAGCAGTGTCTCCGGATTCAGATCCTGCTGAAGTTTTTCATCCCTGGAATGGAACAGCGTGCCGTAAATCACGGAAACATTTCCGCGGTGTTCCTCCAGCACTTCCTGGAACCGTTCCAGGCCGTTGGAGCGGAGATAGCCGCAGCGCCGCGCCAGCGCCAGGATCTCGTCCGGTTTGTTCGGCAGATTATGAGTCTGGCGTTCCTGCACAACCTGGATGCGATGTTCGGTGGAGCGCAGAAAGCGGTAGGCGTCACGCAGTTTACGGTGGTCATCCTCGTTTATCAGGCGCGCCACCAACAGTGTATCCAGAGCCTTGAGCGAATTGCGCTCCCGCAGACGGGGGTTCTTCCCGGCGTAGACCAGTTGCAGGGCCTGGATGAAAAATTCTATCTCGCGGATACCGCCCCGCCCCAGCTTCAGGTTGCTCTCGCCTTCTCTGGAACGGGCCAGGGATGCGTCGATTTTCTGTTTCATATGCTTCATATCCTCGATCAGGTTGTAATCGAGGTACTTGCGATAGACAAAGGGTTGCAGCATCTTCAGCAGCAGCTCGCCCAGTTCCAGCGAACCGGCCACCGGACGTGCCTTGAGCATCGCGGTGCGTTCCCAGGACTGTCCCCATGATTCGTAATAGATCTCGGCCGAGCGAAGCGATACCGCCATGTCGCCGGACTTGCCTTCCGGGCGCAGGCCGACATCCACCCTGAAGACAAAGCCGTCCTCGGTCACCTGCGACAGCGCCTTGCTGACCATCTCTCCCAGTTTATTGAAATAGGTGTGCAGCGACACGACCCCTTTTCTGGACCCGGAACCGTTTTCGACCCCCGAGGTTTCCCCCTTGTCGGACTCATAAAAATAGATGATGTCTATGTCGGAGGAAAAATTAAGTTCCCTTCCGCCAAGTTTGCCCATTCCGATCACAGTCATCTCGGCTTCGCGCAGTCCGTTTGGGATCACCATCATCGGCCGGCCGTATTCCCTGATCAGGCAGCGCCGGCAGACTTCGCTGGCCATCTGCAGCGACGCGGCCGCCAGACTGGAAAGTTCATCGGTTACCTCTTCCAGAGCTGCCAGGCCGTTCAGGTCACGGGCGGCAATGCGCAGGATCTCGGATCGCTTGAAGAGTCGTAACTGCTTCTGCAGTTCAGCGAAATCGGCGGAATCATCGATCCGGGAGCGTATCGCGGACAGCATATCTTCGGCGCTGCGCGAGACGTCGATGTTATTTTCAAGAAACAGTTTCCGCAGAGCATCGGGGGTCTTGTAGATCTGGTTAACCAGGAACGGTGACGAACCGCAAACCAGGATAAACTGGGCCAGGCGCCTCTTACGCAGCGCCAGTTCCGTAAGGTCGGCCGGCGGAATCACCCCCGCCAGACGCTCGAATGAGTTCAGCGCCAGATCCGGAGTGGGGGTCAGCAGCGAATTGATTACGATCCGGTGCAAACTGTCCACCGAAAAAAGTGGTTGGAGCAGCAAAATATTATCGGCGGAACGGGCGCCGTATTGATAGCCGTGTGATTCCAGGAAAACGGCCAGCTCCAGAACCCGCTCAGCCGGGTCGGCGATGGTGATGATCCGATGGAAGTCATGGGAGAAGCGTTCTACATGCATGTTATTTACCCGCGACCTTGCGCAATCCGGCACGATAGTCATCCTTGACGATGCCGTTTTCAGTGATGATGGC
>MGZK01000077.1 GCA_001802125.1 Geobacteraceae bacterium GWC2_55_20
AATCCAACCGAGGTGATCTCCACCGGCAGGTCCTCAGGCTCGATATAGTTGCTCTCGGCCATCAGCACCGAACGTTCGATCACCGATTCCAGCTGACGCACATTGCCGGGCCAGCTGTAGTTCAGCAACAACTTGAGGGCCGATTTGGAGATGCCGTCAACCTGTATGCCGGCAGCCGTGCTGTACTTGTCCAGGAAGAACTCGGCCAGGGTCTTGATGTCGCTGCCGCGTTCCCTCAAGGGCGGCAAATTAATACGGATCACGTTCAGACGATAGAAAAGATCCTCACGGAAGGTGCCCTTCCTGATCTCCTGTTCCAGGTCCTTGTTGGTGGCGGAGACGATGCGCACATCCAGCGGGATGTTGATCTTTCCGCCCACCCGGCGGATCTCCTTTTCCTGGATCGCGCGCAGCAGTTTGGCCTGCATGGCAACATTCATCTCACCGATTTCGTCCAGAAAAACCGTGCCCCCATCCGAAGCCTCGAAGATGCCCATCTCCCGGGCATTGGCGCCGGTAAAACTCCCCTTTTCATGGCCGAACAGCTCGCTTTCAATCAGGGTGTCCGGTATCGCGGCGCAGTTGATCGCCATAAACGGCTTGTCCCGGCGCGGGCTCCCCTCGTGGATGGCCCTGGCGATCAGTTCCTTGCCGGTACCAGATTCCCCCACGATCAGCGCGGTCGAGTTGGACGGGGCTATCTTGGAGACGATCTTGAACACCTCCTTCATCTTGGGGTGTTCGCCCTGCATGTTGGGGATGGTCTTGATCAAATCGATCCGTTTCTGCAGCACCCGGTTTTCACGCACAAGGCTGATACGCTCGAAGGCGCGCCGCAGGGTGAGCAGCAGATTATCCCGTTCCAGCGGCTTTTCCAGGTAGTCAAAAGCCCCCTTTCGCATCGCCTCCACCGCAGAGTCCACCGAACCGTGGGCGGTCATCATGATGATGCACTGCTGCGGGTCGTTGGCCAGCACCGACTCCAGCAACTCCATCCCCCCCTGACCCTGCATCTTCAGGTCGGTCATGATCAGCTCGAACGCCCGCTTTTCCAGCTGCGCCAGCGCTTCGCGCACCCCGGGCACATCGGTGACATCATAACCCTCCTTCTTGAGTATCAGGTTGAGGATGTCCCGCTGTCCTTTTTCATCGTCCACAATCAGTATGCTTCCATGTACGGCCGCCACGATCAGGCCCCCTGTTCAGTAATTGGATTTTCCGATGCCGGCTGAAGCGGCAGTAAAACCGAGAAGACCGTTCCCTGCCCGGCACTGCTTTCGACCAGGATTTCGCCGTCATGCTCCTTGATGATCCGCTCGGTAATGGCCAGTCCCAGCCCGATGCCCACATCCTTGGTGGTGAAGTAGGGCTGGAAGATCTTGCCGATGTCTTCGGCACTGATCCCGCAGCCGCGGTCCGCGAAAGTCAGCCTGACCTGTTCCTGCTCAAGAGACGCCCCCAGCGTGATCGCCCCGCCGTCAGGCATGGCCTGTGCAGCGTTGTTGATAAAATTGAGGATGCAGTTTCGCAGCAGTTCCTGATCGACCCACAACGGCGGCAACCCTTCCGGAATCTGCTGTTCCACCGTGATACCCTGCTCGGCCAATCGATCATGCAGCACCGGCAACACCTTTGCAAGGATCTCTTCATACATGACCGCAGTCCGGCGAAGCTTGAGCGGCCGGCCATAGTTCATGAAGTTGATCACCATGTAGTTTGCGCGCCGCACTTCTTCTTTGATCTTGTCGGTAAGCTCCTCTATTTCGTCACACTTTTCCTTGCAAGACGGCATGATTTCCGCCTTGAGGTGGTCGATGGCCAGGCTGATATAGTTCAACGGATTGCGGATCTCGTGGGCAATGCCCGAGGCCAGCTGTCCGACACGGGAGAGATGCTCGGCCTCGTAAAGCCGCTTTTCCAGCGCCTCGCGTTCCCTGAGCTTTTCAACCATCTTATTGAAACCGTCGGCCATCTCGCCGATTTCATCATTACTTTTCACCGGAATCGTCACCGACAGGTCTCCGGCCGAAACCCTCTTGAAATGGTCCACAAGGTTCTGGATCGGCGTGGTGTAGCGACGGGCCAGAAAGATGGTCAGCGCGATACCGACCGAGAAGACCATGCCGGTGGCGAACAGCCTGCGGATAAAATTGGCATGCTGGATATCGCGGATATTGTCCAGCAGCATGTTGATCTGGACATAACCGAGCTGTTCATCGCCGACAATGACCGGCACAACCACCTCGTAAGGCTTCTGCGACAACATCGAACCGCCCAGCGGACGCTGGACGGCGCGGATGCCCTTTTCCAGCTTCTTGAGTTCGCGCTTTTTGCCGATCTTCTCCGGATCGGACGAATCGATGATCTCGCCCTCGGTGTTGATGATGTTGATTTCGTTGATGCCCTTCTCGCGGGCCTTGATCAGGTAGTCGGTCAGACGGGAGGTCTCCGCCTCGGAGGTGAGATCCTCGATACTCATCTGGATCGCCTTGGAAATTTCCTGGGAACTGTCCTGGATTTCGCGCACCAGATCGTTCTGGGCATACTGGTTGAGGCTGAAGAGCGTCAGCATTGCCAGTACCAGCAGGGAGAGCATGATGATGATCAGCTTGGCGTTAAGCTTCATGGGAGCCTTTGTGCGGAGGGATGATGCTAAAAAACCGGTCCCCGGACCCTTTCGGTCGATTACTTGCGACAAGAGGGGCGGGGACACGGCAGAATACCGGCCTGTCAGGCTATTCCAGCATTTCCCCGATCAGGTCGTAATCCGAGGAGTCGGTGATCTTCAGGGCAACGATATCCCCGATGTCGGCTGTTCCGGATGTTATGTAGACCTGGCCGTCGATATCGGGGGCCTGGCGGGACGAACGCCCCTTCAGCAGCAGCTCGGTCTCCTCGCTGTAGCCCTCCACGATCACCTGTTCGACAGTACCTATCAGGGTCCGGTTGTGCCGGAACGAGAGCCGCGCCTGAGCCCGCATCAGTTTGCGGTAGCGTTCGCGCTTGACCCGCTCCGTCACCTGCTCGGGCATTTCAGCGGCGGCGGTCCCTTCCTCCTTCGAGTAACAGAACACCCCCAGCCGGTCAAAGCGAGTCTGCTCGACGAAATGTGTCAGCTTGTTGAAATCCTCCACGGTTTCGCCGGGGAAGCCGACGATCAGCGAGGTGCGCAAGGCAATGCCCGGAATCTCCCGACGCAGCTTGTCGATCAGGTCGCGGATCTGCTGTTCGGAACTGCGCCGCTTCATCGCCTTCAGCACCGGATCGGATATGTGCTGAATCGGGATATCCAGGTACTTGCAGACCTTGGGCTCGTCGCGGATCAGTTCGATCAGACTGTCGGTGATGCCGTCCGGATAAGCGTACAACAGCCGGATCCACTTGATGCCCTCGATGGCAGCCAGACGGCGGACCAGTTTTTCCAGGGTCGCGCCGTCGCTCATGTCGCTGCCGTAGCGGGTTATATCCTGGGAGATGACATTGATCTCCTTGACCCCGCGTGCGGCAAGCCTTTCCGCCTCGGCCACCAGGGCCTCCAGCGGGCGCGAACGGTAGGAACCGCGCAACTTGGGAATGATGCAGTAGGAACAACAGTTGGAACACCCCTCGCCGATCTTGATGTAAGAATACCAGGCCGGCGACGAATTCAGTCGCGGCAAGGTTTCGTCATAGATAAAATCAGGATCTCCCACATAGCGCAGCTGGAGGCCGTTGTCGCTTTTCTCTGCCAGTATCTCGGCGATGCGCGGATAGTCGCCGGTGCCGATGAAGATGTCCACCTCCGGCAGTTCCTTGGCCAGCTCCTCCTGATAGCGCTGGGGCAGGCAACCGGATACGATCAGCGTATGGCAGCGACCGTCATGTTTGCGCTCGGCCAGATCCAGAATCGCGTCGATACTCTCCTGCTTGGCCTCCTTGATGAACGAGCAGGTGTTGACGATGATCACGTCGGCATCTTTTTCGTCGGTGGTGATCTCGTACTGCTGCTGCGCCAGCACGCCCAGCATCACCTCGGCATCCACCAGGTTCTTGGGGCAGCCCAGGCTGACCATGCTGACTTTCTGTTTTGGGGTCTCGCTCAAAATATCCTCTCGTTCCTACTCTCTGAAATTGGTGAACTGCATCTCCACATCCAGATCCTTCCCCTTCAGCAACTGGATCGCATCCTGGAGATCATCCCTGTTTTTGCCGGTCACCCGCACCTGGTCGTCCTGGATCTGGGCCTGAACCTTCAGCTTCGACTCCTTGATGACGGCGATGATCTCCTTGCCCTTCTCCTTGGAGATACCCTGCTGGACCGTGATCAGCTGGCGGACCATGCCGCCCGAAGCCGGCTCGACCTTGCCGTACTGCAGCGCCTTGATCGAGATGTTGCGCTTTAAAAACTTGGACTGCAACACATCGATGACCGCTTTCAGCTTGTAATCGTCATCGGCCAGAACCTTGACCGAATCCTTCTCCGGCGTGATCTGGCTCTTGGAACCCTTGAAGTCGTAGCGCTGGCCGATTTCCTTGACGGCCTGGTTGACGGCATTGTCAACCTCCTGCATGTCTACCTTTGAAACGATGTCGAACGACGGCATGCTCAACCCTCCATAACAATTTTCTTTACGGCTTTATAACCTCGACCCCTGCCGGGACCTTGAAATTGAACCGGCCGCTGTCAAGTCCTCTGTTGACGCGCACGCGGCTGTAATCGATGCGGGTCTGGTTTCCGCCGGCATCATGCACCACCGATGATACCACCGGAAAGATGTCCTTGACCGCACCGTCGGCGATGTAGCGTTCAACCGCCCCGGCGGAAACCGCCAGCTGCAGTTTCACCAGGACCGGGCTTGGATTTTTGGGAATCAGCTCCAGCTGGTAATTGCCTTTTTTGTCCCTGGGCTCCCTGGCAAGCGTAACCTTGAAGTCACGCGACACGTTTCCAAGACCGGTCAGGTAGGAAAGCGCGATCGAATTGCCGCCCTTGAACATCGCGTCAACGCTGCTGACCAGCACCTGTTTGTTTTCAGGGGTATAAAACCAGACCTGTTTGCCGTTGGAGACGATCTGCTGCTTCGGCTTGGCATAGTTGAACCGGAACATCGCGGTAGCGGAAGCCGGGCGCTTCAGAAACACCTCGCCATTGCCCTTCTGTTCACGGTTGATCCCGGCAATAGTTGTTTTCTGGGAAAAATCGGCCTGCACATCCTGCAGCCCGACATAGCTTTTTTCAAGCGCGGCGACCACGTCCTTGAGAGCGGCCGGCTGGGACGCCGCCTGCACCGGCAATACCGAGGACA
>MGZK01000078.1:0-4995 GCA_001802125.1 Geobacteraceae bacterium GWC2_55_20
AGCGGGAAAAAAACCTTTTCAGCAGGCGGCTTCTTTTCGATAAAATTGATCAGTTCCGCATTGAATTTGACCTGCTCCTCATAAAACAGGGCGTGACCGCTGTTCTCGAAACGAACCAGTCTGGCGCCTCTGATACCCCCGGCAAGCGGTTCCTCCCCGGCCGATATAGCTTCGGTCCCGACCGCCATCGCTTCCCCGCCGGCAGGCATCGCCTCCGCAGGCGCGGTCATTGTTTCAGCAAGCGCAAACGGGCAGATTCTGTCATGCAATCCGTGAAAAATCACCGTGGGAACATTTACGGATTGTATGTCCGCCCGCAAATCAGAATCACGGAGCGTTGCAAGGCAGGCGGCCGTGGCATGCGGTGACGCTTCCATACCCAGGGACTGGAACCAGTTCAACAGATGGGTGCTGATTTCATTGCTGTTTTTAAATAAGATCCTGCCAAAATCTGCATTCAGCCTGGCCCGGTCCGAATAGCACAACTCTATCAGGATATCCACGGCGCCCGGTTCAGTGCCCAGGGGGAAACCGGGGCTTGTGGTAAAGCTCGGTGCTGCCGAGCTGCAGAGCACCAGGTTGGCTATCCGGTCTCCTTTGTGACGCGCCATGTAACGCAGGGCTATTGCGCCACCCATGGAAAAGCCCACCAGGGTGACATCGTGCAGATCCAGAGAATTAAGAACGGATTGGAGGTCATCGGCAAAAACATCGTAGGTATATTCGCCCCAAGGTTTTGAAGACTTCCCGAAACCGCGCATGCTGATTCCGATACAACGGTAGCCCTGCCGTGGTAACTGGTTAAACTGGTACTCGAACATTTCATGCCCGAACGGCCATCCCGGCAAGAAAACGATGGGGTTGCCCTGCCCCCAATCGCGGATGTGCAGGTAGACATTATCATCAACTTGAACATATTCACTATCGATCATGCTCATGGATATTTTCCTCCAATTCTGTGCTTGCAGCCAATTTCAGATTATCAAACGTAATCACCCAACTGCCGGGCAGACACGCAGGTTTGCTCCTGCACTTGTACAAATCATCTCCTGGCAATCAGGACCGCGATCGAGCGCCCTGGCAGGCGATATTTTCCGGTAGTGATGGTTTGCATTTCCTCCCATGGCACGATGTCCTCTGGTGAGGTTCTTGATGTGTCGATCCAGCGATGCCAGGCGCCGCCCGGCAGCTTATTCGGAGGCGGAAGACGGAAGCTGAGCGGCTTCCAGTAGGCATTGATCATGTAATGGAAGACGACCCGCCGGGCGCTCCAAACCGTCAGTGCGATGCTGTGAGATACATGGCTCAAGTCAGGCTTATGCAACCGCACACCATGCCACTCCAGTCGCGCCTGACCGAGCAGCTGATTCAGGGTCAACTCCCCCACGGCGGAGTCGTCGTGCATGTTTCGTGCGGCGATCAAATGCTTGGTAAAGCGATAAACGTCTTCGTGAAGCGCAAGCCCCCCCCAGTCAAACCAGCTGATCTCGTTGTCCTGGCAATAGGCGTTGTTATTCCCACACTGGGTCCGCCGTGCCTCGTCCCCCATCAGGATCATCGGAGTGCCGAGGGCAAGCAGGGTTACTGACAGGAAGTTTTTCACCTGACGATTGCGGAGTTCCTCGATGTCATGATCGTCGGTGGGCCCCTCCGTGCCGCAATTCCAGCTTAGGTTGGACTCGGCCCCATCCAGGTTATCCTCTCCATTGGCCTTGTTGTGCTTCGTGCTATATGAGACCAGATCGTTCAGGGTAAAACCGTCATGACAGGTGATGAAGTTTATGCTTTGCTCCGGTTCACGCTCCTTGTGGCCGTAGATATCGGGACTGGCCAAAAGGCGCGCGACGAAACGGTTTATAACTCCGTCGTCACCTTTGAGGAAACTGCGCACGTCGTCGCGAAACTCGCCGTTCCATTCTTTCCAGCTGTCACCGATGAAACAGCCGACCTGGTACAGCCCCCCCACGTCCCATGCTTCGGCAATCAGCTTTATTCCCGCCAGGGCCGGGTCCGATTCTATGTCCCAAATAATGGGCGGGTTCTTGAGCGGCTGCCCCTGACCATCCCGTGACAGTATGGATGCCAGGTCAAAGCGGAATCCGTCAACATGCATCTCCTTTACCCAGTAGTTGAGACTATCTATGATAAGCCTTCTAACTACATGGTGATTTGCGTTTAACGTATTGCCGCAGCCGGTGTGATTGATATAGTCCCCATCCGAATTCAGGCTGTAGTACACGTCGTTGGCAAAACCACGGTAGCAGAACGTCGGACCCTTATGGTCGCCTTCGGAGGTATGGTTGTAGACCACATCAAGGATCACCTCGATGCCCGCACTGTGCAGAGCCTTAACCATGTCGCGGAATTCGTTCAGTGGCCCGAGCGGGTCCTTGCGGGAACTGTAGGCCGCGTGGGGAGCAAAGAACGAGATCGGGCTGTAGCCCCAATAATTGCACAGGCCCGAAGGGGCATCGTGGTGGTCGAACTGGAAGATCGGCAACAGTTCTACGGCGGTGATTCCAAGATCCTGCAGATAGGGAATTTTTTCGATCAGTCCGGCGTAAGTGCCGCGCTTCTCGGCCGGAATCCCGGAGGAAGGATGCTTGGTGAATCCCGCCACATGCATCTCATAGATGATCGTCCGTGAATACGGGCGTTTGAGGGGCATATCCCCCTCCCAATCGTATCCACGCGGATCGGCCACCACACTCTTCATGGACAGTGCCACGTTGTCGCCCGGCACACATGCGGCTTTGCGGTCATATCCGACAGGTACCGCCACCGCGCGGCCGTAGGGATCGATAAGGAGCTTGTCAGGATCGAAGCGCATCCCCCGTAACGGGTCAAAGGGTCCAGTCACCCGAAAACCATATAATTGGCCAGATCCAATGTCCGGAACGAAGGTATGCCAATAATGGTAAGTGCGGTTCCGACTTGGCTCAAGGGTTATGATTCGGGAAGCTGTCGCATCATCGGCACGGTCGAAGAGCAACAGTTCAATTCCGGTGCAGTCCCTCGCAAAAATACTGAAGTTCACGCCACCATTGCAGACGGTTGCGCCCAGCGGAGAGGTGTTTCCCTTGTGCAACTCCGGATTCATACGGCTTGCATTTTCAGGAACTGTATTCATTTGAAAAGTCCTTTGTAAAGTTACCGCCCCTCATTGCGAAAAAATCAGCACGCTATATGGGCCTATGGAAAGCGCCGCGTGAAACGGTAAACCGTCGTACTCACCCGCTTCGGCGGCAACATCGCTGCTCAAATGACCTTGAAAATCTTCGCTGTACCCCTGCCAATCGCTGTTGAAACGAAGTTTCCAGACACCCTCGGCCGGAAACCCGATGGTGTAGCCCTGCTGCGGTTCGTGCAGGAAGTTGGCGACCACGACAACATCGTCTCCCGGTCCGCCCTTGTCCCAGCGCTGGAATGCAATCACCTTGCTATCTTCGTGCAAGTGGCAGATCTGGGTGAACTGGCCGCAGAGGCCACGCGTAAAACCATCGCGGTTGAGCCGCAAGCGGATCAGGTCGCGGTACAGCCGGACGATGCCGTGGAACTCGTCGCGTTGGTCCCAATCAAGCGGAACCGTGTCGCGAAACCAACCCCCTTCCAGAAATTCCTGGCCCTGGAAAAGCATGGGAATGCCGGGAGCTGTAAAGACCATCGCGGCGGCCAGCGTCGAACGCTTCCGTGCGTACCACCCTCCGGGATCGTCCGGGCTGATCTCTTGCGGCACGCGCTCCTTGCCGTTGGCAACCTCATCGTGCGATTCGCTGTAGATGACACGATCAAAGGCGTCATCGTTGTATCGGTAGCAAATCGCTTCGCTGATTGCGGCCAGAGAGCGCTGCTCGTCCAGCGGGGTGGTCACTGCAAGGCGGATCGGGTGCACAAAGTTGGAATCCCATTGAGCGCCAAACCCCGCTCCACCGGCGCCAACGTCCTTGGTGAGCCACTTGTTGTTCTGTAGATCCTCGGCTATCGTGATGCAAGCGGGGTATTCCTGAAAAATCTGGTCGTTGATCCACTGGAGCAGGGTCCAGCCTTCGGGAAGATCGTGGTCATTGGAACCATCGACCGTGCGGATGAACTGGGTACAGTCGAAACGGATGCCGTCCAGGTGATATTCCATGAGCCACATGAAGACGTTATCTCTCAGGTATTGCCGCACCTCGTCGCGGCCGTAGTCGGGCCGGGTTTCTCCCCAGGGCGTGATGGCCCGCTCGTCGTTGTAGAAGTAGATTCCGCCGCGATCATTCTCGCTCCAGCCGTCAAACTGCCACAGATCGAGGTCGCTGGGGCCCAGATGATTGTAAACAACATCCAGGATCACCGCGATGCCTTCCTGGTGGGCGCGCTTGATGAACTGTTTGAAGGCCAGCGAACCTCCGTAGGTGATTTCCACGGAAAAGATGTGGGCCGGATTGTAACCCCAGGACCGGTCTCCGGCAAACTCGCCCACCGGCATGATCTGGATCGCATTGACGCCGAGTTTCTTCAGATGCCCCAGACGCTCTGACACGGAGTCAAACCTGCCCGGATTGTTGACGTCCTCCTGGTCGTTGAACGTGCCCACATGCAGCTCGTAGATGACCAGTTCGTTCCAGGGTTGCAGCCTAAATTCGTCCCCTTGCCAGTCAAAATACGGGTCGTGGACGACCGCGTTGCCGGTCGAGTTGGTCACTTCGCGCGCATACGGGTCGATGCGTTGGAGCTCACCCTTCTCAGTGGTCAGCAGGTACTTGTACTGATCGCCGATGTGAGCTTCAGCCACGTCAACGTACCAGTTGCCGTTCTCCCCGGCTTGCATCGGATGCTTGCCGCCGTCCCATTCATTGAACGACCCGATCACTGATACCCGTTGCGCGTGCGGCGCCCAAACCCGGAACCACACTCCGCCTGCGTGGGGGATCGCCCCCATGCCCTTGATCTCTGTATTATCGCTCATGAAGATATCCTCCGCGGCTTAAGGTTTTAACAGGGCGTTCAGTTCCG
>MGZK01000078.1:5076-5208 GCA_001802125.1 Geobacteraceae bacterium GWC2_55_20
GGGAGGAAGTCGCTTCATACTGGAAGCGCTTGATCTGCCGGCCATCCTTGAACAGATCAAACCCCACCAGCACCCGGCATTTGGCCTTGAGATCCGCCAGGTCAGAGGTCTGTTCCAGCTCTATCTCCGTCC
>MGZK01000079.1 GCA_001802125.1 Geobacteraceae bacterium GWC2_55_20
GTTGAGGCGATCATACTTAACGAAGGCGTCAAGCCGGAGAGCCAGTTCAGGAAATAGCTTCCAGCAGAATCCGATAATCCGGCTGCATGCGTGGCAGAACTGGATGCAGTTACAATTGACCACCATATTACAGCAGGTTCCGGACCAATATTCCGGCCCTGCTGTTTTAACATCTCCTGTTCGTTCTAATCCGCCTCAAAGGCTGATAAACAGTCCCCTCTCCCTGAGGGAGAGGGTCAGGGTGAGGGGGAATGTTGCAATACATGGCACTGCTGTCCCCCTCATCCGGCCTTCGGCCACCTTCTCCCTCAGGGAGAAGGTATGGATGCGGATTTGAACTACTTATGTAACATGATGACGCAGAGGTGAAGAAACTCATGCTAGAGAGCTTGAAAAAGCCTTCCTGGGCAAAAAGAGTGCAAAAATCGAAGCTGTTTCGCTGGGGTGTCGGCATGTCGGCCGCGCTTGTCCTTGTTCTGTACGGCGCATCGTATTTTCTCGATGAGCCTCTGCGCAGCGCCATGGAAAAGAAGTTGAACCGGGACCTGAAAGGGTATTCGGTTCAGCTTCCCGGCTTGCATGTCCAGCTGATAGGGTTGTCACTGACCCTGAAAGGGTTGACCGTTTTTCAGCAGGCCCATCCGGCTCCTCCCGTAATCCATTTTCCGGTATTAAAGGCCAGCATACAGTGGCGCGAGGTCCTCTCGGGGAAGCTGGTCGCCGAATTCATGCTGGACAAGCCGAATATCAACATCAACCTGCTGCAGCTCAGCAGTGAGGCGGCCAGCAAGGTTTCTCTCAAAGAGCGCGGATGGCAGCAGGCGGTGGAGGATATCTATCCGCTCAAAATCAACATCCTGAAAATCAACGACGCCAGCATCACCTATATCGACCAGGATCCGAAAAGGCCCCTGGTCCTGAGCCACCTGAACCTCAAGGCAATCAATCTCCGCAATCTGCGCCTGCCGGACCGGGTCTATCCCTCTTCGTTCAATCTTGAAACGGATATTTTCGGCAGCGGGCACGGCAGCATCAGTGGCGCCGCCAATTTTCTGGCTGAGCCGCATCCCGGCATAAAAGCCGGCTTCAAGCTGGAAAGGGTCCCGGTCGAATATTTCAAGCCGGTGATTGCCCGCGCAAACGTCGTAATACAGGGCGGGGTACTCAACGCCTCCGGTGACGCCGAGTATGCGCCAAATGTGAAAATTGCCCACATGGAAAACCTGACGATTCAGGACATGAAAATCGACTACATCCATTCAAAGCGTACCGCTGCCGCGGAAAAAGAGCGTGCCGCCGTGGTTGGCAAGGCCGCGGTGAAGATCAGCAACAAGCCCGGCTTGCTGCTTCGCGCTGATAACCTGAACCTGAAGGGATGCACCCTGGGCATGGTGAATCAGGCTGCAAGCAAGCCGTACCGCGTATTCCTGGCCGATACCGATTTCCATCTGAGCAACTTCTCCAATCATTTTTCCCAGGGGCCAGCCCAGGCGAAACTGAAGGCGAAATTCATGGGAAGCGGCATCACGACTGCGTCGGCGACTTTCCGGCCGGAAAAGGGGAAGCCCGATTTCGATCTCATGCTTAAAATCGAAAACAGCCAGTTGACGGCGATGAACGATCTGCTGCGGGCCTACGGGGATTTCGACGTTTCCGCCGGGGTCTTTTCCATGGTCACGGAGATACACATCAAAGACGATGCCATTACCGGTTATCTCAAGCCATTCTTCAAGGATATGAAGGTGTACGACGGGCGCAGGGATAAAGAGCGCGGCATCTCCCACAGAATGTACGAGATGATGATCGGCGGGGTAGCTCAGCTGCTTGAAAACAGGACGCAGCAGGAGGTTGCCACCAGGGTGGACATCTCCGGTACGGTGGGTAACCCGGAAACAAGCACCTGGCAAATAATTGCGGAACTGATCCGCAACGCGTTTTTCAAGGCGATGCTGCCAAGTTTTGATAAGAGTGTGTCCGGAGCAGGAAAGCGTTGAGTTGTCATACGAAACTGAAGCGATAACTACCCGATGGCAAGTAATATTTAAACCTGTAAACGGCAGTTAACCGCCGAGAAAATCGGATGCACGCCGAGAAAACCTGGACTGATCTAAGGAGAAACTTCAAAGCATTTATCATAGTCGCCCCAATCGGATCCGTCATATATGGCAGTAATGTTAAACATGGCGGGTCAGCAGCGCGGTTTATCCTTCATAAGTCCCCCGGCGTTCAGTTAATCCCTTTACAATCAGCCTATTGCACACGCCGTATCACATTTCCACTCTGGCACGTTAGTTGCCACTTACCTTTATGGCATGTCTTTGAACGTGCCACCAGATCGAGTGAATTAGTCAGACGAACGTACACAGATATAAAGGAGGATTTATGTTGGGAACTATTCTGGTAGTCGTGGTTATTTTGTTGCTGGTGGGTGTGCTGCCCACCTGGCCTCATAGCAGACAGTGGGGCTATTATCCCAGTGGCGGGTTTGGCCTGATGCTCCTGATTCTGTTGGTCCTGATACTGATGGGACGGTTTTAGGCGGCAGTTGCGTCAGGTGTTTTGCGAGAAAGTTTAAATCATTTTGCAAGCAATAGGAGGTGTGTCAGCTAATGCCCTTAATTCAAGTAATACTGGTCCTGATTGTGGTGGGAATCGTCCTTGGTCTGATAAACAGATTCATTCCGATGGCGGGTTCCATAAAGTCGATTCTGAATGGAGTCGTGGTTATTGCAGTAGTTTTGTGGCTCCTGAGCGTTTTTGGAATCCTGGGGCAGCTCTCCACGATCCGGGTAGGCAAGTAAACTGCCAGCGTTGTGTTTCGAGGTGAAATGCTGCCTTCAGCATGTATGAAAAAAATCACTCACTACCCGGTTTATGAAATGGAGAGAAACCAATGTTTCGAGACTTTAAAGGCATACGGACACTCTGTGCCACCCTGCTGGCTGTATCAACACTTATGGCAGGGTGCGGTTCAAATTCATCGCAGACGGCCGGCGGGGGAGACTCGGCAAATATTAACCCCGTGGCGCTGCTGGCCAGCATCAACAACAGTATTCAGCAGCCGGTTGAGAGGGCATTGGACGGTTGGGACTGGAACAGTTACATCAACAGCTTTACCCCGCTTCTGACCAATCTCAAGTACACCCTCGACATGCGCAAGGTGACCTATCAGTCCACCGGGGCGGATGGCAAATTGCACTCCATGACCGGTCTGCTGATACTGCCGGTTTCAATCCTGGGAGACAAGCCAACGGTGCCGATTCTGATGTATCAGCATGGAACCGAGGTCTATCGCGCATATTCACCGTCCCGTTATCTAAGCCGTATGGACAGGCCCAAAGACTACCCGGAAGTGATGGTTGCTGCTGCAATCGCTTCCTCCGGCTATGCCGTGGCTCTGGTCGATTACGAGGGAATGGGGGACAACACCGGTATTCAGCCACATGTGGTCGGGGCCGTGCTTGCCCGGCAGGTAGTGGATCTGCTCAAGGCCAGCCGCGACATCATCGGCGGAACAGCGGGAATCGGCAGTTCGCCCTGCAAATGGAACAGCCAGCTCTTTTTGATGGGATATTCAGAGGGGGGCTATGTGACCATGGCAACCACTCGTGAACTCCAGCTAAATCATGCCGCCGAGTTCACTGTCACCGCTTCGGCGCCTCTCTCCGGTCCCCATGATCTCTCCGGAGTCATGCGCGGGATAATATTGTCGGACAACACCTTCAAGGCGCCTTACTTTGCTCCCTTGCTTCTGACCGGTTACAACCATGCCTATGGAGGTCAGACAACTGATTTCAGCCCAGGCTTCGCTCTACTGCCCCCGTACTCTGCCACGATTCCGCCTCTTTTCGACGGTAATTCACAATCGGACAAGATCAGCGAGGCGATGGGGATGACTTTCAATCCTGTCAAGCTGATTGCTCCGAAGAGTGTGCTGACCCCGCAGTTCATTGACCAGCTCGCGCTCGAAACGAGCACAGTGACCAATCTCCTGAGGCAGAACGACTCGTACCGCGGCTGGGTGCCGACCGTACCTATTCGAATGATCCACCACAAAAGCGACGAACTGGTTCCCTATGGCAACTCCCAGGCTGCTTTCAACGCCTTCAGCACGGCAGGGGCCAAAAATCACATTGTGCGCGGCCCCGGGGTCGAATTGGTAGAAGAGACCGCCAGCATCAATATCTCGACCGATCCGGTCAAGACGGTTCATTTCGGCTCCGCCTTCCCGGAACTGAGCAATGGTTGGAAATGGCTGGACAGCTTCAAGAATTAGGCAAGGGAAGGTGTTGATACAAAAGCGGCAATCATCTTGTTTTTTAGGGGAGGCGTTCCCCGGATGGCAATATTGCAGGAGCGCTTCATGACAATCATTGGTTCACAAACAAAAAAGGAGAAAACATCATGCTAAAACTGAATCGTACTATGAAGTTCCTGGCAATCTGCGTTCTGACAGTCGTATTCATGGGGTGCGCGGCTACGCAAAAACATGAAAGCACTGGCCAGTATGTCGATGACTCCGTCATCACAACCAGGGTAAAAAAAGCTATTTTTGACGAATCAACGCTTAAAATGATGCAGATCAATGTCAAGACCTACCAGGGGATAGTTCAGTTGAGCGGTTTTGTAGATTCCGCCCAGAGTGTTTCAAAGGCTGGCGAGGTTGCCCGAGGTGTTGAGAATGTCGTATCTGTGAAAAATGACCTGATTGTGAAATAGCCGATCTCAAGCGAACATTCAAGCCGTTTTGGCGGGATTTATAGAATCCGTCGAGTATTTAGCCGGGGTCTGAAACGAGAGCCAACTGCAATGTTGCCGGCGCAACAGGCCCCAAGAAAAGGAGAACGTCATGTTATGGACAATCAGTTTGATCCTGATAGTGCTGTGGTTGTTGGGTATGGTTACTTCTTATACGATGGGCGGTCTGATCCATATTCTACTTGTGATTGCCATTATATCGGTGCTGGTAAACGTCATTCAAGGTCGAAGGGCTATTTAGTTTTGTAGTCCCTTCCATTTAAGGATGTTTTGAATAAGATTAATAAAATTATTGAGTCCAAGGAGACTTCCATGAGATTTACAACTGTTTTTGCATTATTACTGTCCGCGCTGGCAATGACCGCATGTGATCGGCAACCGGCGGTAGCGCCATCACAAGCGCCACCCGTGGTTGTAACTGTTCCGGGACCGCCGGGACCGGCCGGACCTGTTGGTCCGCAAGGAACCATGGGCGCGCCGGCTGAAAAAGGCGCAACCGGCGCAACCGGAATGACCGGCAGCGAGGGCGCCAAGGGTGAGCAGGGCGGCACGATAGTGGTTGTTCCCGCACAGCGCTGATCAAGTTGGAGCCAGAGTTTGTAAGGCGCTGTGTTTGTCTCTGCTTGCCTGGCAAAATATGAGCAATGCAGCGCGTTCCGCAAATATTGAGTCAAAAGGAATCATCATGCGATATTTTGCGTATGCTGTAATGCTCTTAATGTTAGCTCTTCCGTGCAGATCGGCTGTCGCCGGAGAAATCAGCCTGCTGGGCGGGTATGGCGCGACTAATAACCCGGTTGAGAAAACTTTTGCCTGGCAGGTCCAGTACATGGAGGGGTTGGGCGATCATTTCGCCTACTCCCTTTCATATCTGAACCAGGGACACTTCAATTCGCACCATCGTGATGGCAATGCCGCCAATCTCTGGGTTCGAACCAATCTGCTCGACCGCCAGCTGTCGCTGGGCGCAGGCATTGGCGGCCTGTTCTATTACGACACCAAAATACCTGCCAATGGCGACCCCGCCCGTGACTTGCACGGCTGGGGAACAATGGCCAGCGTGGCGGCAACCTGGTACACTAAAAGCCGCTGGTTTTATCAGGTGCAAGGCTACTGGGTCAGGGGCGGAGAAAGCTTTGACACCCTGTCGGCGTTGGCCGGCGTCGGCTATCAGCTCGATGCGCCGCCAGAAAAGGGGCCGGGCGTCAAAGGAACCCGTCTGGCCGAAAGAACCACCGGCAATGAACTGACTCTGTTTGGCGGCGAAACGGTGGTGAACATTCCCGGAGACGGTCATTCGCAAGCAGTTGCCCTGGAATACCGGCGTGGACTGTGGCGTTTTATTGAATGGACGGCGGGAGCGCTTTACGAGGGGAAAAGTTCCCTGATTGAGCGCTACGGCCTGACTACCCAGATCTGGCTGGCAAAACCGTTTCTGCACGACCGGATCTCGCTGGGCATAGGTATCGGCCCTTATTTTGCCCTGGATCGCCGGCTCAAAACCGGTCAGGAGCGGCTACCCATAATCTTCTCAACAACCGGAAGCTTCCGAATCGGTGAAGATTGGCTCATCCGCGCAACCTGGGACCGGGTTATC
>MGZK01000080.1 GCA_001802125.1 Geobacteraceae bacterium GWC2_55_20
CTTGCGGGCTTTACGCTGGAACAGTTCCCGTTTGAGCGGCGAGAGGTGATCGACGAACAGAATGCCATCCAGATGGTCGATCTCATGCTGGAATGCAATTGCCAGCAGCCCTTCCGCCCGCCAGACGCATTCGACACCTTCCAGGTTGAGCGCCTTGACCACTACGCTGGAATGGCGACGGACATTGGCGGCGTACTTGGGCACGGACAGGCAACCCTCTTCCTCGTAGGCCTCGCCTTCGGCGTGGACAATGACCGGATTGATGGCGACTATCAGTCCTGGTGGCTCATCAGTGGCCGAAATATCGATTACGATCACACGCTGTAACACGCCGATCTGCGGCGCCGCCAGCCCCACACCGGGAGCGTCGTACATCGTTTCAACCATGTCCTGGGCCAATGCGCGCACACTATCATTAATAATGGCAACCGGAGCTGATTTTTTCTTGAGTTCTGGATTGGGGTAGGTGAGGATGTTTCGGATCATATGCATCCTTAATCGTTGTAATTAAATTGAAATGATACTATTTCAGAGCAATAAAATCAATTTTCATCTTTGCATTACCGGCGAGAGGCGGACATGACGGATCCGGTCAACAGAATCAGCGGGACAAAGGAGACTTCTCCGGGAGGCACCTACAGCGGGGGCAGTTTTACGGAAGATCATAAAAAGAGGAAATCCCCCGCACCGGAAAAAGATCTGGTGGAAATATCACAGGCAGCCAGGGATCGTTCCAGCGGCAAAAAACGTAAGGGCATTCTTGAATTCCTGAAGGAACTGCTGGGATGATCCTGCTTTGGCGGGTGATCCTGCTCAGCCGAAATAACTTTTGTCCTTCTCATAGGCGGCATTGAAACTTTCCAGCAAAATTTCCATCTTCTGCTGATCGATCCCAAGCAACTGCGCGGGAACAGTCTCAAGCAATTCAAGGTCGTCATCCGGTTCACGCATACCGACTCCGGCCTTGTGACAGAACATGTTGGCAAGTCCGACCACACAGGCCAAGCGGATCTGGTAGGCATCCTCGTCCTCTGCAAAATCAAAGGAATGATGTTTCAGGACCGCATGCATCAGGATGTCGGGAAAATTCCATTTTTTGATAACCAGGGCGCCGACCTCGGAGTGAGTATAGGAATAGACCTGGCGTTCGGCTTCCGAGAAAGACACCTGGTCGTTGTAGCATTTCTGCATGGCAGCCTGGAACTGCTGGCTGTCCATGTTGTTCATGATTATCTTGCCGATGTCATGGAACAGCCCTCCGAGAAAAGCCTCCTCTTCATTTGCCGCGCGGGTTTCCTTGGCAATAATGCGCGCGGCCAACCCAGCCCCGAACGAATGTTCCCAGAGCATTTTTTCCGTAAGGCCGTAAGGCTTATAGACCTGTTTTACCGAAGCGGCGACGACGAGACTTTTGAGTGTGCTGAATCCGAGAACCACAATGGCATGGGACAACGTCTGGATCTGGCGTTGACAACCGTAAAAGGATGAGTTTGATATTTTAAGTACGCGAGCCGCGACAGCCGGATCGGATGCGACAACTTTAGCCAACTCTTCGGCGGTTGCTTTTTCACTCTCTATTAGCTGCATGACCTTGGTGGCGACTACCGGAATGGTCGGCAAGTCGCTGGCGGTCATGATCATTATCTCAAGCTCTCTGTTCATAAAATCCCCTGCAATGATTCGTTTCACCACTGGCATGCATAGCTGACATTATCGCATACCGCGGTAATTAATCAAGCATTTAGCCTATATCATTGAAATCCGGACTACTCCTGTGTATAATCCCGCCACCACTACTCTTTTAATCCAAGGACATACTAAATATGCGGATCTTGAAAATATATCTTGCGCTGATGTGCGCCGTTTTGCTTTTGACCGGATTCAGCTGGAGCCTGGGTACAGACCAGTGCAAGGAAGCGCTGGAACTGGCCGGCTCTCTGGAAGGCGCTCAGGATGATGCGCGGATGCGCCAGACCGAAGCAAAAATCATATCCCTGTGCCCCGATGGAGCAGCAGCTCATTTCGTGAACGCCCTGCAATTGGAACGGGTCGGCAATGTCGATGGAGCAATCGCTGAATATCGCAGGGCGTTGCGGCAGGATGCTTCCTTTGCCCGTGCCAGCGGGAATCTGGGACTCTTGTATGCGCAGAAGGGGATGGATGACGAAGCTTCGGTGGAATTGGCGCGGGGACTTTCAGCACATCAAAATCCGCTTTACCACAAGGCTATTGCGCGAATTTTTGCTGAGCGCAAGGTCTATCCGCTGGCAATTTATCATTACAATGAAGCCGGCAAGGAACTGAGCCGCGACGAAGCAATTTTTACCGGACTGGCGGAAGTGTACAGCGCAATGGGGCAACCGGACAAAGCCCTGGAAGAGTATGGTCGTGCTTTGAACGCCAACCCCAACTCTGAAAAGGCATATATCGGCAGCGCCGCTATTCACATCCAGCGCGACAATCTTGATCAAGCCATTGAACAGCTAAAAAAAGCCGAAATGGCTAATCCGCAAAACCGTGAAGTCCATCTGATGCTGGCAAATATCTACGAGAAAAAGGGTGATTCCAAACTGTCTGAATACCATTCGCTACTGGGAGGGAAAACCAGGATTTCGCCCGCGGTTGCGGACAAGCCGCCGGTGACATCCGCCAACAGCAGCGGGACCGACAAGGATATCGAGGAACTCAAGGCTGCTATTAAAGAGCATCCCGGTGATGTTCTTTCCCATGAAAAGCTGGGGAACATCTACCGTGCCGCCGGAAAGGACGCCGAGGCCTTCGAGTCCTACAGAGAAGCGGCACACCTCAAAAGCACCAATAGCGACGTTTATCTGAATCTCGGCATTCTATATGAGAAAAAGAACCAGCTTGACGAGGCGGCCGTGGCCTACAAGCGCGCCATCAACGCAAACCCCGCTAATGCGGAAGCACATTTGAAACTCGGTGACATACGTTTTTCCAGGGGTGTTTTCCCGGAAGCGGTGGAACAATATTCGGAATTTTTAAAACTCAAGCCGGACAGTCCTGATATCCATCTCAAACTTGCACGCATATTTGCAAAGAACAAGGAAACCAGCCTTGCCATTGCATCCTACAATTCCGTGTTGACCTACAGCCCGAACGATGCTGATGCAAATCGGGAAATTGCGGCCATGTACAAGTTGAAAGGCGACAATGACAAGGCGATCAGCCATTACAGGAAAGTTCTGGCTTTGTATAAGGATGACTCGGAGACGCGCACGGCACTCGTGTCGATTTATGTGAAAAACAAGCAGTACGATGAAATTACGGCCCTTTTGAAAGAAGCTGTCGAGCTTAACCCTGATGACCCTAACAACCATTACAAACTTGGCTTGATCTATGATTTCAAGAAAGACTATGAGAATGCTTCGGCCAGCTATAAGAAAGCGATAGAAATCAAGGCTGACCATGCCCGTTCCCTGAATGCGCTCGGGCGTCTGTACATGAAGGCCGGCAAGTTGAGCGAAGCCAAGGAGACACTCGAAGCGGCAAGAAAAGCCGATCCGACCATGGAAGAAACTTCTGTGCTGCTTAGCAACATCCGTGATGAATTCAACCCGGAACCGCGCAAGATCAGTAAAGGAAAAAAGAGTAAAATCAGCAAAGCAAAAAAGAGCAAAAACAAAAAAGCAAAAAAAAGCACCAAAAAATCAAAAGTCAAAAAAACAACTAAGAAAGTATCCAAGAGTAAAAAGGCTGTAAAGAAGTAGACTCTGTCAGATATCTTAATTATGCTTAAATAACCAGGGCGTTTTTAATGCCCTGAATTCCGCGACTGGATACACTATGGCTTATCAGAGCGGTACCGACGTTTATTTCCCATACGAAATCCAGATATCTTCCCATCATTGGCATTCCCTGGACTTGGGCATGCTTTCGCACCGCATCCAATCTCACGGAATTCCTCGAATATTGTTTTTCCGCCAGCTGGCGCTCAAGCTTAACAGCATCCGGCCCGATGGAGCCGATACCGTGCATGCCGGAGAGCTGAATCTGTATGCCACTTTCCTGCATGCATGCCGGCATATAATCGATGTCGTGGTCTCCGGCCAGGGTTTATCACACGCCTTGAAACAGAGGGGCATTGATCCGGCCGGCAGGGAGACAAGGGAAACCGCACGGAGTTTTGTCAATCTTTTTCCACCCGATGCCGTATTGAAAGGCGTCGCCGACGAGCAGGGCTGGCTTGAAGACCCGGATTTGAAGGATCTGCGCACCGGCCTGCTGCTTCGGGAGATGCTTCTGCTCAGACTGGCCGCAGACAATCCGGCCATTGAAAGCTTCCGGGAGCTGGTTGACGACAGCGCGCTGGTTGCTACCTCCCAGTACACAAACATTGTGAATATATTGAAATCGTCGTTGACTGACGGGCCGGTTATTGAAGGACGACAATACACGCTGATTGAAGCGCTTTTGGCTGTCATCAATTCATCTCCCGCGTCCCTGGCCGGACAGGTCGGGTACATTCGCAGCCACTGGCATTCAATACTCCCGCCCGAAATCCTCAGTGAAGCCGAGATCGCTCTTGACATACTGAATGAAGAACAGCGCGAACGCGGATTCGGCGGGGGCGATCCCGGCCCCGCGCCGGTGCTTGAATTTGGCGGCAAAACCGGCTCCATGAGAGAAAATATTGATCATATGGGAGGCGGGTCGGTTTTTGCCGGATATGATTATCCCGAATATGAACAGTTTTCTCCGGACGCCGACTGGATGTCCAATGTCGTCCTGATGGCCAAGATGGTTTACATATGGCTTGATCAATTGAGCCGCATGCATGGCTACCCGATAACCCGCCTGGATCAGGTGCCGGATGCCGAGCTTGATCGACTGGCGGCATGGGGTTTTACCGGGCTCTGGCTGATCGGCCTTTGGGAACGGTCTCCCGCGTCACAACGTATCAAGCAGATATGTGGCAACCCGGACGCAATAGCGTCAGCCTATTCGCTTTATGACTACGAGGTGGCCGCCGACCTTGGGGGCTGGGACGCATTGGCCAGCCTGCGGGCGAGAGCCCGGAAGCGGGGCATACGCCTGGCCAGCGATATGGTGCCAAATCATACCGGCATCTATTCCCGCTGGGTTATCCAGCACCCGGACTGGTTCGTCCAGACCGATTATCCTCCCTTTCCCACCTATCGTTTCAACGGTGAGGATCTCTCCCATGATACCAACGTCTGCCTTCAGATCGAAGACGGTTACTGGAACAAGAGCGATGCCGCTGTAGTATTCAGGCATTACGATCGCCGCACCGACCGCACCCGTTTTATCTACCACGGCAATGACGGCACTAGCATTCCCTGGAACGACACCGCCCAGCTCAATTACCTGATCCCCGAAGTTCGTGAATCGGTCATCCAAACCATCCTGCACGTAGCCCGCAATTTTCCTATTATACGTTTTGATGCGGCCATGACCCTGGCTAAGAAACATTACCAGCGCCTCTGGTTTCCGTTGCGCGGTCTGGGCGGAGGTGTGCCGTCCCGTGTTGAACACGGCATGAGCAAGGAAGAGTTCGACACCGTTTTTCCGGTCGAGTTCTGGCGCGAGGTAGTTGACCGCGTCGCGGCCGAGGCTTCCGGCACGCTGTTACTGGCCGAGGCCTTCTGGATGATGGAGGGTTATTTTGTCAGGACGCTGGGAATGCACCGGGTATACAACAGCGCCTTCATGAACATGCTCAAGACCGAGGAAAATGCAAAATACCGCCAGACTATCAAGAACGTACTGGAATTCAACCACGAAATCCTCAAACGCTTCGTAAATTTCATGAACAATCCGGACGAAAAGACCGCCGTGGCGCAGTTCGGTTCCCAGGGCAAATACTTCGGCGCATGTGTGCTGCTTGCAACCATGCCCGGATTGCCGATGATCGGTCACGGCCAGATCGAAGGCTTTCATGAGAAATACGGCATGGAGTACAAGCGGGCCTATTGGGACGAACAGGTTGACGAAGGGCTGGTTCGTGGCCATGAAATGTGGATTTTTCCGCTCTTGCGGAGGCGCTGGTTGTTTTCCGGCTCCGAAAACTTCGTGCTGTATGATTTTCACACAGTTGATTCGGTTGATGAAAATGTTTTCGCGTATTCAAACCGGGTTAACAACCAGAGAGCGCTGGTCTTATTCAACAATCGCCATGCCACGACCTCCGGCTGGATCAGAGAATCGGTTTTCTTTGACAGCGCAAGGGATGGCGTCGAGCAAAAACTGGCAAGAACCACTTTGAGCGATGCTCTTCAGTTTGGTTTTGAAGAAAATACATTCATCACGTTCAGGGATCTGACGCAAGGGCACGAATATCTCCGTTCAGCCAGCGAGCTGAATCAAAATGGGCTATACGTTGAACTTGGCGAGTACCAGTTCCATGTGTTCATGGATTTCAATCTGGTAAAGGATGATGCGAAAGGTTCGTGGCGTTCGCTCTATACACACCTGAACGGTTCCGGGGTCGAATCACTGGCAGATGAACGCAAGCAGCTTGAATATGCCAAGCTTAACAGCCTGTTCCGCAACCTGCTGAGACTGATTCCGCTATCCGGCGCGCGCAAATTGGTCGAACCCGCCCAGGATGATCTGCCGCAGGCGATTGACGACTTCCTCGCAGCCCTGGCAGATGAGTTAACCAAGCATCAGACAGACAAGAATGCTGCTAGAAGTTCAAAACTGAGAAGGGCCGAAGACGGTAAAAGCCTGGCGGCCTGTTTCGACAGCCTGCAGAAGCTTCTGGCCCAGAAACCGAAGGCAGCCGATGCGCTGATGTTCCAGACCCGTGTCGCAAGCCGCTTCACAGACCAGGCCACAACCAGGCTGGTCCTGGCCTGGCTTGTTCTGCGAAGCTCCAGTGTGAATCCGGTCCGGTACGGCCTTGACTGGGTACTGAAACAGCTCCTGGCCAAGGATCATGATCGAGACCTCCACTACCGTAGTACCCAGTTGCTGGTTGCGCTTCAGGAGTTGTGGCAATTCCACGGAAAGGCGACGGTCAAACAATTCAACACTGAACACATTGCCAGCATGTTCATGCATCCTGCCAGCCGTTCATATCTCATGGTTCACGAAAGTGAAGGCACGGAATGGTTCAATAAGGAAAGATTTGAAGAATTATGCGAATGGGGTGCGCTGCTTGTTCTGCTTGACGGGATAAAGTCAGTCAAATCACCGGTTGTGATCTGCTCAAGAATGGCATCTGCCGAGCTTGCAATCAGCCAGACGGCTGAACTGGCAAAGCGCGTAGGCTATAAGAGCGCTCTTTTCACCAAAACGATCAGCGGCATCAGAGCCAGGTCGATCTCCTCAGCAAAGAAAACAGCTGTATGAATCGTTACATTTTCCTGACTGCGATGATTCTGGCTTGTTTTGTCCAACCGGCTTTCGGCGAAGAGCAGTTGCGTGCGGATCAATTGCAGTCAACTGGAGAATTGTCGTCATCACCCGCAACGTCATTCCAACAGGGCGGCCTGAACGACAAAGAGAGCCGGACTGAATTTGTATGGGAGCTGGATCCATACTACAGCGAAGTATCATTGCATTTCCCCTTGACAGATGACCTGATTCCGGAGATGTCCGGAACCAACGAGTTCGAGGTTTATAAAAAGCTGTTGATGGATTCGCTGGTGCCACGCTTCATGCTGATTGAGGCGGCAGTTTTTCCCATGCCACTGGTGGGAGTGGCCTTGAAGGAATACCAGCGGGACTTTTATCGCGGATTCAACATCGGCAGCGGGAATCTCAATCTGCTTGAAACCGTGACGGCAGGATTTCAGGAGCCCTATGCCGTTTCGGTCTTTGTCGGTGACATGGTCAGTTTTGTCCGTCCCGGCGAAGAGAAGATAAGCTCCAACAAGGGTTATATGGGCTACATGCTCAGTTACTCAAATCAGCATATCAAACGCAACACCCTGATACCGGACCATAATTTCGAAGTGGAATGGAAGATGAAGGGAGAGCGGGTGTTTCACGAGGATAAGCTCTCCTGGAGTTTTCGTCTCGGCTCCAAAATCCATGAGAATCAGGATATATCCAATACTCTTTACATCGGATTTCGTCGCAGCAACCTGGACTTCACCGCTGATTTCCTGAGCTTTATGAATAACGGCTCGATAGATTTCCGCTGGGATTTCTCTGCTAAGGATGGTCGTCTGTTGCGACAGGAGTATGTGATCGGTAAGAAGTTCCCGATTAAAGACTGGCATCTGGCTTTACGGCTGGATGTGGGTGTTATCTGGGAGGATCCGGCAAAATACAAGGGAGTGTTGAGGGACAACGACTTCCAGAGTGTAACCGCGGTACTCCGTCCCAATATCGAATTCTGATTCTGGTTTCAAGTCGTTATTAATAATTGTTGTGTTTCGCATTGAATACAGAAAAGCCGGCCCTGGAGCCGGCTTTTCTGTATTCAAATACGGATTTGATTGTCAGGCTAGGCGAACGGGTTTCGCAGGACGATACTCTGATCGCGTCTCGGACCGACCGAGACCATCACGATCTGGCATCCGGCCAGCTCTTCCAGGCGGCGCACATAGGACTGGGCCTTGGGAGGAAGTTCTTCAAAAGTGCGCGCACCGGTAATGTCCTGGTTCCATCCGGGAAGTTCTTCGTAAACCGGCTGGCACTTTTCAAATACCTCCAGACTGGAGGGGAGCGTCTCCAGTGCCTTACCGTTATAGGTGTAGCCGGTGCAGACCTTGATTGTGTCGAAGCCTGACAGGACATCCAGCTTCGTCAGCGCGATGCCGGTCAAGCCGTTTACACGCACTGAATAACGGATGACCATCGCGTCAAACCAGCCGCAACGGCGTGGCCGCCCGGTAGTGGCGCCAAACTCCCCGCCGATCTGACGCAGCTTTTCACCCGTCTCTTCCAGCAGTTCTGTAGGAAACGGGCCACTGCCCACACGGGTAACATAGGCTTTTGATATGCCTATGATCTCATTGATTTTTCTGGGACTTACGCCGGAACCGGTACAAGCTCCCCCTGAACAGGTGGAAGATGATGTGACGAACGGGTAGGTGCCGTGGTCAACGTCCAGCAGAGTTCCCTGGGCGCCCTCAAACAGTGCTTTTTTACCGGATTCCAGATCCTTGTTCAGAATCAGAGCGGTATCGGCGACATATCGGCGCAGCACGTCGGCATAGCCCTGATACTCGGCAAAGATCTCGTCGTAGCTGCAGGGAGGCTCACCCAGGAACTGCTCAAGAATGAAATTCTTTTCAACGAGATACTCCCTGAGCTTGCGAGCAAATGTATCGGAATCGATCAGATCCATCAGGCGGATGCCGCGACGGCCGATCTTGTCCTCGTAACAGGGTCCGATACCGCGCCCGGTAGTCCCGATTTTTTTATCGCCGCTTTTTGCCTCGCGTGCAATGTCGATGCGTTTGTGATACGGCATGATGATGTGAAGTGATTCGGACAGCAAAAGACAGGCATCGTCCTTGATCCGGCCCGATTCCTTCAACTTGGTGATCTCCCTGATAAACACCTCGGGATCAAGAACGACACCATTACCAATGATGCAGCGCTTGCCTTCGTGCAGTATTCCGGAAGGTATCAGATGAAGGACGACTTTTTCATTCCCGACCACGAGTGTATGCCCGGCATTGTTGCCGCCCTGATAGCGCACGATGTCATCAGCATATTCAGTATAAATGTCAACAACCTTGCCCTTGCCTTCGTCACCCCATTGGGCGCCAACTACAACTACGTTTGCCATGATTACCTGTCTCCCTGGCTTTCTTCGATGAATTTCATGAGTTCCGGACAGGCGAGTAAAGCCCTGTCAACCGGTACAGCAACGCCGTCTCTGGTTCGTACGGCCTGATAACACTGACTGTCATTGCCGATAACAAGCATGTAACGAATGTTCATGCGACGGGCATATTCCAGAGATTGTTCATACTCGCGGCGGATAATATCCCTGGCGGTACTATATCCCTGCGACCGCAAAAGCCTGGCAATTTCCAGCACAACTATTCGATCCTCACGTGCATTGAACAGCAGAAAATCCCTCGTGGTGCTGGCCTCCAATTCCGGGCGGCGCTCAAGTGCCGTCAGAAGATTGAGGACGTTAAAAGTGAAGCCGGTGGCCGGAGCTTCGAAACCGTAGCGGGAGGTCAGGCTGTCGTATCTGCCGCCACTGCATACAGGCTCGCCCAGCCCGGAAACAAAACCTTCAAATGTGATGCCGGTATGATAACCAAGTCCCCGTGTTTCACCCAGATCAATGGTCAAATAGCTGGCAACACCGTGTATTTCCAATATTTCCAGGACCTGATGCATATTTTCCAGCGCTGCCAGCGAGCGGGGGTTTGAAGTAAACTTCCGCGCATCGGCAAGCACTTCGCATCCTCCGAACAGGCGCGGCAAGGCACTGATCTCACGGGAGGCTTCCGTTGAGACATTGTTGGTTTTGAGCAGAGATGCCACGGCGGAGGTGTCTTTTCTTGAAACCGCCTCACGGAGTTCCTGTAGTGCGGATCCTCTTAGACCGGAAGATTGCATCACACCCTGGCAGAACTCGACCTGTCCCAGATCTATTTTGAAATTTTCGAGGCCGAGTCCCTGCATGGCCTCAATTGCCATCACTACCATCTCGGCGTCCGCTTCGGGAGAACTGAGTCCGATCAGTTCAACACCGGATTGAAACATCTCACGGCTACGTCCGGTCTGCATCTCGGTCTGCCGCAGCACGCGCCCGCTGTAGCTGATACGATGGGGCAGCGGCCAGGACGCCAGACGGGTGGCGACAATTCTGGCGATCTGCGGAGTGATATCCGGTGGAAAAGCCAAGAGCCTCCCGGTCTGCCGGTCATCAAAACGATAGGCCTTGCCCCTGAGCTCTTCTCCCATCCCTATGGTCAGAACGTCTTCATATTCCAGGTTGGGAGTAATTACCCGGCGGAAGCCCCACAGCTCAAAAACACGCAGCAACCGGCTCTCGATATAACCGATTTTGGCCGCAGTGTCAGGCAGCAGGTCGCTGACTCCGCGAGGCAGGGATATGTCTTGAGCAGGAACGATCACTCGACCTTCTTGATAGACAATGATGATGCGCCACGAGCGGAAAATCCGGGCTTCTGGACGGTTTGCAGTATCAGCAACTCGTTGCGGGCCTCATCCATGAAATAGTCGGGCATATAATTCTGTGTCTCGCGTGTGCGCCACTTCTCTTCAAGGCTGGAGCCGTTCCAGACCAGGCAATATACAGCCCCCTTCTTGTACGAACGGGCATTGCCAAGCACCCAGAAACCGTCGTTCTTCCCGACCAGCACTTCACCTTTTGATGTAACCTGAATCCGCTGATTCATGAAAATCCAGCGATAGGGGTCACCGGTGACGCGGACATTGTCCAGGTCTTCCTTCTGGAAATACAATTCCGAACCCCCGAACTTGTCGTTGCTGCGCCAAAGTTCCTTCTGTTCACGGTCATAAACAACAAGATAGTTATCGGGATTCAGAACAGTGGTAAAGACGGTTCCCGCTGAATCCTTGAATTGGTTGAAAGTGTATATATTGGCGAATCGCGGCATTTTGATCGGATTTTTCACCGTAACGGTACTGCCGGACCGGGTTGCTTCATATACCTCGCCGTAAAAATCACTATCACGGCCCATGCTTTGGGCGTAAAGCTTCGGTTCTGCTCCGGCAAGGCCGAAAACCCTGAAAAAATAGGGGATACTATCGGCCACCCTGACCAGTTTATCACCCTGAAGCTGCCAGATCTGCGAAGAGACATCATTGCTCCGAATAACGCTGACATAAAGTTCTACGCTGCCACCTGAAACCAGCGCATCCAGGGACACGATTTTTTCATTCAGCTTAAGCTCAACTTCGGTGACCAGCTTCATGTCACCGGACTGACGGTAGTAGGAAATGCGGCGATCTTCAGCCAGGAATATCTGGCGGCCGCCGTCAGGCAGGTACATGCCCTGGGCAAGAAGGTTGGATGAGCCCACAAGCCGTTTGCTGGTCCAGCCACCGGAGCTGTTCTGCTCATAGTCACGAGGCTTGATGAACTCTGAGATTGGTGCAGTCCGTACATTTTCTGCCCTGATTATGTCTTTTTTCTGGGATAGCACTGCTGAAGGCGCCTGGGTAGCAACGGCGGCTGATGGCACATCGCCCCCGGAGACATACGCCTTGATGAGCTCGGCGGAAAGTTTGTCGGCAAGCTTACCGATGGCAGGAATCAACTCGTCCTGATTCTCGCCCTGGACAAAAGCACGGGTTACAGATTTGCCCGCGGTGGTTTTGGCAAGAGCATCCACGCTGAAGACCTTGCCTATGGCAACGTAAGTGCCGGTTATCAATAAATCAGCCTCGGCGGCGCTGGCCACCGACAGGATCTTGTCGCTGTTAAGCCGGGAAGCAAGAAGCATCTGGAGTGTCGTCTTCATCTCGTCCCTGTTGGTTGCTCCAACCGCGTTCATGTCAGCTACAAAAACCTTCAATTGAGCAGCAAAAGCCGGCATTGAAAAGAGCGAAGCCAGCAGAACGATGCAGATGACAAAATATTTTCTCATGATACCTCCAGTACGGATTGCGAAGCCGGCGGATTATCGCAAAATATACTACTCATGTCAAAAAAAAAGGGAGTTACCGCGGATTGTTTCAGACGGAGTCATTGAACGTGGCAATTCCGACACCCTGAAAACCGAGTATGGTTAACTAGAATGTGGATGATGCGGGACTGCAAAAGTCATTAATTATTGCAGACTAAGATACCCCGCGGCAACCTGCGGGGTATCTTGAAAGTCATTGGTGTTTATCCATGAAAGAGAACAGCAAATATCACGACCTAGCGCGTACTGCCGGTTGCCGGGACAATTTCATCACTGATTGCAGCCGGCGCGTCAACCGGTGCTGCAGTGGTCTTGGCCGGCTCAACAGCCTTGGGGGTTGATACCGGTGGAGATTGTGCCGGGATTGCGACGGGTGCGGGGGGCGGCGCTTCATCCGGCTTGGCAGCCTTCTGCGGAGCCTGTCGGGGCGGTTCTGACGTGGCGGGCGCATCTTTTCCCTCTTTGCCCAGATCGTATTTTATCAGCGAAACGATTTCATCAAACTGCGCGGTGTAAACCTCCGGTTCCTGCGTCTCTCGTAGCAACCAGTCCTTGCGCTTATGCTCAAGTGTCCTGCGGATACCATCAATGGTTTTGAATTTAACCTCGGTTTTCCTGGCTAGGTTTGCGTCGGATTCGCTAAAGTCCGGGTACTGAAGGTTGATCAACGGAGAATAGCCCAGCAAGCGCTTACGGAAGTTGGGGTACTCCCACAGTATGGTGCCTTCGGCATCCAGCATCTGGGCAGTCATGGTCAGATAGTTATAGTCGGCTTCAAGTGAAGTAAGCAGGTTACTGGAATAGATTTTGTCTGACTTGGTCAGCCCGCTGATGGTAATCAGCATCACTGCATCAAGATTGTTTTTCTGGATGTAGTTTTTGAGCTCATCACTCCTCCAGAAGTATTTGTTGTATTTTACGGTCGCATCGTCGCGATACTCACGCCTGAACAGAAGTGATTCAAACAAGCGGCCCGGGTCGCCGTCAAGGAGTGCGACAGTGTAAAAATTCCCGGTTACCTTGAACTTGCGTACTAGCTGCGGTTCATATCTACGATTCAGGTCGGCCACCAACTGGATCAGCTGATCTTTCTGGGGATGCCTAATGTCGGAATCAGTATCGATAAAAATGGGAGCAACACCGAGAACCTTGACCTTGCCGGCAAAGTTTTCAACCGGGATATTATAATAGTTTCTTGCACAACCAGTCATGGTAACGGCAAGCAGCAACACACACAGCAACAACCTTTTCATGAAACCCCCTCTTCGAAGAGCTGAAATGACTCAAAAACGATGGAGTGGATATATACCAGATGGAATGTTTATTTTCCAGTCAATTTGACACCGGAATCGACACTTGCCCTCTGACTTTCGGCTTTCAAATCTGTTGACAAGAGAACGGGTAATTTCGTATTGTTTCCGAATCAAACCTGCTTATCTAGAGTGGTGGAGGGAAAGGCCCTGCGAAGCCACAGCAACCGGCCAATAAGGCGACAGGTGCTAAATCCTGCCGAAAGGCAAAGATGAGAGGTGTGCTGTGTATTTACCGGCCCCTTCTCATGAAAATGTGAAGGGGCTTTGCATGTCCGTCGGTGTAGTAAAGGAGCAATCAATTACCTTTGAATCCGGTATCCGCCTGGACAGCGGCCGCATACTTGCGCCCATAACCCTGGTCTACGAAACTTACGGATGCCTTGACAAGCAGCGATCAAACGCCATCCTGGTTGAACACGCCTGGACCGGAGATGCCCATCTGGCCGGAAAACGGGACGATGCCGACAACAAGCCCGGCTGGTGGGACGCCATCGTCGGCCCCGGACGATTGCTGGACACGGACCGCTACTTTGTAATCTGCTCGAACGTGATCGGCTCCTGCTACGGCTCCACCGGCCCAACCTCGATCAACCCCAAAACAGGCAAACGCTATAACCTCTCCTTTCCGGTCATCACAGTGCGCGACATGGTGCGCGCCCAGAAGCTCCTGATTGACACCTTTGGAATCGACAAGCTCTTGACGGTCATGGGCGGCAGCATGGGTGGCATGCAGGCTCTTGAATGGGCTACCCAATATCCGGACAACATCGCCTCCGCCATCGTCCTGGCATCAACGCCGCGCCCCTCTCCCCAGGCCATCTCGCTGAACGCGGTAGCCCGCTGGGCGATATTCAACGACCCGACCTGGCGCAAGGGAGAATACAAGCACAACCCCAAGGATGGCCTGGCGCTGGCGCGCGGCATAGGTCACATCACCTTTTTGTCCGATGAATCGATGAACGCCAAGTTTGGACGACGATTTTCAGCCAAGGACGGCCAGTTTGATTTTTTCGGGCAGTTCGAGGTTGAACGCTACCTGAACTACAACGGCTACAACTTTGTGGACCGGTTTGACGCCAATTCTTTTTTGTATCTGGCAAAATCGCTTGATCTTTATGACGTAGCATGGGGCTATGAATCGATGAGCGAGGCCTTCAGCCAGGTAAAAGCCCCGATCCAGTTCTACGCCTTCACCTCCGACTGGCTCTACCCGGCCTACCAGACGGAAGAAATGGCGAACTGCCTTAAAGAGCTGGGAAAGCCGGCCGAATATCACCTGATAACTTCAGCCTACGGTCACGACGCATTTCTCCTGGAGCACGAGACCTTTGCACCGATGGTGCGAGGCTTTCTGAATGATATTCAAGCGGCTGATTGATTTTGGAACTCCAAATACCGAACCACGCTCTCAAATTAAAAAAATTGGTGACCCGCAAAAAAACTGTTGACTTGTTTTTTGTAGTTAGATATAAAGTCCTTCTCGTCACACACTCATGGGCCTGATTCCTTAAATGGAACGGTGTGACAAGATCAAACGTCCCCTTCGTCTAGCCCGGCCCAGGACACCGCCCTTTCACGGCGGCGACACCGGTTCAAATCCGGTAGGGGACGCCAACTTTACAAAGGTCACTTTTCGCAAGAGAAGTGGCCTTTTTTTGTTCGTACTCCTCCCTTGTAATCGCAATCATACCAAATGGTTTCCTATAGTTCATTGTCACCTCCCCACATGCCAAAGTGGAGTTCGAACACCGGATTAAGCTGTCATTATATTGCTCATGCGAAAAACCTTATGACCAATGCCAGATATTTAAGTCTGATATTTGTGTTGACCGCACTGGAAGAGGCGTTATAATCAAACACAATGTTAATCAAGGAGTTTTTACATGGCTGCTCACAAAACACGATTAACGTACAATGATGTGGTAGCAACTTTGCCATCTCTTGCTCCGGACGAGCAGTTGAATCTGCTTGAAGCTCTGTCATCTGTTTTGAAAAAGGCAATGCTGCCCGGAGTGAAGCGGCATAACCTGCTTGAACTGGAGGGGTTGGGAGCGGATGTGTGGTCAAAAGTGAATATTGAGAACTACGTCCGACAGGAACGGGATTCATGGAATTAAGTAAACTTCTTCAGGGAAAGATGGTTTTTCTCGATACTGCGCCGTTAATTTATTTCATCGAAAAAAGCAGTCGTTACCTTGATACGGTAAAGCCGGTTATTGCGCTCATAGATTCCCAGCAAGCAAAAGGCATGACATCAACCATTACCCATGTTGGAGGTTTTGGTTCTTCCTTTGCGAGAAGGGAACAAAAAACTGGCTGAAAAATACAAAACCATCCTGCTTTCATCTAGTGATCTTGAAACCTGCGAAATTACTAACGCAATTTCCGAAAGAGCTGCCACGATTCGGGCAAAATATGGATTCAAGACTCCAGACTCTATCCAACTTGCTACTGCAATCGTTCGTAAAGCAGATTATTTCCTGACAAACGATACCGCGCTGAAACAGACGAAGGAAATCAAAGTCATCGTCCTTGAGGACTATCTGCCCGATTCGTAGTCTCATTTTTTCGATATATATCCTGCACAGTGGAATGGATATTCATATAATAAAGGTTCGAAGTGCGACCGCCAGGGGACGCAAACTTTACAAAGGCCACTTTTCTCTGGAGAAGTGACCTTTTTTTGTTGGTCACTCCTCCTAGGTATTCGCAATCATATCAAATGTTTTCCTGTAGTTCGGGGCCACCTTCCCACCCACATGCCGCGATCTCACCAGACTAACAGTCAATAAAGGGCTGCACATCCGGCATTTCTTTCAAACTATAATGCGCTTGATATAATCAACGTTAATCATTATGATTATTTATGTGAAAGGGGGCTGTTCAATGAATGCAACGAACACCAAAGTTCTGACCGCACATATTCCAATCCCGCTTGCAGAGCAGGTTGATCTGATTGCCGCACGACTGGAGCGTTCTCGTGGCTGGATTGTAAAGCAGGCTTTAAGCGCCTGGGTGGGGCAAGAAGAAGAGCGTCGCCGCCTGACTTTAGAGGCTATGGCAGATGTTGACGCCGGACACGTTGTCGATCACCCGGATGTCAAAGCCTGGGCTAACAGCCTTGATACTGAAACGCCACTTCCGGTGCCGCACTAATGACAATAAAGTGGACCAGCAAAGCCCTGTCAGACCTGGTACGTCTCTATGAGTTTTTAGCTGTAAAAGACACGTCTGCTGCTGCTCGTACGGTACAATCGTTGTCAGCCGCACCAGATCGTCTTCTGGACCAAGCAAGAATAGGTGAGAAGCTCGAAGAGTTTGACCCGCGCGAAGTCCGACGTATTGTTGTTGGTAGATACGAAATGCGCTATGAAATACAAGAGTCTGTTATTTCAGTGCTCCGGATCTGGCATACACGCGAAGATCGATAACCGATTAGAACCATTGAGTGGCAAGCCACTCAATGGTTCGCCGATATTTATACATTTTTCCAGTTCTCAATTCCATTATTTCGGGGACGCCAATAAAAAAATAGCCACTTACAACGACAAATTGCACGTGGCTTTTTTGTGATTTTGAAACATTCATACTTTTATAGATCGTCGGGCTCGTTACGAGGGCAATTATGTAAAATCTACTGCTATGACGCCGCAAATTTCAAATGCGCCTGCTGTTTAAGGTACCAACTGATTTTGCATGATCATTTGAAGAGCCGGACACCTGATACTGGTTGCAGAGGTCATCAGATATGCCAGAAAACATGAAGAAAAAATTTCATTTTTCCAAATCGCTGCTGTTCGATGCGCACCGTCTGCTCTTCGGCAGGTGTGATAACGCCGCCCAGGCAATCCAGCTGTTTTCCGCCGCCGAGCTTAAAACCGCCCACAGGGTTGCCGCAAAAGCTACCCACCCCGACCTGAACCATGCTCTCCATAACGAGTTGCTCAACACAAACTTCCGCAAGGTTACCGAGGCGTACAACCTGCTGAACGACTTCCTGTTGGCACGGGACTCGGCACAGGTATCCGCCGAACATTTCAATGAGCAGATATGCAGGCATAAAAAGCCTCAATGGGCGCAAAAGCCCCACACCTACAGACCTGCTGCCACGAGGATCTACCGCGAATGCAAACCCTTCTCCAAAAAACCGAAAGTGGAAAGCCACCGTTACTACGAAGGCATGATGCCGACCATAGCATTGAAAACCGGCCTGTTCCTTTATTACAGCGGCAAGATATCCTATGAACAGATGATCGAGGCACTGGTCTGGCAGCGCAATATGCGCCCGCCGATCGGGGAGCTTGCTGCGCATTGGAATTGGCTGCACAAATCGTTTATTGAGATTATCCTGAAGGAAGTTTCCCGCGGCGGGCAGTTTGGCGAGCGTGCGGTCAGCATGGGGCTGCTTAAGGAATCACAGGTCAAGGTGTTGTTGCGACATCAGCTCTTCATACAAAAACCGGTCGGCAGTTATTTCGTCACCAACAAGATATTGACCCGTGAGGAATTAAAGGAAAGCCTGCTGATAATGAGCATCCACAACAAGCTCTTCGCCGAGGAGCGGCGGGAACGAGAGCAAAGGTTGCTGGAGTTCAGTGAACGGCAGCGCAAATAAGCACGGTTTCAGATCAGGTCTGTGTGTTGGTTGAGCGTCTTCTTTACGCATCTTTCCGAAATAATGGCACATTTCCCGGTTATCGTAATCATCGTATCTGGGACGCCAAACTTTATTGAAATTGAGTGCTTTGCAAGTGGTACTCAATTATGGCAGTCGTTCCCAACGGTAAAGGTCATCTCCGCTGCTCTGTCCTGCTCAAACGGGGTAGAGGAGTGGCCGACTCCTTCATCATTCCGCTCCAAACAAAGAAAGAACTTAAAAGCTTCCTGGACATGATGAAACTGGAGGGCGCTTTTCTTGAAACATCCAGCGAGTATTTTGATCAGCGGCTGTGTCACGGACTGGCAGAAGGCGCCGCACTCGGCAATGCGCCCAGTTTCTGGCTGGCCCATGTTGCCGAGGTGCTGGGAAAAGACCAGTGGAAAGCAACCGTCTTTGACGCGAGGCACGAGCTTGCCCTGATGCGGGCCGAGCTGAAACGCGAGAAGCCGGAGCTGTTATCGAACAAATCATGCCGAAAATCGTTGATAGACTCCGCCGAATGGTGTGACGAACATCATTTTGCCGACTCATGGTTCGAGGATGACGCCGAGGTTGACAATGTTATTGCAGCCGTCTTTAAAAAGAAAGGTAACAAGCCGGATGCTGAATGGACGGCCGTGAATGTCATTATAGAGAGTATTCTCGAAAAGCGCCGTCAGGTCTGGCTCGAACGACTGACGCTCAATGCGCTGTGGCTCAAGGCATCAAAAAAGCCGCCGCTACCCTGGCACCAGATGTTTCATCTGGCCGAGATAGTTGCCGACAGAGCGTTTCCGCTTGCGGAAATCCCGCTGATGGAATCAATCGCCATCCAAAGCCTGGGAGCCTATCTGAGCCGCAGGGAAGACGAAGGGCAATGAATCAGCCGGTTCCCAGGCGTCTGCTCGCCGCCGGTTGAATTCCCGCCGATATCGTGCTATAGAAGCCCCTCGCCGCACCAATCCTTCAACCACAGGTAATCCCACCATGACCCTCGCAGAACAGGTAGTACAGGGCGACATCCGCGCTGCGGCGCGGCTGATGCGCGACATCGACGACAACCGTCCCAATGCGGTCCGGGAGTTGAAGCAACTCTATCCCCACACCGGCAAAGCCTACATCATCGGCATCACCGGCCCCCCGGGCGCCGGAAAATCTACCCTGGTCGATCAGCTGACCGCATCGTTCCGCAAGCGGGGCAGGAAAGTCGGCGTGGTAGCCATCGATCCCACCAGCCCCTTCACCGGTGGCGCGATCCTGGGCGACCGTATCCGCATGAACCGCCACTCCTGCGACGAGGGGGTCTTCATCCGCAGCCTGGCCACCCGTGGCGCGCTGGGCGGTCTTTCGCGCTCGACGACCGATGTGGGCATGGTCATGGACGCGCTGGGTATGGATATCGTCATCATCGAAACCGTCGGTGTCGGCCAGGACGAAGTTGACATAGTCAAGGCCGCCCACACCACCTGCGTCGTGATGGTGCCGGGGCTTGGCGATGACATCCAGGCCATCAAGGCCGGCATCCTGGAGATCGGCGACGTTTTCGTGGTCAACAAGGCCGACCGCGACGGGGCCGACCGGACAGCCCGCGAGCTGTCAACGATGCTGGAGATGCGCAACGCGCCGCAGGGGAGCTGGAATCCGCGGGTATTGAAGACCGAGGCCCAGCGCGGCACAGGCATCGAAGAACTGACCGGTGAGATCCTCGCCCACCGCGATTTCCTCTTCAGCAGCGGCACAATCGATAATTTCCTGCGCGAACGCAACCAGCGCCACTTCATGGATATCCTGCGCGACGGGCTCATCCGCAGTGCGCTCGATTTCATGGCCGCCGACAACAGCATGGCCAGGATCGTCGAAGGCATGGGCAACAACAGCATCGACCCCTATTCCGCCGCTGAAGACGTGCTCTCGCAGATGCTGGCGGACACCAATCGCGGCACGGACCACTGACTGCTGTTTATTCGATTGAATTAATCCGTTTTTGCTCTATACTTTAGACACCTCAACCGACTATTTTACTGGAGAGAAGAGATGACCCTGACCGGAATTGCACTGATCATAATAACCATTGCGATCTGTATTTTGGTAATGACGCTGATCCCGACCATACTGACCGTCAAGCGCACTTTCGAGTCGGTCGGCGCACTGAGCGAGATGGTGCAGAAGGAACTGAAACCGACCATCCAGGAGCTGACCGGCGTACTGGCCGAACTGAAAACGGTCGGCGGCGGGGTGGCGGAGCACACCGACGATGTCAAACGTTTCATGTCGGCGCTGGGCGAGACCGGTGACAACCTGCACACGATCAACCATTCGGTTGGTGTGGTGACGAATGTTCTCAATACCACCTCGGTCTGGGCGACCGGCGCCAAGGTGGCCGGAAAATACGTACTTGAGCGTTATCTAAAAAAAAGGGGAGGTAATTAACCATGTCTGATGAACAGGGAGTATCCGCTGGAACCGTGTTGGTATCGTTTGTGGCCGGGGCGGCAATCGGCGCCGGTCTGGCGCTGTTGTATGCGCCCAAGAGTGGCCGGGAGATGCGTGAAAACATTGCTGACCTGACCGAGGATGCGGTGGACAAGATCAAGGAATACGCCAAGGAAGCCCAGGAGAAGATCAAGACCGCCATCGAGGATGGCAAGGAAACCATCGTGGAGAAGAAATCGATCCTGGCATCGGCGATCGAAGCCG
>MGZK01000081.1:0-7468 GCA_001802125.1 Geobacteraceae bacterium GWC2_55_20
TGGAACTGCTGTGGAAGCGGAGATTCCGTTTCCCAGCGAAGCGACAGCGATCTTGCGCCCCTTGTGATTGAAAGAGTCGATCTGCTCCAGGTAGACCTCGCGGAACATGGCGGCGGTCAGCGCGGCCTGGCTGATCAGCTCCGATTCGGTCTGTTTGACCAGCTCACTCTCGTACAGCCGCAGGATCGCGATACCGCCCAACGGGAGCAGCAGCACCAGCAAGTTCAGTGTCAGCAGTATGGTCCGCAGTTTTGGGCGATAGGACATGAAGGGCCTTGGTCACTTGTGACTTGAGATGCGGATAGTATTCAAAAACTCTTTTCGTGTTTCTGCTTTGACGTCTCATGATCGTAACTGATCCACATGTTCGGTCACGAAGTCATAACCCCGCCTGTCCTCCCCTTAATTAAGGGGAGGGACGCTACGATGCAACTGTCAATTAAGACGCCGAGGCTGTCTTCGCGTTCCCACTCTTAAGTTAAGAGGGGGACAGGGGGAGTTATGTGACTGTGTCTCATGAATTTGCATCCGTAACCTTGTAGCCGATGCTATGCACCGTTTCGATCGGCTCTCCTCCGGCTTTCCTGAACTTGTCCCTGATATGCCGGATATGGCTGTCGATGGTACGATCACTTACAAACGTAGCCGGTTCGCCGCTTCCGGTCATCAGTTGATCCCGACTGAAGACCTTGCCGGGGTATGACAGCAAAACCTTCATGATGCCGAACTCGGTGGCGGTCAGCTGCACCTCCTGCCCCCTCCAGAAAGCCTGGAAACAGTCCAGGTCCAGCCGCACATCGCCATGCTCCAGCAGCCTGCGCTGATCCCTGCCAATAGCGGCGGAACTGGCCGGCTCGTTACGGCTCTCGCTCCTTCTCAGCACCGCCCTGATCCGGGCGACCAGTTCCCGGGGACTGAAGGGTTTGGTCAGGTAATCGTCCGCACCCAGCTCCAGCCCCACGACCCGGTCCACCTCGTCATCCATCGAGGAGAGGAAGATCACCGGCACATTGGATTCGGCGCGGATCTGCCGGCAGACATCGACGCCATCCATCTCCGGCATGACGATATCCAGAACTATCAGGTCCGGTTGCCCGGAACGAAACAGCTCCAGCGCCTGTTTGCCGTCTTTGGCGGTGATGGTGCGAAAGCCGGCCTTGCCGACGGCAAAACCGGCAACCTGTAGGATATTGGGATCGTCATCGACCAGGAGGATCGTTTTTTCAGTGGTCATGTGAATGGTCCGTAACTGACAAAATTGTTGGAATTATTATCTTCCCGGTTGGCTACATTTCAGAATTCTTCAATAGCAACAAAGCACATAACAGGCCACTTTTCAGACTTAATGCAGCCTGTCCCAGTTTCACTCTTCAATTTCAACATAAATATCACTGCAATGATATTTGCAAATATTTCAAGCTCCACCAAAGCTAAAATATCACTGCGGTAGTATGGCAACATCATAAACAGCTTCACTCGCTGGTCCCGGTGGAGTCGGGATACGAAGACTGTTAAAAACCTATAAAAAGCAGTTAACCGCCGATGAACGCCGATACACGCCGAGAAATCAAAACCTTAACAAAATACTTGTTTAACCCAGAAGGTGATTAACTTTTTTGATGTATGTCCAGGTTTTATCCGCGTGCATCCGTTTTTCTCGGCGGTTAACTGCCGTTTACAGGATAAATGAGTATTTGAAAATTGCCTCACTTTTCTTATGCTTTGCCATGGTGTGTATTGGTGTGTATAAATTGCTTATGACATGGCAATCGGAACCTTGCGGAACATTTACCGTCAAGCTGGTTGGGAATGGAGATAAGATGTTATACCCCGCATATATTCACATTGGAGACGATCAACACGCCCACGGCGTAACTATTCCCGACTTTCCCGGCTGTTTCTCAGCCGCCGACGAGTGGGAGGATTTACCACACATGATTCAAGAGGCGGCGGAAGTCTATTTTGAAGGCGAAGATATGCCCGTACCGGCGCCAACATCATTGGAACAATTGACAGCTAACCCCGAATATCAAGGAGGGGTATGGCTCTTGGTAGACATTGATCTTGCCAAGCTCAAAGTTAAAGCGAAGCGGGTTAATATCACCATGTCGGAAAATCTTCTGCAAGAGATCGACCGTTACGCCCTACAATACCACATGACTCGCTCCGGTCTCCTGGCCCAGGCGGCAGAACAATATATTCACCGCAAGCAAGCAGCATAATCATTTATCGTATTAACAGATGGAGGTTCTGCTGTGTATCGAAGCTGAAACTGCAACGCACGAGTGTTGGAAACTGATCTTTTACTTCAAACTGTTACGAGCACGAGCAATTACTGGCTGCATTTCCTTCGAATTACTGACATCCTTGAAATCTCTTGTAAGCTCATCCAGCAAGTAACCCGACTCTTGTCTCGGATTTAAGTCAATAGCCTTTCCAATATAGAGGGCTGCAGATTTTGGGTTATTTTGCAAGGAATAGATATGGGCTATGTAGCTGTAAACGGATGAGATCGGCTTTGAAGACTTTTCTTGAGCGGCAAGAATTTCTTTGACGCTTTTGTTCGCATCATCTGTCCTCTTCTGCAATACAAGAAGCTTTGCGATTGATACTTTTATGAACAGATCATTCGGCTTCAGTACCTGCGCCTGCTTTTTAAGTTGTTCAGCTTTTTTTAAGTTGTAGTAAGGATTTCCGAGTTCTTTTGGGTCAGTATAATTGTAGGATAGGTATGTATAGATTAGGGCTTTGGTGTCTATATTCGCGTTTTCTTTAGCTGCCATATTAATGGCTTGTGTCAGGTAATAGATTGATTCTTTATACTTTCGGTTGTCGTAGTAGTATCTTCCTATTTTGAGTAAGCTCCCTGTTTTGTATGATGTACACCAGAACTTGTTTATCTTAAGAGATTTCAGGAAGGCATCGTTTGCCTCGTTTCTTTTATTCTTGTCTTCCAAGATGAATCCCAGGTTTTGCTGCCACATGGAACAGTTTGGGTCAATTTTTATAGCCTGTCTCGTCTCGTTTTCTGCTTCGTCTAAATTTCCAGAGTCCCAATGTCTTGCCCCTCGGTTTCCATGCTCGCTTCCAACCTTGCTTTTCGGGCACTCGTAATTCATGTCGCCAAAGGAAACCGAAACAGAGAGCAGAACCAATGCTGCAACACATATCGTTTTTTGCATTTTATCTTTGCTCCTTTTTGTCCAATCGGATAGGAGACAGGTCTCCACCGCCGTCTCGCCTGCGAGGACAAAGAGGACAGGCTACTTTTCCAGGCTCATTCTTAAAGCAGCCTGTCCCCGTTTCACTCTCGTGTTTCCCGTGTTTTTATGCTACCGCCGCAGACCTCGCCTTCCATAACCCCATCTATCCATTTTTTCAGAACCTTCGTTCTTTGTTCTGTAATCTCTTTCTTTGCCGTGCAGGCGCACATACCGAAAACGGAGCCATAGTATGATGACTTGTCCTCCTCTGGATAGAGTGATTCCAGATGTAAATCGCGATAAGCGAGCCAAGACCGCTGTGCCTTTTTCAGCTTTTCGAGAAACATCTTATCGTCCTTGTAGTCAGCAATAATCTTCTTGTACACTTTGTTCAACGCGTCGTCCGCCTTCTTAAACTCAGCGCAGGCTTGATCCTGCATATCAGCTTGTGTTTGAGCCGACGCAGTTGCAGATAGCGCAAAAAGAATCAACATTGCATGCACGGCTGCCAGTAACTGAATACTCATTGTCTTTCCTTTTTCTTCTTTATTGCACAACTGGCGCAGCGGCGGAGCGAAGCCGAGACCGTCTGCCGCCGTCTGGAAATAGACTCACAGCTTACCGCCCAGTTCGAGGTGCATTCCTCCCACAACAATTAAACAGGTGACGAACCAAACAAAAGTGATGAAAACGCCCAACATTGCTGCTTGGACCATTGGTCTTTCTTGCTTCTGCGCAATTCTGATATTCGCGACCATGAATATCGTTAACGCTAGAAAGAGATACGCATAATCAAAGGGTTCGTAACACAACACATCAAAACCTTTGCCTGGAACATCCCACGGACTAGCCGTCATATATTCAGCTAAAAGAGGCGGTGCAGAAAACCCTAAAAATAGCAGAACATTAATTATGATCTCTGGTTTTTTCATATTTCTGTTCTCTTTGTCAATGTCCTAGCATTTGGGTGCCCCCCCATCTGAGGCTGCTTGTTATCTTGCTAATGGCTTCAATAGAAAAATAACAAACGGTGCCCCGCCAAGCCTCCGTTGTTTATTCAGTAATAAATCTGTCCACTTTTCTCAAAATCAGAAGTCAATCCGATCTCGTTTGAGCTTTGATATGTAACTTGGAAGATATACCGAACCATAGAACGTCAATGCATCATCTCTTCCTCTTTCGAGTTGGCGCACAAAGATAGCTGACAAATCATTTGATAGAGCCAAGCTGTCTTCGAGCTCTTTTTCACTTACGGGCGATTTTTTACCAAGTCCTTGGATTAGTTTTTTTAGTCTGTCAATGGCAGATGGGTGCGTCTCTGATACAGAAAACCTTTTTAAACCAAGTTTTTCCCAAACATCATGCAAGAAATGTAAATAGAGCAAAACAGAAAACGCTCCCATTGCAACTTGAGCGTAGGCATTAGGATCATTCTGAATATTCATCAAGGAGTTGAGATCGGCCTGATATTCGAGGTCATAGTTGTACAAGCGAAGAGCATTACGGTTAAAGATACTCGTTTCAGGCGATATCGCATCAAAACAGGTTTCAGGGGATGACATGTGACCGCAAAGGTGGTGAGCATATTCATGTCCGAAGGTAAATTGCATTTGGTGCTTTACTAGTGTGTTTATCGTCCGCTCCGTTTCCAGAGGTAATATTGCACGTGGGTCGATTTCAAAATCTAGTGCTTCAACTCCACTCATAATTCTTACGGCGATCAATACGGCGTGCTCTCTATCAATTAAATGGATTCCCAACTGTGACCCGTAGAATGCGATAGACATAAAATAGTAAAAATGCTCTAAACTCTCCGATGCTATGACAACATCTCCTGCAAGAGAGCGAATACATACAGCATTTGCCTCGGGAATAAATGCCAAACCCGCAGGTATTCCTTTGAGTATTTTTGCATTATTACGTGAAAGGTAGCCAATATATGATTTATGGTAATGATCTTTTGAGTGATAATACTGCGATAGCGACCAATGCCGCCCACTTTTTTCAATTTCCTTTCTTCTTTCGCGCATAACACGAACTGCTCTCGGAGAATCTACAAGCGCATTGGCTCTTAGGCGTAGCAAGTAATCGTGTGCCCCTCGCAGATTTCGTAGACGAAGTATTTCATTTTTTGAGCAGAAGGCGCAAAAGAACGTTTCCTCTGTAGAGAGCCCCTCACTTTCGTCTTTCGAGATAATGCCTTGTACATGGTAGAAAGAACCGTCTTCAAACGGAATTAATACACCTTGTGCGGCGCGCTTTGAACCAGGAATTTTTGAGAGGATATTGTTTATTTGTGATTCATCCATATGCAACGTGGTATTCCTTTTTCTGTCTGTAATATTTTGCGACCAAGGGAACTGGAAATCACCCGTGTCTTTTCGAGCGGGTGTATTTTCCATGTTGGCATCCTTAGATTTTAAAGTGATTTCCCCAGTGGGAAAATCTTATTTTTCAGTAGTCAAAGGACGTCCCTGTTCGTCTGTCAATTTATTACCTTTTTCATCTGTTAGGAAGGTGGCGGCTTCAATGATAGTAATCGGATTCTCTTTGTAAATCACTTGAGGCTTAGGCAATGGTCTTTCTTTTAATAACTTTATGGCTTCCAGTGACAGCTTGATTTCGGAATACTTGTTAATTGTATTTATTGCCCAATCTCTTAAAGATTGGTTATCGGAAGTAGGTTTAGCGTTAAGAATTCCAACGGCTATTTCTATATTTTTTAGACTTATTTCCTTGTCTTTCTGTAACTGTTCTTTCTCTTTCATGGCATTGTTATAATACGTGCCAGCAACAGTTAGCAGCACTGGCACAAGAAGCGTCGCAAATATTTTAGCGACAATATCTGCCTTATCCCATGCGTCCTTTGACATCATTCCCCCTGCTTCTATGGTTTTTCAATCCACATTAGTTTCATTCGACCAACTCGCTAATCAAACAGAACATTTATCCAGTAAACTACTGCCTTATCTGCACACAATCTGCACAATAAAACCCCGAAAAATCCATCCGGCTTCCATCACCTATACACATGCAATCTGTATAACAGACTCATGAAGTAAAAACCAGAGTCGGCACCACATTCAAGGAGGGTGAGTATGAGCGGGATAAACAACACCATGAGAAGGATCGGCAACTCCGTTATGACACGATTGCTGGTTATCGGCTGCCTGGTATTGACGCTGCTGGTCCCGGTCGAGATGATCAAGGGGATCATTCGCGAGCGGGAATCGCGGCGGCAGGGGGTGATAACCGAGGTCAGCTCCAAATGGGGGCGCGAACAGACCATCACCGGGCCGATACTCTCCGTGCCCTACAACGTGTACACTACCGACGATAAGGGCAACCGGCAGACTGCCGTTGCCCATGCCCATATCCTGCCGGATCGGCTGGACATCAACGGAGTCGTCAGGCCGGAAGTCAGGTATCGCGGCATCTATGAGGTCGTGCTGTACAACTCGGAACTGCAGGTGCAGGCCGAATTCCAGAAAAGCGGCTTCGCCGAACTGGGCATCAACGAAAGTGACATCCATTGGGACGGGGCTACGGTCTCGATGGGGCTGCCCGACCTGCGCGGGGTGAAGGAGAACAACCTGGTAACCTGGAATGACGAAACCTTCCCGATCAACTCCGGTATCAGCGCGGCGCCGGTGATGGAATCCGGTGTCAGCACCCGCGTTCCGGTCTCTCCCCAACAGGCAAGATACAGCTTCCGCATGAAGCTCAACCTGAACGGCAGTGGCCAGCTGAATTTCGTGCCGCTGGGCAAGGTGACCACGGTGCAGCTCACTTCACCCTGGAAAAACCCCAGCTTTACCGGCCTGTTTCTCCCCGATGAGCGGGTTGTCAATGAGCAGGGTTTTGCCGCCAAGTGGAAGATCCTGCACCTCAACCGCAACTATCCGCAACAATGGAGCGGCAAGAACGAAAAAGTCCTGGAATCCGCCTTTGGCGCGAAGTTTTTCTGCCCGGTCGATGAGTACCAGAAATCCATGCGCTCGGCCAAATATGCGGTGCTGTTCATCCTGCTGACGCTGGTAGCGTTCTTCCTGACCGAGGTCACCAACAACACCAGGGTCCATCCGGTCCAGTACCTGCTGATCGGCTTCGCCATCTGCCTCTTCTATCTGCTGCTGCTCTCCGTTTCGGAACATACCAGCTTCGCCACGGCCTACCTGATATCGGCGGCCGCGTCGGTGCTGCTGGTCGCCGGCTATTCCCGGAGCATCCTGAAGAGCACCCCGATAGCTGCCACCATCGGCTCG
>MGZK01000081.1:7529-9017 GCA_001802125.1 Geobacteraceae bacterium GWC2_55_20
TGATCGGCAGTATCGGCATGTTCGTGGTGCTGGGTATCGTCATGTACCTGACTAGGAAGATCGACTGGTATGCCGTATCATCGTCAGCTCAAGTTGAAGTCGGGAGAAACAAACCATGAAAAAAATGTTTTTTGCAAAAGTTCTTGCCGGATTGGCTCTGACGGTAACGATCGCCGGCCTGTCGCTTCCGGAAGCATTGACCATCCCGGTCAGGGCGGCCACTCCCGCCGATTGGAACTCAAAAACCTTCTGGTTCCGTCCCTGGGGCAAATCGGGAGTGCACCGGGGGATCGACATCTTTGCCAGGGAAGGAACGGCGGTAACGGCGTCCTGCTCCGGAATTGTACTCTTCACCGGCAGCCTAAGGGACGGCGGCAACGTAGTCACGCTGCTCGGCCCGAAATGGCGGATCCACTACTATGCCCACCTCAAGTCAGCAGGGGTATCCGATTGGCAACGTGTCCGGAGGGGGATGAAAATCGGCGAAGTCGGCGCCACCGGTAACGCGCTCGGCAAACCGCCCCATCTACATTACGCGATCATCACCCAAATTCCATATCCCTGGCGCTATCGAATGGAACGGTTCGGCTTTGACCGGATGTTCTATCTCGATCCGCTTGAACGGCTGAATGGCAAGGGCAAGAACACCTGAAAATATTATTGAGGGGAGTTGCCGTGGAGGACAAAGGGGATAGGCTACTTTTCCAGGCTCATTTAATAAAGCAGCCTGTCCCTGTTTCACATGCAAGCGCCCAACCTTCCCCCAGGCTTCCTGTCTCATTGGGCAGGGGAAGAAGGCACATGCCCGACCAATTCATAGCGTGTAGAGGAACCATTTGCCTCGCGCAGAGAGAAGCTGGTGTCGCTGATGTTTGTGATGGGATTGATGTCCGGAGGCCAAAACCTGCCGCTATCAGACAACCAGATCATTTTGCCGTTGTAAACGCCCCAGGAACCGGTCAGTACCTGCGCACCCGGGGAATTGTCACGCACCGGTTCGGCCATGTACTGACTATCGTCCCGAAGCGTGACCCTGTACACTGTGTCTGTACGCGATGCAGTCCAGACACCTACATACCGACGAGGGGTATGAGGAAGCGCCTGAATCGCCTTTTTGGTGGGGGCATACATGAACTTCTCCGGAAAACCGGCCCGTTTGTCCAGGCATGCCACAAGTTCTTTTGCGGCACCAAGGGCGGTGACAGGCTCATTTCCGGCTCGATTTTGCAGGGTTTCAAAGCAAGCCGCAACGTGATTTACCGTCTTCATGTTTACGTAAATGGAGAACAACCAGCCTATGACCATCAGGCTTGCACTCCAGCCGATCACGCGCACCAGCCATGTTACCGGCGTCGGAAGTTTATCTGTGAGTTTCATGGTGCTCCGGACGTCAGACAGCTGCTGAAACTGCCGTTGTGAATGCATTGAACTTATGTAAATAATTCAGGATATATCTACATTTGTTACAGAATTAGGGAACTGGCACCA
>MGZK01000082.1 GCA_001802125.1 Geobacteraceae bacterium GWC2_55_20
CTAATGGTTCCCACCATCAGGGTCCATAGAGGACTTTCACCTCCAAGTCACTGCTTGACCACCACAGTCAAGCAGATGTCGCTTACGCGACACGCGCCATGCTGGGCGCACACGGCTCGGCAGAACAGCGGCGGTTTTTTGGCCGCTGCTTCTGTCTTGTTGGACGTTCCTCTTTTCGAGGTGATGTTCACGCAAACCACTCCGGCGGCTACGTCTCAATATTTTTCGGCTGTCTGCGCCACTGGTGTTGTCAGCGGCATTTGTAACCAGTTACTTATTCGACTTTTTTTGGGTATTTGAAAAAGCTTCATCTGGATCATCAAAGATTTTGTCACTGATAACTTTCATCTTGCCATTCACGTTAGTTTTAATAATTTTTCTGTATTTGTCCCCATCAATATTCCGAAGATAATGTATGTTGATATTTTCTGTATTAACGAATTTACCGCCCTTATAATTATAATAACTTGTAGATTGATGATCTGAGCCGCTCCAAGAGGTTGATAGCTTCTTACCGACATAATCAATGTAAGGACTTACTATTTCGTGGTTTAGCTCTGTTTTGTCATTTACTGTCTGTTCAAATTCTCCACTGTTTTTGTTAAACAGCCAGTAGCAATACCCATAATTATGACCAGAACCAGTAAATTCTAAGATTGCTACATCCATATAACCATCAAAATTAATATCAGCTGAGAGTAAAATATTACTCTCTTCAATATCTTGTTCGGCAATAAGCGATTGTATAACACTAGTATCATTGTCTTTTAAGACATCTATATGTTCTGGATTACGATAAATTCGAAAGATATATAGGGGCAATGATGGGTGTATTTCTACTATAAATGGTTCGAAGTCGTTTTTGCTCGCAAGACGAGTCTCTCTTTCTATTAACTTGATTGTTGTGATGATTTTTTCAGAGTACTTATAGTTTGGATTGAGCTTGAGGAGCTTTTCGTAGTTTTTTTTCGCTCCATCAAGCAATCCAAAATAAAAGTCAAGATCCCCATGATTCAGATAAACACTCCACCGCTTTGGATCCATTTTTTCAGAGTCAATAAATGACATCTTTGCTTTTACATAATCTTCATTGAGATAGGAGTGTATGCCGTATTTTCCATCAAAATATTGCCTGCTCCGTTTATAATAAGCGTAACCAATGTTGTTTGAAATTTCTGCTGTACGTTCTGATTTAGGGATTTGTTCCCATAGTAAGATTGACTCAATTAACTTTCCTTTCTGCAAAAGAACGAGCGCTTCCTGATTCAGTCTTCTTGTTTTTTCAGCCACAGCCGAAAACACTGATCCGGCACTAAATACAGTAAGAATGCAGATAATTTGTATTATTGAAATCACCTTTCTCATGAATACTCCCGGATGCTGGCTAATTAGATTGACTTTTTGTTATTGGTATTATCCGTACAACGGGGTGCCCGGTTCACCCGCTTCGCCCGGTCGGTTTTTGCCGGGCGGGGCGGCGTGCAACCGGCTTGTTGGGCCGGTGTTTCGTGTTCTTCAATAAAGCTTGATCTCTAACACTAAATCTGTAAGCCTGTGTGGCACTTTCAGTTTTTTCAGTTCTACAGATAATTTCGTTATTTCCTGCTTTTTAAAGCCAGATTCAAACTTTTCGTCTATGTATTCTTCCCAGTAAAATGTCGCTGGAACTACAAGATGAGCCAAGTCTTGATAATGAAATGATTGCCTCCACAGTCCGCCATCAACTGTTTTATCATCCAAACACTCATCCTCTTCTGGAAATCCGCAACTCCAGTAGTGGATACCGTGCTCAAGGCTGCTAAAAGTCGTATAAGCACACCATGACTCGCTGAAATATGGATTCCAAGCTCCTCGACCCAAAAAACGGCGGCAGCATTGTAATGTCTGTTTCCATTTGTCGTCGTCCATAGTTTTACACTCTTGCCTTACTCAGCTCACGCCGTTATTCAATCTTCCCGCAGTAAGGGCACTGTCCGCTACCCTCCGGATAGTACTCGCTTCCGCAGCCGTTCGGACATTTCTCTCGATTTCCCATTGGTACATATGGTGCGAAACTCATGATTTCATGGTGTTTTGTCATTGCATCTTCCCAAGTATCTGCCTCTACGCGATGCAGGAAAAAAGCTCTGCTGGAGATAATTCCTTTTTTCATTTGATCGGTTATCGACTCAACCGTTCCGACACTCACGCAGTCATTATCTGGATCATCCCAAGCTTCGTATATCTGTTTCATCGTGGTTATCCTTTGTCTGGCCAACGGGAGCGGCCTTGACCGGCGGCGTTAGCCGACCGAGTCTGAGGCCGTGGTTAGGTGGCTTACCATGGCCCCCAGAAATTTATCGTTGTGAGGCAATCCTCTGGTTTGCTGATGTAGCGCCAACTCAGCCGTTTTCCTAGACCGTAATACTCCGGCCCTGTTCCGTACTGATAATTTCCTTTGCTTTGTTTTGCGTCCACTCGCCATGCAACAACACATTCTCCTGGCGAGCCATCCTTCCGGATAGGGCCTTCAATGTATTCCATAATGGAATCTTCGACCTTCAAGCATTGATTAGTTTTGCACCACTCCGACTCTGGCATCGGAGTATAAAATTCCTTCCCGAGCCGGAAATCTTGTTCACGTTTAAAACTCTCAATTTGCTTCTCTTTTGACATCCAGAGGGCCGTATTCTGTTCATTTGTCATAAACGGAACGCATCCGCTGTTATAAACAGTCAGCACTATAATCGTTAATATTTTTCTTCTCATTCATCCACCTAACGGGGGCGGCCTTGACCGGCGGCGTTAGAAGTCCGCGTCTGAGGCCGTGGTTATACGTTGTCCTTGTCCTTTACACCGTTTATCGCGCTTAACAGATCTTCCCTTGTAACAACGAGTTCACAGATTTTTCTCGGCCTCTCATTTTTGTCGAGTGTCATGACATCGAGGGTGATAAATTCTCCCTCTCCGAAGTGCCCGGCAGACTCTGCGGGGAATTTAAGCCAGCGGTCTGAAACTTGACAGGGGACTGCTCCTTTGCCGAGTTTGTTCTTCATTCTTGTCATTGAGTTTATTGGGATTCTTACAACTTTCATTTCCATGAATTTCCCTATGCTTGTCTTAGATGTTTGCGAATATAGGAATTCAGTGAAGGCTCATGCGACAGATTCAAGGTGTTACTTCTGGGCTTCAGATGGTTCAGCCATAGCACGTGCGACTGTCATGCCTTTCTCAATGTCTTTGAAAATCTCCAGCGACTCTTGATCTGGCACCATGTTCGGGCACGCAAGCTCAATAATTGCCGATAGCATGTTGTAAAACCACCAAGTGTCGTTTTTCATAGGCGGTATTGCATGAGTTTGATCGAGATAACGAACAGCCCTTATTAGCATGTTTGGATCACGTTCTTGACCGACGATGAATTCCTCAAGCTGTTTAGCTTCTTTGAATAGATTTTCTGCATGGGCTTGGATATCAGCCACGTCAACCGGACGTAAGTCCCACATGGTGTTTTTTGCAAGATGAAAGCAAGCATCTTTGAGGGCTTGAGTATCCAGTTGCATGCTCCTTTTCCTTTCTTCAGGTATAACATGTTATTCACCGGTTCACGCGCACGCGCGCGTGAACCGACCATCCCCCCAAATGGAACATTTATTCAGAAACCGTTTTCACTCACTTAGCAATCTCAATCTGAAAAGCTTCTTCGCCAGATTATAAATATCATCCTTGGCTCCATCACGACGAATACCAACGGCAACGATAACGACAACAATATCGTTACCCCTGATCTGATAAATGATGCGGTAACGCTGCCCGACAGCCCTTATACTGCGAAACCCTGCCAATTCTCCCAGCAGTGCCTTGCCCTGTTTTTCCGGGTCTTCTGCCAGTAGATCAATTACCGCTCCGATTTTCTCACGGATTCGGCGGTCGGAAATGTCCGACAAAAGCTTCAATGCTGTTTCCACATTGGATCTTATCGGAAATTTTACTTGTTATCAGTGAGGATAGTACCCGCAGAATGAGACAGTATCAATGGTTATATTCATAACTTTACAAGCTGTCCAAAACGCCCCCATACCCACCCCGGGCCTCCCATTGAAAACAGAAAAACCAAGTCAGCGGAAGATTGGAACCAGATTTCTGCGGAATCCGGGACTGCTTCCCAATCCGGCAATAAAAAAGGGCAGCCTCGAAAAAGGCTGCCCGATACCCGTACAGGTTTGATGATTTTAAAATCGTTAAACCCGTCAATGATCGTGTTTCTTGTGTTTCTTATGCTTCTTGTAGTGCCCCTTGTGTTTTCCCTGGTCGTGGCTCCGCTCTTTTTCCCTGACAATCACTCGCTCGCGCTCTATCACGGTCACTTGCGGCGGAGGAGGTGCGGGGGTACCGACCTGCACCCGTACGTTGGGGGTGCTGACATCGACCCCGACAGCCCCGTTGGATGGCGAAACGATACCCGCCATGCCCAGCACGCAGACAACACCACCGATAGCCAGCTTCTTCAGATTCATGCTCCTGTTCATTTTCATCTCCCTTTCGTATTGGATCCGGCATACCGATATAAAAAAACCGGGATGCCGGCTGTGATACTTCGGCATCCCGGCTGTCTCGGTGAGACCCAATGGGCTTTCCGCCCCACCCTCGCGGGCGGTTTAGTCTTATCGGTTATCCTTGCTTGAAATGCGGGGACAAATATATAAGACATCCTCCGTCGAGTCAACCGCCATGAGTGAATACATGGAGCCGGCTTTCAAGAATGGCAGGGTTTGAAATTCCGCAATCAGCATTTCAGGCCTTGCGCCCCTTGCGGCCCAACATCGTTTTTCCGTGATGGGTGATGACATGCACATTGTGGTTCATCATCATGCGATGCATTTTGCCCAATAATGTTTTCATGGCAATGCTTGTGCGGCGACGAGGCATCATGGTTCCAACAGTCATGATTTTCATGGCGGCACCTCCCTTTTCAGTCAGGCGTGTTCAAACGTTCTGATCTACTACTTCTACCTAAATTATACTCCCTCTCCCTGCGAGCGATCACGGGAAAATACTGCCAAAAGCGGAATTGTCCAAAAACCAGGAAAGCGGCTTTTTTTCAATTCCAGTCGCGTCGGCAGGGGCGGAAGCCCCTGATTTTATTTATTGGCACACGCCGGGAGGAAGTCTAAAATGAGGATATGCGAGATAATCGCTCAATAGCCACGAAAGGGGAATCAACCATGTCAGATATATCTAAACAAGGCGCTTTCAGTTGGGCCGAACTTGCCACCACCGACGTGGATGGGGCCATACAATTTTATACGGCACTCCTGGGTTGGACCACCGAACTGGCCCCGGTGGAGGGGATGTCCTATACCCTGGCAAAAGTCGGCGAGGAACGGGTGGCCGGGATCATGTCGAATCAATGCTGCGACGGCGAAATAAAACCACAGTGGGGGATTTACATCACGGTTGACGATGTGGACGCCACCGCCCGCAAGGCCGAAGAACTGGGGGGCAAGGTGCTGATGCCTCCCACCGACATTCCGAATGTCGGGCGTTTCGCCGCACTGATGGACCCGCAGGGAGTCATGTTTTCGGTAATCACCTATCTGCCGATGTAACCCGTAACAAAGGGGCGGCCATCCGGCCGCCCCTACCCTTGAATATCATCTTCAGTTTCTCTCATCGCTCCCGTCACCGCTTGCCCGGACCGCCGGGGCTGCCGCCAGCCCTCAGAGAGTCAACGCTCCAGATGCCGCCCCCCTGCGCAGCGATGAACAGGAATACGAAGCAGTACAGTGCCGCCAGCTCACCATTATTCTGGAGCGGCAGCAGCGCCTTGGTTCCATGCCCGATCCAGTAGGCGAATGCCATCAGGCCGCTGGTTATGAAGGCCGTCCAGTGCGTGAACAGGCCGATCATCACCAGGATGCCGCCGATCAGCTCGATCGGCCCGGCAACATAGGTGATGAAGGCTGGAACGCTGGGCGGCATGCCGACCGGAAAATCGAACAGTTTCTGGCAGCCGTGCCACAGAAACAGGAAGCCGGTCACGATCCGCATCAGCGCATAACATTGCGCACTGTATTTAGACATAAATGATGTCATGGTAACACCTCCGGACTAATCGATAGTGCGATCAGGATAGAATCCTGAGTACAAGACTATTTTAGTCTCTTACTGGCCTGCTGCAAACACTAAAAACAGGCGCCGCACCACCCCGCAAGCCGGCCGGCGCCATCTTCCAGGCGACTGCCCCGCAGGTCCGGAGCGCACAACCGTTGACATCCGGCCGGACACTCGCTATATCAATCCCATGAACAGACTACTGATCCAGCTTGTATTGATCCTGACGCTGGCCTGTCCGCTGACGGCAGTTGCCACCGAGGAATATGCCAACCAAACCGGCCGCGACTGCGCCGCCTGCCATGTTGATCCTGCCGGCGGAGGCGAACTCACCAAAGCCGGCCGTGAGTTTGGCGACACTCTCACAAAAACCACACCCAAGCCGCCCCTGTCGGCAACCGCCAAGGCATTCCGCTTTGCCGTCGGCTACCTGCACATGATCACCGCCTTCCTCTGGTTCGGCACCATCCTCTACGTCCATCTGGTGCTCAAACCGGCCTATGCATCCAGCGGGCTGCCACGCGGAGAAATGCGGGTCGGCATCGCCTCCATGGTGGTAATGGGCATCACCGGCGTCATCCTGACCCGTTTTCGGGTCGACTCCCCCGAACTGCTGTTGCAGTCCCGCTTCGGCATCCTGCTGCTGGTGAAAATATCACTTTACCTGGTGATGGTCACCTCGGCCGCCTTCGTGGTTACCGTGATCGGACCGCGACTGCGGAGGAAGAGTAGCGGGGAGGCGCAACCGGTCGGCGGCGGGGAGATGAGCATCGAAGAGTTGGGCCTTTGCGACGGCAAAGAGGGGCGACCGGCCCTGTTCGCCTACCGTGGAACGATCTACGATGCCGGACAGAGCCGCTTATGGAAGCAGGGCAATCACATGGGCAGGCACCAGGCCGGGTGCGACCTGAGCCAGGTGCTGTCCCAGGCGCCCCACGGCGCCGAACTGCTGGAAAAGCTGCCGGCGGTGGGACATCTGGTAAGCGGGGTCAAACGCCCGTCGCCGCTCCACGAGCGGGTATTCTTCTTCATGGCCTACATGAACCTGGTGAACGTCTTCCTGATCGTGCTGATCCTGGCGCTCTGGCGCTGGTGGTAGTGGCGATATCCGGCGGCAGCCCGCTCTGCTGCCGGGAGATGTTCGAACTTGAGAAAGCTTTCTATTAGAATAGTAAATTGCAGCTGAATCCTCGCCCACATAACAGGGTTTATGGGGACAACAATACTGTCGACATTCTTTACACAACTTCAATTAACCCCGTAACCCATCGGGAACTAACACTTTTATCCAATCATATTTCCTATCCTATCAGATAGTTACCTTGAGAATTTCCGGCCATGTTTACTACGGCACACTTCATGCTTTTATCCTGCAAATGCTAAATTTTGCACATTGGAGGATTTTTTATGAAACGTCTATTGTCTGTCATTGTTCTGGTTTCGATAGTGACCATGTCCGGAATCGCCTTTGCAATACCGATTACTCTAAACGAAGTAGGTGTTAATAACTCAGTGGTCATAAACGGGACTTTCAAGTCTCAGATCAATGGAACATTTAATGTCCTGGCGGGATACTATCAGCTCAAAATCAACGGGGCAGACGTGGTCAACGGCTTCTGTGTCGATCCTGCATGGGCGCCAAAAGAACCAGAGGCATATGACCTCCGAGCCATAGACCCGAATTCAGTGTATGCGCAAGCGGCATACCTGTTCTCTCTGAGCAATTCATCAAACGCAGCCGCCGTTCAGGTAGCAATCTGGGAAACAGTCATGGGGACTGACTTCACCTGGAACAATCCCAATCCAGCTTTGGAAAGCACCGTAAATGGATTATTGGCCAGTATAAACACCGGCTCATTTGACCTCAGCCGTTACTCACTCGCCGTAAGCCCCGGCAACGTTCCATCAGGTTACGGTTTAGGCTATCAGGATTACATTGTCGCTATCCCCTCTCCTGTGCCGGAACCTTCAACATTGATACTACTCGGTGCCGGACTTGGCGGTTTCGCTCTCTGGAGAAAAAGGTCCGGAAAGTAACGTTTTTCAACAATCCATCTGAAAATGAAAAGGCCTACGGAAACGGAGGCCTTTTTTACGAAAGAAATTAAAGGTTTTTGTCACTGAAACATAAAAGAGTCCACATGGTCCGCCTTTATTTCAGCGAAGTGAGATCAATTGGAAGTGGCACCCATTTTTGTTTGAGTCCGGCCACTTCACGGCGCAGACGTTCCAGGCGCTCGCCGGTTGCAGGATGGGTCGAGAGGAGCGGCGGGGGAGACGGACGGCCTTCACTGGCCAGCTTCATGTAGAAACGGAGCATTCCGTTCGGGTCGATGCGGGCCTTGACCAGCCGCCGCAGCCCCTCGTCATCGGCCTCGCGTTCGGCCTCGCGGGAAAAGCGCAGTTCGGTCAGCCTGGTGGCCGCGTCGGCAAAGACGCCGCCGGAAACATCTCCGGTCAGCAGCGAGACCAGTGCGCGCAGGCCGAGGCTCTTGACCATGCCCCTCAGGCTGTGGCGCAGTTCGGCATGGGCCACCTCGTGCGCGAGAACACCGGCAAGCTCCTCGGCCGACCCGGCGGAGCGGATCAGGCCGCTGAAGACGACCACAACTCCGCCGGGAGCGGCAAAGGCATTGACATCGGGACGATCGGCAACGAACCAGCGGTAGCGGTGGAGCGATCCGGTCGTGAGCTTGCTTCCGATGGCGCTGACCGCGTCAACGGCCGGACCGCTGTCCAGGATCTTCATCTGCAGGCGGGTCTGAGCCAGCACCAGGTCGCCCAGCCGGGCCTCCTGCTCGTGCGGGATGCGCTTGACCGCCCAGTCGGCGACACGGTCGGAGTTCAACAGGAAAACGCCGATCAATATCAGCGGCAGCGCCAGGAACAGCGCCAGTAGCACTCCGCCGAACCTGAAACGCCTCTCCAGGCATTCCCGTGACCCCGAAGCGGACAAGATGCGGCTGGCGATGCCGGGAGGCGCCGAAACACCGCAGGTGGCACGGGCAGCGTCCTTCTCGATCACAAAGGCATAAGCGCCGCCATCGTCCTCCCAGGTAATCCGCAGCGAGGCGGCGTTGAAGCCGGCCGCGGCAATGGCCGGGTTTTCGGCCAGCAATTCGGTGCGCGGCGTTCCTTCCACGGATACGCGCAAGCACCCCTGCCCGTTCCAACTCCCCACTGCCTCGGCTCCGGTTCCGGGCAACCCCGGACCAAAGAGCCGTCCCTCAAACGTTTGCTCAGTCATCGCCGCCCAACAGTCCACCCAGCACGCCGGCTCCGAGCAGTGAACCCTGGCCAGTGGAACGCCCGCCGGCGGCAGGGGCCGACAGGATGATGCGATTGGCCAGGCGCGACAACGGCAGGGACTGCAGCCAGACTTTGCCGGGACCGGTCAGGGTGGCGAAGAAGAGCCCCTCGCCACCGAAGATGGCCGACTTGATCTTGCCGACGAACTGGATATCGAAATCAACCGAAGGTTGAAAGGCTACTACGCAGCCGGTGTCAACCCGTAGCGATTCTCCTGGAGCCAGCACCAGCTCCTTCAGGGTGCCTCCGGCATGAACGAAGGCCAGGCCGTCACCTTCCAACTTCTGCATGATGAACCCCTCACCACCGAACAGCCCCACCCCCAGTTTTTTCTGGAAAGCAATTCCCAGCGACACCCCCTTGGCGGCACAGAGGAAGGAGTCCTTCTGGCAGATCAGAGTTCCGCCGATATCGGACAGATGGACCGGGATTATCTTCCCCGGATAGGGGGCCGCAAAGGCAACCCGCCGTTTGCCGCTGCCCTCGTTATGGAATACGGTGGTAAACAGGCTCTCTCCCGTCAGCAGCCGCTTGCCAGCTCCCATCAGTTTGCCCATGAAACCGCCCTGCTGCTGGGAACCATCGCCGAAAACCGTGTCCATCTGGATGCCGGCCTGCATGTACATCATCACGCCCGCCTCGCCCACGGCGGCCTCGCCCGGATCCAGTTCCACCTCCACATACTGCATCTCTGAACCGAAGATTTCATAATCGACCACGTCCATAGCCATGTCAGTTCACCTCTCAAGATTGATATGCAACGATGAAAATATAAGTCCGGCTTGTATTCCGGTCAAGGGATAGATACGCAAGCAGATGCTGCTGCCTGATTAAACTTATGCCATACTGTTTCTCAAGTGGTATAGTAGCAGGCGTCACTTTACCAAGCACAGCCGGGAACGTCCCCGCATCCGGGTGGAAAATGAGTCCGAAGGACAAGAACAAAATTCTGGAGACCTGCAAGGCGGCACTCCTGGTGGTGCTGCTGGTGGCGCTGGCTGTAATCGTCTGGCGCAAGACACCGCAGGAGCTGTTCGATCCGGCCTGGATCGAAGGCTTCCTGGAGCAGGCCGGCTGGCTGGCGCCGCTCGTGTACATGCTTCTGCGTGTGATCGCCATCGTGGTGACAGTGGTTCCCAACGCGCCGCTGGATATCGCCGGCGGCATGCTGTTCGGTCCCTTCTGGGGCACTGTCTATGCGCTGCTGGGGTCCGAGGCGGGCGCCATCGCCTGTTTTCTCCTGGCCCGCAGCCTGGGACGCGAGGCGATCACCAGGCTCCTGCGGCGCGACATCACCTTCAGTAACCGCATCGCCCGCCGCCAGCTGGCATGCATCGTCCTCGTTGCCCGCCTGGAGCCGGTATTTTCGTTCGCCCTGGTCAGCTACGGAGCCGGACTGACCCGGATGACGCTGCGCTCCTTCGCCCTGAGCACGCTGGCAGGAATGACGCCCGGCACCATCATCCTCAACTACTACGGCAAGAGTTTTTTCACCGGCGGCATCCTGCTGCAGATTTCACTGGGACTTGCGCTGGTGGTTCTGCTGTTCGTGATACCGGTCTGGATCAAACGCAAAAACCCCTGGGGGTGGTATGACAAAATGACGGGGGCCGGCAACTGTTCCGGCGAGGAGGAATAAGGGGCATGTCGCGGTTCCGCAGTGAAAATCTGAAGCGGTATTGAAATGAAATTCCAGCCACTGTCCTGCTAAAGCACCTTGCGAATGGTTTTGGCCATAGTGCTGGCCACATAAGGTTTCATGAAAAAGTCCCGGATACCGGCCTCCCTGGCCTCATTAGAATTAATGAACTCGGTGAATCCGGAACACATGATGATCGGAATATCCGGACGGATCGCCAACAACTGCCGGGCCAGTTCCCTGCCGGTCAATCCGGGCATGGTCATGTCGGTAATCACCAGGTCAAACGCATCCGGATTGGCGTGGAAACATTTCAGAGCATCCAGGCTGCTCGTTTCCGTGGTAACCCGATATCCCAGCTCCTGGAGCAGGTATTGTCCCAAGTCCACCAGCACCTTTTCATCATCCACAAACAGGATCCGCTCCGTTCCACGGAACGATGCTTCTTTCGAATTAACATCACGCGTTATCTCATCGACGATCTTCGGCAGAAAAACATGAAAGGTGGTTCCCTGTCCCGGCTCGCTGAATACACTGATGGCGCCGCCATGGTTCTTGATTATTCCCTGCACCACCGACAGCCCCATCCCGGTGCCTTCACCCACCTTCTTGGTCGTGAAATAAGGATCAAAAATCCGTTCCCTTACAGCGGCTTCCATACCATGTCCGGTGTCATTTACCGTAAGCCGCACAAACGGTCCCGGCGCCAGATCGGGGTAAAGCGACAAAAACGCAGCGTCAGCATCGTAATCCGACAGGGACACACTCAAAATACCGCCATGGGCACGCATGGCATGAGCCGCGTTGGTGCCCAGGTTCATCAACACCTGATGGAGTTGGGTCGGATCTGCCAGAACAGTATCCCCATTCGAAGCCGTGTTAATGTGCCGGTGAATCTCGATAGTGCTTGGAATGGTGGAACGTAGAAGGCTCAAGACCTCGTCGATCACGGCCATCACATGAACCGGTTTTCGCTCATAATCGCTCTGGCGGCTGAAGGTAAGAATCCTGCTGACAAGATCCTTGGCGCGTGAGCTGGCCTCCTGGACCCGCTCCAGGTCGCGCGCCGCGGCATCGTCCTTTGACAGCTTATGCTGGGCCAGTTCGGTATAACCGATCACCGCTGTCAGAATATTATTGAAGTCATGGGCGATTCCACCGGCCAGCGTGCCGATCGCCTCCATCTTCTGCGACTGGCGCAGCTCTCGTTCCAGTTTCAGTTCGTGAGTGATATCCCGCAGTATGCTGACATAGTTGATAATGGCGCCTTTTGAATCCTTAACGGCAGAAACGGTGGTGTCGGCCTCGAAAAACGAGCTGTCTTTCTTCCTTGTGGTAAGACGCCCCGACCAGACATTGTCGCTGCCCAGGGTTTCGCGAATCTGATGGTAATACCCTGTTTCATGGGCATGGCTCTTGAGAATCCTGGTGTGCTTTCCGATGATCTCATCCCTGCAATAACCTGTCATTCGCTCGAAGGCGGGATTCACATAGGTGATGAGCCACTGGGCGTCGGACATGAAAATCGCCTCGGCCGCCTGCTCGATGGCCCGTGCCAGGCGCACCCGTTCTTCCTCGGCCCGCTTGCGTTCCATTATTTCATCATGCAATGCGTCAATAGTCTGCGCCAGTTCAGCAGTCCGTTCCTCGACCCTGGTTTCCAGCAGTTCATTCGCCTCTCGAAGTCTTCTGGTCAAGTCACGGGTATGCAGATGCACGGAAATGCGGGCCAGCAGTTCCTCCCGCTGAAACGGCTTGGTAATATAGTCCACTCCCCCCACCTCAAGACCCTTCACCTTGTGTCCGGTTTCGGCCAGCGCGGTCATGAATATCACCGGGATTTCCCTGGTGCTTTCCAGTGTTTTCAATCTGCGGCAGGTCTCATAGCCATCGATCCCCGGCATCATTATGTCGAGCAGGATCAGGTCGGGTCTGGCATAGTCGGCTCTTTGGACAGCGCTTTCACCATCCTCCGCCACCAGGATGGTATAGTTGCATCCGACAAGACAATCGCGCACGACCGACAGATTGTTGGGATCGTCATCGACAGTCAGGATAACGGGTTTGTGCCCATTTGATTTAACCGGAATCACTTCAGCAATCATTTCCTGTCTCCTCTGTACTGTTCCACCAGCGCCAGAATGGCCTTGGTCTTGAATCCCGCCGACAGTTCAAGCAGTTTTCCGGTGAAACAGCCGTATGCATGATCCCTGGCTTCCAGCTCGGCGGCCCATTTCTCGATTTTCTGCATGTCGCCCATCAAGGCCAGTTCATGCAGCTCTTCGATTTCTGCCGTGGGCGGGGCCACCATAACCTCTTCACGATTCGTAACGGTCCGGACGCACTGAACACCGACATCTTCCGGCAAAGAGCTATCCCACTCTATCCCGAGCAGACTGCCGATCTTTTCCAACAGCAGATCCACACGAATCGGCTTGGTCACAAAATCGTCACATATGGCCACGAAAGACTCTTTGTAGGCAACATCGGTGACGGTAGCCGAGGCGCCGATGATCCTGATACCGGCCAATTCACGGTTTTCCCTGATCAACCTTGCCGCTTCGAGACCGTTCATTTCCGGCATCACCAGATCCAGCAGCACCAGGTCGGGATGTTGTTGTTCCGCACGCTGCAGCGCCTCCCGGCCGTTCTGGGCGGTATTCAGATCAAAGCCCAAAGGTTCCAACAGTGAAATCAGCATCGAGGTATTGCTGACATTGTCGTCAACCACCAGAATTCTTTTTCGTTGGCCGGAATAGCCGGTAACATGGCAATCGGTTTTCTCCAGCGCAACCTCATCATCCACCAGTGCCGGTAACTCCACCTCTATCCGGAAGGTACTCCCCTTGCCAGGGATGCTTTCAACCCCGATCCTGCCATGCATCAACTCCAGCAGGCGCTTGGTGATGTTCAGTCCCAGGCCGGTTCCTTCCCTGACCTGCCGATCATGCACCAGTTGCGTGAACGGCTCGAAGATCGCCTCCAGTTTGTCGGAGGGAATCCCGATCCCGCTGTCCACTACCTCGCAACGGAACAGCCCGGCACCCGTCGGATCATAGTTCACCCGCAGCGTAACCCCGCCCCTGCGGGTGTATTTGACCGCGTTACTGAGCAGGTTCAGCAGTATCTGACGCAGCTTGCGTTCATCACCCCGCACGTAAGTCGGTAACGGGCTGTCGACTTCATATTCAAATTGCAGTTCCTTTTCTTCGGCATGCAACTTGGTCAGGTTGAATACCTGCCGCAGAAGAGCGGGCAGATCGAAGACCAGGCTCTCGACTTCCATCCTGGACGCCTCGATCTTGCCAACCTCCAGAATGTCGTTGATCAATGTCAGCAGATGTTCGCCACTGCCGCGCATGATTCCCAACTGCTGACGCTGGATATCGGAAAGATTCCCGTCATGTATCAGAATCTGGGCATAGCCGAGGATCGCATTCAGCGGTGTGCGCAGTTCATGACTCATACTGGCGAGGAAGTCGCTCTTGGCGCGACTGGCCGACTCGGCCTGTTCCTTGGCAACAGTCAGCTCTGATGTCCGCACCGCAACCAGCTCCTCAAGATGATCGCGATAACTCATCAATTCCCGTTCGGCTACCTCGCGAGCCTCAATCTGCATTTCCAGTTCCTGAACATTCTCCTGAAGTTCATTCTGGGTCACCTCGAGTTCCAGCACGTTTTCCTGAAGTTCGTTCTGGGTCATTTCAAGCTCCAGCACATTTTCCTGAAGCTCTTCCTCACGTTTCCTGATTGCACGACTCATTCTGTTGAATTCCGTGGAGAGTCGTCCGATTTCACTTCTGGGGGAAATGACCTCGACTTCGGGATGCTCCCCTTCCCGCACCTCATTGACCGCGTTGATCAAGATGTACAGAGGGCGGGTAAAAACGGTAATGAACAGGTATAACAGCAGAGTTCCGGCCGCTGAAAACAGCACAGCCAGGATAGCGCCTCGCGCCACGATTTCATGTTCGGACCTGCTCATCACCTCCTTGGACAAGCCGATACGCACCCATCCGACCTGTTCCCTGACAGTCGGAGCGGATCCGATACCCTCCAGCAGGAAAAGCTCCTCGGCAGCCTTGACGCTGATGACCGGGACAATGAACTCGAAAACATCACCATGTTCATAAAACCCGGTCATCCTGCCGGAATCAATCGATGTAGAAGCTTTCCGTTCGTGTTTTATGCCTTCGTGCAACAACACCTTGGAATGCTTGTCAAGAAACTCCACGAAAGCTACATCCGTAATTGCCATCACCGAAAGGGCCGCTCCCCTCAACTGTTCAAAATTCTCGGAAAGTAACGGCAGCTCCGAATTCCGGGCGGCGATGGTGGCGATGGTCTCCCCTTTTTTCAGGATCTCTTTTCTCAGGATCTGTCTTTCGGTATGGACCGATTCGATCGTGTACACAGCCGAAATAATAACTATCAACGGAAAAAGTAACAGCAGCGCCTGCCCCCTGAAAGTCAGCGGCATCAGCGCCTTCAGGCGGCCTGACAATCCGTTCCGCGACGGTTCGGAGGCGGCTGGATCCGCGTTATTCGTATTTATGTCGCTAATGGGCAACACCGGTTTCATCAATAGACCTTCTTTGCTTTTCTCAACATCTCACCAGGAATATTGATCCCCATCTTCCTGGCTGTGTTGACGTTGATAAACAGGTTGTATCTCCCGGGAGGAGAAGCGGGAATTTCTCCGGCTTCCATTCCATTCAGAATAGTCTGCACCTTCTCACCGATCTGGCGGCTGACCGTTTTGGGTTCAAACACCAATGCAAACAGCGACCCCTGCTTGACATTCGTTTCCGAAATTCCGAGCACCGGGATATTTTCCCTGAAGGAGTGCAGATAGACACTGGACATGACCCGAGCGGTCAGCAGGTTGGCATCCGGCAGCAGCAACAACGCCCTGGAATCGGTAATCCGGCTGACGGCATTGACCAGTTCGGATGAATTGCTGACGTGATAAGTGGCAACCAGGGCAGAGTCGCCGGCATACAGGCTCCTGATCATGTCCTGGCTCCCCAACACCGTAAGCCTGGTTATCCCGGGCAGGTAGCGCCGGATAGTCGAGACATATTCGCTGACCGGCGGAGACATGTACACTCCGGTAAGATTCGATCTGCCGCTCCTTGGAGGTACTATCACAAGGCCGTACACCACGGAGATTGACGAGGGCAGACGCAGCGCTTCGCTCAGCGCGTCCATGCCCAGCGCAACCACGACCTGCGCATTCTCACGTTCCACTACCGCGCCGAGACGCCCCCTGACCTCTGCAGTCGCGTATTCCCTGACCTGCGACCGCACCGCCGACTGGATTTCAGAGGCCACATCGGCCACCAGCGCGTATTGAATATCTCCTACTATCAGAACTTTTGCGGCCCAGGCCGGAGATGAGAGCAACAACAGGAAAATAAACAGTGGCACAGCTACAAGCGGATATCGGCCAAAGAGCAAACGGAAGCATCTATGTAAACAGAATACTTTCACCAACGGGATTCCTAAAATGAGTTGAAATGCTGCAACAGGCATTTTTGCGGCCGGACTTTCTTAAAAAAGGGAAATAAATCTACCTCAAAGCACAAGAGAACGCAAAGAAAAGCTCTGTTCCGAAATTAATCAGAATTTGCATGAAGCGGTCACAAGCCAGGAGATGCCTTCCCGGGGGAAATCTCCGGGAACCTTCGGCCCTGTTCCGGTAAGGTTTGCCGCTCCCACGGAAGTATCCGGGTCCTTGTAGCGTTCATCGAATAGATTTCGTACAGTGGCCTGAATTTCCAACGTTTTGTAGAAATTTTTTAATGTCAGGGCCAGATCTACGGTGGCATATGCCGGCATCTCCGAACGGCTGTCCCCGTTATCACGTGGCCGCGGACCGGTCCAGAGCACGTCGGTATGCAGGTTCAGATACCTGTTAGCCGCATAGTTGACGCTGCCCGAGACTCGGTGCGACGGCACGTACGGCAACCGTTTGCCGCTGTCGGCGTCCCGCGGATCCTGCCAGGCGTAGTTAAATTTCCAGTTCAGCCCGGCTTCGCAGGAACCGCTCACCCCAAGCTCCACCCCCTGGGTGATGGAATTGCCGATATTGGCGAATCGGGGAACCGGCTTGACAGACATATCCCAGGCGATCAGGTCTTCGATAGTGCTGTAGAAGTAGTTCAGGTCAGCGGAGAAGTAACGGTTCAGCCGGTAGGTGACACCGGCCTCGTAGGTCCTGATCTTCTCAGGATTGAGGCCGGCATTGCCCAAAACGACCGGATTGTTGGCGTCGTAGAGTTCGACGAAGTTGGGAGCCCGGAAGGCCTGACCGTAGAGCAGCTTCAGATCGGCGTTCTCCAGGAAGCTCCATACCAGTCCGGCGCGCGGGTTGAAGGTATTGCCAAAGTCACTGTAGTTGTCGTAGCGCACCCCAGCTGTCAGGTTCACCCGTTCCAGCAGCTGCCATTCGTCTTGCAGGTAGGTGGCCCAGATCCGGCGGGTTACGTTCTTGTTCCAGTTGGCAACCTCATGCACCGGGTCATAGGTGTAGGCGAAGGTATTTGGATCGAAATTGGTTAATTGTTTGACGTCAAACTGGTCCAGCACCTCAAACGATGCGCCGAGGATCAGATGGTTATCCTCGAACGGGTCCCAATCGAACTGCTGTTCATATCCGATGGACCTGGTTTTTGCCAACGGCTCTCCGATCATTCCTGCCGGGAAACTGCCCAGGAAACCTCTCGGGAAGATCTGGCTCGACGCGGTCTGCTCCCAGTAATCGTAATGAAGTTTAATATTTGTGGAGAACCCTTCCGAAATACGCAGGTCATAGGCCAGCTCGGTCCAGTAGTTTTCGAAATCAGGGCGGTAGCTATCGTTCAGGGCAGAGGCAAGACCGATGTACATCCCCACTTTTCTGGCCAGGTAGTGGCCCCTGAGAGTGAGATCACCGTAACCGGCCTTGATGAATGCATCGGTATTCCGGTCGCGCAGGTCCGGCGCTCCGGGGGCGCGGGAAAAGGGTGTTCCGGCCAGTGTATCGGCTTCCACGGTCAGCTTGGGACCATTGGATTTATAGTAATCCAGGCTGCCCGAGACCGTCAGCTTGTCTCCTATGCTCCGCCCCCCGACCATGTTCGACTTGTAGGTTTCGAAACTGCCGCCACCCGCCTTCAGTTCCAGGCCGTTGATCTCTTCCGCGTTGCGGGTGATGACGTTGATTGTGGCTACGAAGGCGCTGTTGCCGTAGAGTGCCGAACCGGGCCCGCGCACCACCTCCACCTGCCTGATGTTTTCCACCGGCAGCGAGCCGGCCATATTGTAGATGATGGAGCTGCCGTTCATGTTTCTGTTCAGCGAATGACCGTCGATCATGACCAGGATCTTTTCGCTGAGCGAGGTTCTGATGCCGCGAACCTCTATCATCATGGTGCCGTATTCGTTAATCGAAACCCCCAGACCCGGCACCATCTTCAAGACGTCCAGCAGGTTACGCGCCCCCATGTTCCTGATCTCGTCGGCGGTAATGATCGTGGCTATGGCAGGAGCCTTACGCAGCGTGGTGTGGCGCTTGGTGGCTGTAACCAGGTCCTGCTCCTCGAAGAACATCAACAACTCTTTTTTGTCGGAAAGACTGTTCTGTGCCATAACCGGATCAGATGGGGCAAGCGGCAGATCCGCCGCCGACACATTGCCGTTCATATTCAGGCCGGCAATCAAAGGCAGGCATGCAATCAATGCTATCTTGTTCATGGTTTGTCCCTCTTTCATGACAATGCATCAAATTAACAAGTATTTATACGATTATACCATCATTACTCATGTGTAAAGTTTTTACGGTAAAAAACCCGGAAATGTATACAATTATCCTCATCAGGGGCCATAACAGCTGCTGGCGGGCGGCCAGTTTTCAGCGATGAAACGCTGCAGACACATGCCGTCCGGTTTGACTTTCCGCCATTCTTTGCCTATCCTGCACCCTGACATGGTTGAGACACGTTGATTCCTCCGGCATACGAGGTCATTCATGCAACAGAAGCAGACAATTTCCAGCTATTCGATTATTTCCCTGCCGGTGATCGTCGCCGCTCTCGGATACTTTGTGGATATCTACGACCTGGTGCTGTTCAGCATCGTTCGGGTGCCGAGCCTCAAGGCCCTGGGTCTGCAGGGGCAAGAGCTGATCGACCAGGGTGTGTTCCTGCTCAACATGCAGATGGCCGGCATGCTGGTGGGAGGCGTGCTCTGGGGCATACTGGGGGATCGCAAGGGGCGGCTCAAGATCATGTTCGCCTCGATCTTCATCTACTCCATCGCCAACCTGTTGAACGGCATGGCGACTTCTTTGCCGGCCTACGCCCTGCTCCGCTTTGTCGCCGGGGTCGGACTGGCGGGGGAACTGGGCGCGGGAATCACGCTGGTGGCCGAGATGTTGCACCAGAGCGTGCGTGGCTACGGCACCATGATCGTCGCCTCGGTGGGGGTATCCGGCGCCATACTGGCCAACTTTGTGGCCAAAACCTTCGACTGGCGCAATGCGTTCTATATCGGGGGAGTCCTGGGACTGCTGCTGTTGATCACCCGGCTCAAGGTGGCCGAATCCGGCATGTTCCGGCAAATGGCAAACGCCACAGTCAGCAAGGGCAATTTCATATCCCTGTTCACCGACCGAAAACGGTTCGGCCGTTATCTCAATTCGATTCTGATCGGGATACCAACCTGGTTCGTGGTGGGGGTGCTGATCACCTTTTCGCCGGAATTCGCCAAATCGCTGGGCGTCACCGGCACGGTTGCCGCGGGCAACGCGGTCATGTTCTGTTACCTGGGGCTGGTGTTCGGCGATCTGGCCAGCGGCCTGCTCAGCCAGTTCCTGCGCAGCAGGCGGAAAGTGGTCGGCATCTTCCTGTTGATCACAATAACCGGTATCTGCTGGTATTTCCTTGCTTCCGGAGTCACTCCGGCGCATTTTTACGCGATCTGCGCTTTTCTCGGATTCGGCAGCGGATACTGGGCCATCTTCGTTACGATTGCCGCCGAACAGTTCGGGACCAACCTGCGCGCCACCGTGGCAACCACCGTGCCCAATTTCGTCCGGGGCATGGTGGTCCCCATCACCATGCTGTTCCAGTTTTTCCGCAAGGGATACGGGCTGGAAACCGGAGCGATCATGGTCGGCTCGCTCTGTCTGGCCATCGCCGTCTATTCGCTCTGGCGGCTGGAAGAGACCTTTCACAAGGATCTGGATTACTTCGAAGAGTTTCTGTAACGGGAACGGAAAGAAATACCGTGCGTTTTCTGATTTGCTCCAATCATAAATCAATACCCAGTTCAATCCTGCTGGCACTTTTGCTGGTCGTGACCATGGCCTCGGCAACACCCGCCCAGGAAAACTTTGCCACATTTCCCCTCCTGCCTGCAGGATATGCTTCCATCAAGGTTTTTGACAACCACAAGCGCTTTGTCGGCCGGATCCTGCCGGAAAAGAGATATTGGGTTCCGATCGAACGCATCCCGGCCTTCCTGCAGAAAGCGGTGGTGGCGGTGGAAGACACCCGTTTCTATGAACATGGCGGGATCGACATGCGCGGCATCGCCCGGGCGCTGGTAAAGGATGTGGTCAAGGGGAGACTGGCTGAGGGTGGTTCGACCATTACCCAGCAGCTGATCAAAAACAGGTACCTGTCCGGCGAGAAAACCTTTGAACGAAAGTTCGAGGAAGCCCGCCTGGCAATGGAATTTGAACAGAAATACAGCAAGAAGCAGATCCTGGAGATGTATTTCAACGAGATCTACTATGGCAACGGCGCCTGGGGCATTGCCCAGGCGGCCCGGCTCTATTTCGACAAGAACCCGGAGGAGTTGAGCGACGCCGAATGCGCGCTGTTAGCCGGCGTGCAGAAGAACCCGGCGCGCTACAACCCGTTGGGAAAATCCGCCAACATCACGGGACGGCGGGACGTGGTCCTCAAGCGGATGCTGGAGCTGAACATGATCACTTCCCGGCAGCGCCAGGCGTTGCGGGCCCATCCGCCGGCGGTCACCAAACCGGGGCAGGCGCCCCAGTACCTGGCCCATATTCGCGGCAAGCTGATCGAGCGTTACGGAGCGGATATTGTCGAACAGGGAGGGCTGGAAGTAACGGCGGCGCTGGACCTGAACCTGCAGAAACAGGCCGAGCAGGCCCTGCGTGAAGGGGCCAGACGGATTTCACCCAAGCTGCAGGGAGCGTTGATCTGCCTGGATCCCGCCACCGGCGACGTGCTGGCCGCCGTGGGAGGAGTCGATGCCACACAGAGCGACTATAACCGCGCCTTTGCTGCCAGGCGGCAGCCCGGCTCGGCGATCAAGCCGCTGATCTATGCCGCCGCGCTGGAAAAGGGCCTTACCGCCGCAAGCGTCCGAGATGATGAGCCGGTGTCCTACGATCGCGGCAACAACGAGACCTGGAAACCGCTCAACTATGGCCGGGAACAGTACGGAGAGCTATCCCTGCGCCAGGCACTGGCATATTCCAACAATGTCATAGCGGTAAAGCTGCTGGACGAGATCGGAGTTCCGTATTTCGTGGATTTTACAGCCAGGATGGGGCTGCCGTTACGGGCCGAGAACGGACTCTCGCTGGCGCTGGGAACGAACGAAGTCACGTTGAATGATCTGGTGCTGGCTTACGCGCCGCTGGCCGGAGGAGGACAGCGGCCCGAAGCAAGGACAATTATCCGCATATATGACAGTAAACGCCACAGCTGGGTCGAGAATCCTCCAGTGGTCCATCCGGCCATTTCACCTGCCGCGGCTTTTGTCACCACCCAGATGCTGAAGGACGTGATGAGCTATGGGACCGCCAAAAATCTGAAAAAATTCAGCCGCTCACGCCCCTCGGCCGGCAAGACCGGCACCACCGATAACTACCGCGACGCCTGGTTTGTCGGTTATACGCCGCAGCTGATCACCGGCGTCTGGGTCGGATATGACAAACCCCGGCCGGGAGGAAAAGGCTTCACCGGCGGTGCTGCTGCCGCACCGATTTGGGAGCGGTTCATGCGCAAGGCGCTGGCGTCGAAACCGGCGGTGGATTTCCAGAGGCCGGATACGGTGGTATCTGTTTCCATCGACCCTGTCAGCGGCAAGCTGGCCAGCCCGGACTGCCCCGACAGCCGGGAAGAATTCTATATCGCCGGCACCGAACCGGTTGAATATTGCCACAAACCCGGCGTTGATGAACCGACGGATGGCACTGACGAAACTGAACCGGAAATCCCGTAGCAAGTCCCCCCTCCCTTGCCTAGAGGCACCTACTTTTGGTGACGGGAGGGGGCCAGGGGGTGGGTGAAGCAGCAACTTTGGGCATTCCATAGCTACTTCCCCCCCACCCTGCCC
>MGZK01000083.1 GCA_001802125.1 Geobacteraceae bacterium GWC2_55_20
GCTGTGATTGATGCCCGGATAAAAAAGAGATGCAGGTTTTGACCAGCCCGGTTACAGGCTGTCAGTGGCCATGCGACAAAGTTGCACAACATGATATGTCGCAATAGGTCTATGATCCTAAATAATGCAGTTAACCGCCGATGAACGCCGATACACGCCGAGAAATCAAAAGCTTGAACAAAATGCTGGTTTAACCCATATGGTGATTAACTTTTTTGATTTAAGTCCAGGTTTTATCGGCGTGCATCCGTTTTTCTCGGCGGTTAACTGTCGTTTATAGGATGATTGTACTGCAAAAGATGAACGCATGAGCGAGGTGTAAAGATGTCCGAGAAGTCCGACCCGAAGCGGGGACTGGTTCCCTTTGCGATAGTTGTTACCATCCTGTCGCTGCTGCTTTTTGTCTACCTGTACTTGGGACGCGCGCCGGTTCCCGAGGAAGAGGAGGGTTTTCTCGCGGAACTGGGAGAGGGGCTGGGAGGGGTGGGGATTTATGCGCTGGCATTGATATACGGACGCAGCGTGCTGAAGATGATTCTCAATCAAGGCACCCTTCTGCAACGGTTTATTCCCGATTATTACCAGGATATTTCCGTGTCCGCATCCAGGCGGGCCCTCAACTTCCTCAACCGCACCCACAAATTGGTCGGGGCCGCCGCCGTCGGGTTGCTGCTCGGACATGCAATGCTGATGGGCACGGCCAGGTGGAATCCCTTCTTGGTGATGTTGCTGGTCCTGCTGGTTTGGCAGGGCCTTTTCGGCCTCTTCCTGGTGATCCGCTTTCCGCCGTCATCCCTGAAACGTTACGGCTACATGGTGCATGCCCAGCTGTTTTCCGGCGTGATGATCGGTATATTCGCCGCTTTCGGCCACCTTCTGGTTTGAAGCAGCGGAACGGGAGTCGGGTGCTTATCCGGCGGCCCTTTCATGCTCGATTTCACGGGTGGGAAAGTGGATGACCTCGGCCGGCGCATGGTAGGAAATCTCATGCATTTCCATATCCAGCAGATCGATACTCAGCTTGCGCCGCCGTAGCAATTCCCCCCTGCCCAGAACGATTTTGCAGACTTCCGCCACCTGCAGGCTTGCCACCACCGCCGGGGTAAAGGCCGGGTTGCCCAGATCCTTTTCGATACCTTCTCCTTGCACCCAATTGCGATAGATGCTCTGCACGGTGGTGTCACCGGGCAGCTGGGTGGCCACATGCCCGTACCAGCCGCCGATCGCGCCATGCACCATCGGAATATCCATGCCGGCGCAGGTTTCCGCCAGTTCCAGTCTGCAGGCGATGCTGTCCAGCGCATCCACCGCCACCGTCACCCCTTGCAGCAGTTCCCGGCCGTTTGCGGCGCGGAAGAAGGTCCGGACCGGGATCAGCTTCACGGCCGGGTTGACCTCGTTGACCCGGTCCAGCGCCGCCGCAACCTTGGCTCTGCCCAGGTTGGCAGGGGTGGACAACAGCTGCCGGTTGAGGTTGTGCTCTTCAAATTTGTCCGGATCAACCGCGACAATCTGGCCCACCCCCAACCGGGCCAATTCCTCGATGATGTACCCGCCCAACCCGCCGCAGCCGATCACGGCGATCCTGCTCCGGAAGAGCTGCAATTGCTCGGCCACAGAGATCATGTTGCGGTTGCGCTGATAGCGGGCCGGCAGCAGGCCGTTTGCCAGAGCGAACTCTTCCACGGCCGCATGGCTCAGGCCCAGGCGTTCGACCGCCTCCAGCTGAGCGGCCCAGGGCAGCAGCCCACCGGCAGAACACTTTTGGAGATATTCAAGCACGTTCAACATATCAACCTCCACCAACCAGGGGAAACAGCGCCAGGGTGTCCCCGTCATGCAATACCTGATCGAGGGGAACATGCCGGCCATTGACCAGCACAACCCCGATTTCATCCTCGCTCAGGCCCAGGCCGAGCATGATCGTGCGGCAAGATGTCCCTTGCGGGTGCTCCTGCCGGGCAACCTTGAACCTTCCGTTCCTGAAGGTGGCGAAGAGTTTGACGGTGATATTCATGGGTTTCCAAATCAACCACCCCCAAACCCCTCCTTATCAAGGAGGGGGCTTAAAGTCCCAAAGATGGGGGGCTTAGTCCCCCTCCTGATTTAGGAGGGGTTAGGGGTGGTAAGGTCTCAGTTTACTAGAAATTCCAGAATTCGTCGATTTCCGCGGCGCTGAAATCCCAGATGGCGTTGTGCGGCGCCACCGTTTCGGTCGCGAAAAACTCCGGCAGGCGGTCGTGGATGTTACTGAAGCCGGCCTCGATGTTGAACTGGTGCTCGACTTTCAGGATATGCTTGCCCAGGTTGGTGACGTCGTCGCCGGTCAGGTTGATGCCGAAACGGGCATTGATCATGTCGATCAGTGCCGGCAGGCATTCTGGGATATCCAGGGCCGGGAAGGCGATGAAGATGCACATGCCGGTGGAGTCCACCGCAGCGGTTGCGATCTGCAGGTTGCGGGAAAGCTCGACCTGGCCGTCTTTCTTGAGCGGATCCACATAGCCGCCGACGTTGAGGATGTTGGTGGCGATGGTGTAACCGGCGGTGTGGTCGGCGCCCATGGTGCTGGTGGCGTAGGTGATGCCGATGCCTTTGACCGAACGGGGGTCATAGGCCGGTATGCCCTGGTTTTTTACGACCGGCACGCGGGTGACGCCATAGGTCTTGCCGACCGAGCCGGCGCCGCCACCCAGGATGCGCCCGAGCGGTGTGCCCCGGCCGATTTCCTCGGTCAGAATGCGCAGCATCTCCTTGCTGTCTCCCCACGGCAGGATTCCGGCTTCCATGGCTACCCCGAACATGACCGCGGTTTCGATCGAATCGATGCCGATGTCGTCCATCAGGTTGTCGGCGCGGGCGATGTCGTCCAGGTTGTCGATGCAGCAGTCCGCACCCAGCCCCCAGATAGTCTCGTATTCAAAGCCGGATGTTACGTACTTGCCCTGCTGGTCGTGATAGACCTGCGAACACTGGATGATGCAGCCGGCATGGCAGCCGTGCTTCGGTTTGCCGCCGCGGGCGACGATGGTGTCATGCATGGTCTCGCCGGAGATCTTGTCGGCCCCGTCGAAGTTGCCAACCGTGAAGTTGCGGGTCGGCAGGCCGCCAGCCTCGTTGAGGATGTTGACCAACACGTTGGTGCCGTAGGTCGGCAGGCCTTCGCCGCTGACCGGGTGGTCCATCAGGGCCTTGGCAAAGACGCGGGCGGCCGTCTTGAATTTTTCCGGATCGGCGATCGGCACCTTGGGTGCGCCCTGGTCGTCGATGGAGATGAACTTGATCTTCTTGGAGCCCATCACGGCGCCGAGGCCGCCCCGGCCATGGCTGCGGATCTTGCTGTCCGGGTCCTTGACCGAGATGTTGGCGGCGGTCATCTTCATTTCGCCGGCCGGTCCGATGGTCAGGATGCCGGTTTTCTTGCCGAGCCGCGCTTCGATGGCTTCAATCACGGCGAAATTCCATTTGCCGACCAGCTCGGTTTCTTCCCGGATCGCGACACCCTCCATCGAAACGTGCAGGCTGTACCACTTGTCTTCCTTGGGGATGCCTTCGATGATCAGCGCCTTTATGTCAAGCCTTGCCAGCATCTGGGCGGCGGTGCCGCCGGCGTTACTCTCCTTGATGGTGCCGGTCAAGGGGCTCTTGGCGCCGGCCGAGAGCCGGCCCGAGTTGGCGGCCGGGGTGCCGGTCAGCAGACCCGGGGCAAAGACCAGCTTGTTGTTGGGGCCCAGTGCATGACAGGTGGGCGGCACTTCGGCGGCGACGATGGTCGAGGTCAGGCCGCGCCCGCCCAGGCCTGCCCAGGCTGCGGGAACTGTTTCGGTGCTGGTGCTCAGGTCGTTCATGTTGATGCGGATTATTTTATCCATTCTGTTCTTCTCCCGATCTTGTATCTGAATCCGTAGGGGCGCCGGTTGCCGCGCCCTTGTTGGTCGATTGATGCAAGGGCGCGGCAAGCAGGGCGTTGAGAATTGTTGACATTGTAACCCCTCCCAACCTCCCCTTAAACTAAGGGGAAGGGCTTGAACCCCCTCTTAAGGTAAGAGGGGGCAGGGGGAGTTATGGGTTTTACATGGCTGCCTTGAAGATCTCCACTACCTGCTCCAGCGTTGCCTTGCGCGGGTTGGTGAACTGGCAGGCGTCCTTCTTGGCGTTTTCGGCCATCACCTTCAGATCCTCTTCCTTGACGTTCAGAGCCTTGAGCCCGGTGGGGATACCGATCGAGGCCGAGAGCCTGCGGATGGCGCCGATGGCCTTCTCGGCCGCTTCCATCACCGACAGACCACTGATGTTCTCGCCCATGGCCACCGCGATGTCGGCGAAACGCTGCGGACAGGCGATCAGGTTGTACTGGCTGACGGCCGGCAGCAGGATCGCGTTGCAGACACCGTGGGGCAGGTTATAGAAACCGCCCAGCTGATGGGCCATGGAGTGGACATAACCGAGGCTGGCGTTGTTGAAGGCCATGCCGGCCAGGTACTCGGCATAGGCCATCTTGTCACGGGCTTCCAGGTTCTCGCCGTTGGCCACGGCCGGGCTCAGGTATTGGGCAACCAGCTCGATGGCCTTGATGGCGCAGGCATCGGTGATCGGGGTGGCGATGGTGGAGACATAGGCCTCGACCGCGTGGGTCAGGGCGTCCATGCCGGTAGCCGCGGTCAGCGCCGGCGGCTTGCCGACCATCAGGACCGGGTCGTTGACGGCGATGTTGGGTGTGCAGCGCCAATCGACGATGGCCATCTTGACGTGGGTATCGGTGTTGGTGATGATACAGAAACGGGTCATCTCGGAAGCTGTGCCGGCGGTGGTGTTGATGGCCAGGAAGGGGGGCATCGGTTTGGTGGATTTGTTGACCCCTTCGAAATCGCGGATGTTGCCGCCGTTGCCGATAACCATGCCGACACCCTTGCCGCAGTCGTGGGAGCTGCCGCCGCCCAGGGAAACGATGCCGTCGCAGTGGTTGTCCCGATAGACCTTGACGCCGTCATGCACGTTCTTGTCGGTCGGGTTGGGTTCGGCGCCGTCAAAGATGACAGCCTTGAGGCCGGCTGCCTCGATGTAGCCCTTGATCGTGTCGGCCACGCCCATCCTGGCCAGCCCGGCATCGGTAACGATCAGCAGGTTGGTGGCGCCCAGCGCCTTGGCCTGCTCTCCAGCTTCCTTCGAACAACCTACGCCCATCAATGAAACGGTGGGGATGTAAAAACCGAATGTCTGATCTGCTAAAGCCATGTGTACTTCCTCCTCTTGGTGTGATTGGGTGTTCTTCCCCTGTTTTCGTAACCGACATGAACCGGTTGTGTGCATACGGTTTCGTAGAACGTTTTTTCAGGTCATCGCAAACCCTGTACCAACTGTTTCATGCGAGGTGTCCGGAAAAGCCACCCAGTGCTTTGTCTTGTGTATTCAGTATGTTATCCGCTGGCGTGCTTGCATGTGTGTCAGGCGCTTCACAGGCACTGTTCCAGTGTAGAACAGTGCAATCGTATCGATACGTAACAGGCGTTACGTTTGTGAACAGTGCTCCGGCGCTGTTTTCGGAATTGGCGTCAAGCCTGCGGCCGGCCTCAAATGGCATCTCATTTCCCCGTAATCACTGCTCCAGGGCGGCCTGACGTGTACGCGGACATCTGCTCCATAAACAAATGAGGAAAAGTGGTATCGAAATTGCCTTGCAGTAGTTCCAGAATGTTCATTCGCGGTTGAATGGGTGGACAATGGAAACGACCGGAGAGGAGAGCAAAATGGGAGAGAAAGTTATTGGCGTCCGTATCGCTGAGGCCAAGGCAGAGCACAAACTACAGGTCAGCCTGCCGGAAGTTGAAATCCCGGTGGTCCGGGGAAAAGTGGGCCGGCCCAGGGGCAAATACAGTGATCCGCAAAAACCCTACGTGGTTTCCATGCGTATTTCCGACGACGAAATGCTGCGAATCCAGGAGATGATGCGGGCTACCAACAAGGGCGCTTCCGAGCTGATGCGCGCAGCCTTCCAGCTGTTCAAGTCCGAAGTGATTTTCAATCAGACGGCTTCAGCCGCCTAAATACTTCCGGTAAGCACGATGATGTAGTAAAGTGAACAATCGGACGCCGTACGGCAGCTGCTATTGAAGCCCAGTCGCTTCGGCCGTTTCGATCAGACAGCAAACATAAAGGCGGGTTCAGACATGTTCGAAGTGATCAGTAACGAGATTCTGGCGCCGAACCTCCACAAAATGGTGGTTCGGGCGCCGCGGGTGGCCCTGGCGCGCAAGGCCGGGCAGTTTGTCATCGTACGTGCCGACAAAGGCGAAGAGCGGATTCCCCTGACCATCGGCGATGCCGACCCGGCCGCCGGTACCATCACGCTCTTCATCCAGGCCATCGGCGCCTCAACCTGCAGAATCGTCGCCATACCGGCGGGGGGCTTCATCCGGGACGTGGCCGGACCGCTGGGGCAGCCGACCCATATCGAGAACTGGGGACAGGTCGCCTGCATCGGCGGCGGGGTCGGAACCGCGGTGCTCTATCCACTGGTCAAGGCCCTGGCTGCCGCCGGCAACCGGGTTACCACCATCATCGGCGGGCGTTCCAGCCAATACATAATCCTGGCCGATGAACTGGCGGCGCTTTCGGAAAGGCTGCTGATCACCACCGAGGATGGCAGCCTGGGCCGCAAGGGATTTGTAACCGCCGAGCTGGCCGACCTGATCGCCTCACACGACAATTCGCCACGGGTGGTGCTGGCGGTCGGCCCGGTGCCGATGATGCGCGCGGTGGCCGAATTGACCCGGCCTGAGCAGATCGAGACCATCGTCAGCCTGAATCCGGTCATGATCGACGGTACCGGCATGTGCGGCGGCTGCCGGGTGGTGGTGGGCGGAGTGGCAAAATTCGCCTGCGTGGATGGCCCGGAGTTCGACGGCCACCTGGTGGATTTTGACGGCCTCTCAGACCGGCTCACCACCTATCGCGGTTTCGAGGAACAGGCCCGCCACGCCGCAAGCGAGTGCAAGCTGGCGCTGGATGTTACTCCTGACAAATTGAGCATCAAGGAGCGGCTGGCCATACCGCGGGTTCACATGCCCGAACTCGATGCCGAAGTGAGAAGCCGCAACTTCGAGGAGGTCAACCTGGGGCTGGATTACGATCAGGCGGTACGTGAGGCGCAGCGCTGCATCCAGTGCAAGAGCCGCCCCTGTGTGGAAGGCTGCCCGGTGGGTGTCTCGATTCCGGAATTCATTGGCGCGCTGGCTGAGGAAGACCTGGTCAAAGCCGCGCTGATCCTGCGGGGTGATAACGCGCTGCCAGCGGTTTGCGGCCGGGTCTGTCCGCAGGAAAGCCAGTGCGAAGCCAAGTGCGTCTGCGGTGTCAAGGGGGATCCGGTTGCGATCGGCTATCTGGAGCGTTTCGTGGCCGACTGGGCCATGGCCAACGTTTCCGAGCTTCCCGAAGAGAAGCTGCCGCCGGCCAGCGGCAAACGGGTCGCCATCGTCGGCTGCGGGCCGGCCGGGCTGACTGCGGCCGGTGAACTGGCCCGCCAGGGGCACGGCGTAACGATCTTCGAGGCGCTGCATGACACCGGCGGTGTTTTACGTTATGGCATCCCCGAGTTCCGTCTGCCCAAGGAGATCATCGATACCGAGGTGGCCCGGCTGGTCGAGCTGGGGGTGACGATCGAGTGCAACGTGATCATCGGCAAGACCCTGACCCTCGACCAGCTCTCGCACGAATTCAACGCGATCTTCATCGCCAACGGCGCCGGTTTGCCGACCATGCTCAACGTCCCCGGCGAGAACCTGAAAGGGGTCTATTCCGCCAACGAGCTGCTGACCAGGGTCAACCTGATGGAAGCCGGGCGCAATCCGCACTCATCCACTCCGGTTATCGCGGGGCGGAATGTGGCGGTCATCGGCGGCGGCAACACCGCCATGGACTGCGTCCGCACCGCCCGCCGGCTGGGCGCCGAGCGGGCCATGATCATCTATCGCCGCGGCGAGGCGGAGATGCCGGCCCGGATCGAGGAGATCAAGCATGCCAAGGAGGAAGGGGTCGAATTCATCATGCTGACCGCGCCGCTGGAGATTCTCGGCAGCGCCGAGGGGTGGGCGGCCACGCTGCGCTGCCAGCGCATGGAACTGGGGCCGCCGGATGAATCAGGGCGCCGCAAGCCGCTGGCCGTGGCCGGGTCGGAGTACGATATTCCGGCCGATGTGGTGGTCAATGCGGTCGGCACCGGGGCCAACCCGCTCCTGACCGCCACCGCCCCGGATCTGAAGCTGAACAAGTGGGGCAATATCACGGTGGATGCGAGCGGCGCCACCACTGTTGCGGGTGTCTTTGCCGGTGGCGACATCGTTCGCGGCGGCGCCACGGTGATCCTGGCCATGGGTGACGGCAAACAGGCTGCCGCAGCGATCAACAAATACCTGGCCGGATAACCTCACGGTCATCTGGATAGATCAGTGCCCTGCCTGGCACCATGGGATATTAATCCTTAAAAAGGTGGTTACACACGCAAAGCCAGCCAAGAAAGTCATACAGGTACAACGCCTGCTTTTGCTGGCGGGCTTTGCGTGAAACCGGCTAGTTCACGTTCTGCCTGCTCCGCCGTCCGGCCTCGCTGATGCCGAGCAGAAATCGTGATGGGCCAGGAATCCCGGTCGGGACAAAGGCGACCCGATCGCCAGCCTGGATGAGCTGGTCGAGGCTGTATACCTTGTGATTGACGAATACCGCTTCGATCTTTTCCAGGGGGAGGTCAAGAATACGGGCAAGATCAAAAGCCGCGCATCCCTCGGCCGGAATATGCACCTCGGTCGTGGATTGCAGTCCCCGTTCTCTTCTGATAGTGTGCAGTGCACCGAACATCCTTACGGTTGTGTTGTTTTGTATGGACATGGCCACTCCTTTCATGACTGGATTCAGCTGGAATATGCGTATCAGCCGCGGACCGTTCTGAATTCATGGCGGGGGATGCCAGAGGTATACGTAATGATGGCGAATACCATGGCACGGTTTGCTGCGTTTCGGTATGCTAAGGTTGTTTTTCACGGCGCAACCCCTGTCACGGCCAAACTCCCTGTTTTATCAGACAATTCACTGATGTAATGGCAAAAGAACTGGTTAGATCAAACGTTTGTTTGAATTATATCATATTAACTTTCGTTTGTTGCAAATAAAATATTCTAAACACACGACTTGACTAAGTCGGCAGAACCATTAGGAGCCGCCATGAACATCAGCAAGTTTGTCGCCCCGGAAATCATCTTTGGTAGAGGCTCCCTGAGCCAGATCGGCGAGAGTGTCGTACGCATCGGCGCCTCGAAAGTTTTTCTGGTGAGTGATCAGGACGTGATCAAGGCCGGCTGGGTCGATCTGGCCGTGCAATACCTGCGGGCCGCCGGTCTGGAAACGGAGATCTTCTCCGCGCTGACCACCAATCCCAAGGATTGCGAGGTGACCGAGGGGGTGCAGCGCTATCTGGCGTCTGGCTGTGACGGCATCGTGGCGGTCGGCGGCGGCAGTCCCACCGACGTGGCCAAGGCCATCGCCATCTTGGCCACCAATGGCGGAGTGCTGCAGGATTACGAGGGTATCAACAAGATCAGCCGCCCCCTGCCGCCGATGCTGATTGCGCCCAGCACTGCCGGGGCGGGGTCGGAGGTCAGCCAGTTCGCGATAATTGTAGATACTGCCCGCAAGCTGAAGATGTCGATCATTTCCAAGTCGCTGGTGCCGGACATCGCCATCGTGGACCCGGAGGTGGTCAAGACCATGGACGCCAAGCTGGCCGCAGCCACCGGGCTGGACGCATTTACCCACGGCATCGAATCCTACGTGTCGCTGGCGGCAACACCGCTGACCGACATCCACGCCCTGAAGGCGATTCAACTGATCTCGCGCAACCTTCGGCTGGCCGTTGCCGACCGGCAGGACATGGAAGCCAATACCAACATGTCCATGGCCAGCCTGACGGCCGGGCTGGCTTTTTCCAACGCCATCCTGGGCGCTACCCATGCCATGACCCATCAGGTGGACGGCCTGATCGACCAGCACCACGGCGAAACCAACGCCTCGATCCTGCCGCATGTGATGGAATTCAATCTGAGCGCTTGTCCTGAACGCTTCCGGGACATTGCCGAGGCCATGGGTGAAGATGTGGCCGGCCTTTCCACGGTGGCGGCGGCGGAGCGGGCGGTGGCGGCGGTACGGCAGTTGATTGGCGACATCGGTCTGGCCAAGGGACTGGGTGAGATCGGTCTGACCGAGGAGTTCATCCCGCTCTTGAGTGAAAATGCGCTCAAGGATGCCTGCCTGGTAACCAATCCACGCCGGGCCAGCCGGGAGGATCTTGCGGAAATTTTCAGGAAATGCCTGTGAACGGCGTGCCGGGCGGGGAAGCATCCATGGATAACCGGGAAAAATTGCTGGAACAGCTGACCGGAGTCGATTCGTCCAAGCTCAATTATTACGTCGAGCTGAAAAAACGCAACCAGGAAGTACTGAAGCAGAACAGCCGCCTGGAGATCCTGCGCCAGCTGTCCCGAGATATCAATATCGACATGTCCATAGCCGACATCGTCGAAGGGGCCTTTTCCAAACTGCCCCAGACCTTGCCGTGCGATTTCCTGGGGCTGGTGGCGGTCAAAAGCAACGGCCTGATCCTCAAGGCGCTTCAACCGCCGGATTTCTGCCGCATCGAAGACTTTCCGGCCCACTCCCCCTCACTGAAGGTGATACAGCAAAAACGGGCCGAGATTTTTAACCTGCCGCCTGACGAGCTCAGCCATATCCGCATCAACCCGGCCTATCCGGGCCCGTTGCGTTCATTGGCAATTGCCCCCATGTTCAAGCGTGACGAAGTCATCGGCGCCCTGATAGTTGCCAGCGGAACTTTCGAAGCCTATGACAGGAACGATCTCAACTTCGTCGAACACCTGGGCGACCAACTTTCGATCAGCATCCAGAACGCCAGGCTGTACAAGCAGGTCTCGCGGGCCAAGGAAGAGTGGGAATCAACCTTCATGGCGGTGACCGATCCGATTTTCCTGGTGGATACCGACTACAATGTTCTGTTGCACAATGGCCGGCTGCCGGCCGAGATGCAGTTTTTCTGGGATCAGTCGCTCAGCCGGAAATGCTTTGCCAAACTGCACGGCCGCAAGGAACCCTGCCAGGATTGCCCGATCCGGGAGGTGCAGCGGACCCGGCAACCGGTTTACCAACGCTGGCAGACCGAATCAGGCCTTGTGCTGGATCTTTCCTATTACCCGGTAATGACCGAAGGCAAACAGCTGTCGGCGGTGACAATCATCCTCAAGGATGTTACCGAGAAAATGAAAATGGAAGGGCAACTGATCCAGTCGGCCAAGCTGGCGGCCTTGGGAGAAATGGCCGCCGGGGTGGCCCATGAGCTGAACAGTCCGATGACCGTGATCATCGGCACGGCCCAACTGGTTGCCAGGGAACTGCAGCAGGACGGCCAGCCGGAACGGGCCGCAGAACTGGAGGACATCGTCAATTCCGGGCTGCGCTGCAAGCGGATCATTCAGAACCTGCTGACCTTTTCCAGACAGGATCAGCAGCCGGCAACCGAAATAGACCTGAATGACGAGGCCAGACGGGTGCTGGGCATGATCAAGTACCAGATCAACCGCAGCCGGATCACGATCACGGAGCGGATGACGTCGGACCTTCCGCGCCTGATCGCCAATGGACCACAGATTCAGCAGGTATTGACCAATCTCCTGATCAACGCCCGTGACGCCTTGAACGAGGTGGCAGGGCGCGAGAAAGTAATCGAGGTTTCAAGCGAATTGCGGGTTGTGAGTGGCCGAAGATGGGCGGTTTTGAGTGTTTCCGATAACGGAATCGGCATTCCTTCCGAAAACCGGCCCAAGATATTTACCCCATTCTACACCAGCAAGGAGGCCACAAAGGGCACCGGGCTGGGGTTGTCTGTCAGCCTGGGTATCGCGGAATCCCATAACGGGACCATCGAAGTGACCAGCACGCCGGGTCAGGGGAGCACCTTTTCCCTGGTGCTGCCGATTGATCAGCAATGATGCTGCGGGAAAGCAGGGGCTCATGACACCTATTCAGATTTTGATCATCGATGACGAAGCCGATGTATGCGGTTTTTTTCGCAGGCTGCTGACAAAAAAAGGGTATCAGGTGAGCACGGTCACCAATGAGCCGGAGGCGATGCGAGCGCTGGCCGAGACCCGTTTCAACGTGGCTATGGTGGATCTTAAGCTGCCGGATACCGACGGCCTGACTCTTTTGCAGGCGATCAAGTCCCGCCAGCCCGACTGCGAAGTGATCATCATGACCGGATACAGCACCGTCAAGACGGCGGTGACGGCCATGCAGCGGGGGGCCTACGAATACCTGGAGAAGCCTTTTGACGACATCGGCGAAATCGAGGCATTGATCGCCAGGGCCGTTGCCCATGGTGAACCGGGACTCCAGGGGGGGCAGGCCCGTGAGGAATGGGCCGACGTCGCCAGCGCGGTCGGCTTCCAGACCGGCGGCTCGCCGCTGATGCGACGTCTGGTGTCGCTAGCCTACAAGGTGGCCGGGAAAAACATCAACGTGCTGATCCAGGGGAAAACCGGCACCGGCAAGGAGGTGCTGGCGCGCTTCATCCATGCCGCCTCGAACCGGGCCGAAGCGGCCTTCATCCCGGTCAACTGCGGCGCGCTGCCGGAAAATCTGCTGGAAAGCGAGCTGTTCGGCCACGAACGGGGCGCCTTTACCGGGGCCAATCAGACCCGGCGCGGAATTTTCGAACTTGCCAACCATGGGACACTGCTGCTGGACGAGATCGGCGACGCCAGTCCGATGATCCAGGTGAAGCTGTTGCGGGTGCTGGAAACCGGCGAGTTCATGCGCGTCGGAGGTGAGCGGCCGATAAAAACGGATGTAAGGGTGATCGCCGCCACCAACGTGAATCTGGAAGAGGCCATCCGCGAAAAGACCTTCCGCGAGGACCTGTTCTACCGGCTCAATGTGGTCCGCCTGGAGATCCCTACCCTGCAACAGCGGAGTGAAGATGTGCCGATGCTGGCGGAACACTTTGCACGGTTGTTCAATCCGCGGGCAAGAGTGTCGGCGGAGGCCATGCGCTTGCTGCAAAACCACGGTTGGCCGGGTAACATCCGCGAGCTGTCCAATGTCATGCGGCGGGCCGTGGTGATGTGCCCCGGCGAAACCATTCTTCCCAGTCACCTTAACAACCGTTTTCAAACCCCTCCTCCGGTGGAGCCGAATGCAACAGATCCGGGCTTCAGCGGGGCTGCCGGGTTTTTACTGGCGAGTGAAATGTTTCTGGAACATTTGGCTGGCGACAATGCTCTTGAAAGTTTCGGACCTGAAGAGCTTGAACGCATGCTCCGCGCCTTGCATGGCATCGAGGGTGCACTGCTTGCGGTGATGCGTACAAAGGGCTTGGCCGGGTCTGCTGCCCGCCTCGGCCTAAGGGAATCGGAGCAAGAGACCGTCAGAAATGCCCTGGAGCTGTGCAAGTGGAATATCACTGAAGCCGCCAGGATACTGGGCGTCGGCAGGAACACACTCTACAGAAAAATCGAATTGTTCAACTTGACACGTTGACGTAAATCTACAGACGAGGCTTGCGATGAAAGCGGTCATTCAGAGGGTAAAATCAGCCAGCGTAACCGTCGATGAAGTGGTTTCCGGCCGGATCGGGCAGGGCATCATGGTGCTGTTGGGGGTTGAAAAGGGCGATTCCGAGGCACGGGCCGACTGGCTGGCGGAGAAGATCGCCGGACTGCGGATCTTTAGCGACGAGCAGGGCAAGATGAACCTTTCGGTGCGGGACATCGGCGGCGCGCTGCTGGTGGTTTCCCAGTTCACACTGGCCGGCAACTGCTCCAAGGGCAAGCGCCCCTCCTTCGACACAGCAGCTCCAACGGACGAGGGGCAGCGGCTCTATGAATATTTCGTCGGAGCGGCCAGGCGGCTCGGCTTGCCGGTTGAAACCGGGATCTTCCAGGCCGACATGCAGGTGGCGCTGGTCAACGACGGGCCGGTCACTTTCGTTCTGGAGCGATGATCCAACGTTTCGTATCCGAATAAGCAAAAAGGGTCGCCCGATTGGGCGACCCTTTTTGCGTACGGCCGGACATCCGCTCCGGAAAATCCTGCCTCAAGCTACCTTGATTTCAATCTTGCGCGGTTTGGCCGCCTCTGCTTTTGGAACCTTCAGCGTCAATAACCCGTTGGCGTAGTCGGCGGTTGCTTTTTCGTGATCCAGGATTTCCGGGATCGAAAACTGGCGATAGTAGGGGGCCAGTTCGAACTCGCTGTAGACCGGACGCCCCGGCGCTGTGCGGAATATGGTAGCGCTGATGGTCAGGATGCCCTTTTCGACGTTGACATCCAGGCTGTCTTTGGCCGAACCGGGTATGTCGGCGATCAGGGTCAGCCCCGCTTCGGTTTCGAGGATATTGACCGCCGGTTTGATATATCGTTCACTGGCCCTGGTCTCTTCGCGGGCCTGTACATTTTTCTCATCATTTCTTTCGGTGATACTGTTTGCCGCCATGATAACGACCTCCTTTCACTGTAAATAGTACCGGTATAGCCTATGAGAGCTTGATTTCGATCTTCTTCGGTTTGGCGTGTTCGGCCTTGGCCAGGGTCACCAGCAGGATGCCGTCCCTGCATTCGGCGCTGATCTGGTTGGGCTCGATATCTGCCGGAAGCTCCAGCGTTCTGGAGAACGTGCCGGAACCGAGCTCGCTGCGGTGCACGACCTGCCCCTGCTGCTCTACAAACGGTTTGCGCTCTCCACTGATGGTGATGGTGTTCCTCATCACCGACAGGTCGATACCGGCGGGATCGACACCGGGCACCAGCGCCTCGACGTAGACCCGCCCCTCGTCTTCACTGACGTTGACCAGGGGAAAACGCCGCGCACCCGCCGGAGCGAGAAACGGGCTTGACAGTTGACGATTGTGCCCGCCACGGAAGGCTTCGTCGATCTCCCTTCTCAGGTTGTCCAGTTCTCTTAATACATCCCAGCTTGCCATGTTGATTGCCTCCTTTCCGTTTTGGTGTTTCCAATCGAAAAATAATGTCGGATTTTAGAATGTCAAGGGGGGGTGGACAAATTTTGTGAACAGGTTAATGTAGGTGTAATTGCTTGTAAAAGACGTGATCCGCAAATTAAAAAGGGCCGCCAGAATTGGTGACCCTTTTTGCATGTGTAAGTTATTTCGACTTAGCTGCTGATCCTTTTGCGGCCGTATGCGGCGAGGGCCAGGAGGCCCGCTCCCAGAAGGACCAGGGTCCCGGGTTCGGGGACAGGTTGCCCATTGGTGTCAGGTGTGGCAATCCAGTTTGTAAATGGGGCTCCTGTAGGATCAGAACCAAAACCTGTATTCCATACTTCTCCGAATTCACCATCTTTTGAATAAAAGTCTCCCCAGACCGGTGCTTTCGTACTAAAAAATGTGTATGTTACAGGGTCACCGCCAAAATCAAACTTAATACCATAAATTGAGCTTGGCATATTGGGATTGCCATTTTTACTTAACCAAGTTTGTGGAGTAATGTGTGCACCTGTGGATAAGGTAAAATCATTTACTGTCGCAGCTGGGCTTACTTCTAGTATGAAATGGCTTACATCCCCACACCCTAGCGGGTCAAGGGTATAACTATAATTGTAGCCACCAGATACTTGACTGATTTCCCATGATAAATTAAACCCTTTCGATACCCACCCCTCACTTCCTTTGCCGCCATCAGTTCCTGAAATCCCAAAATCGACAGAACGGGATCCTGTGAAGTCCGCTGTTATGGGAACTGCCAGAACTAATGACGGAACCAGCATTAGAAGAAACAATGTCTGCAAAATCATCTTCTTCATAGCTATCCCCTCCTTATTGTAGGTTATTAAGATAATGCATAAAGCGTGCAAAGCCTGGAATATTCCGAAATTATTGAAAACATTTCTATAGGTAGATTGATGGTTTATTGTTTGTAAAGTATTTCGACATGGAAACTGCACCATATGTTTTGTAACTTCCGTGCTGCCGTGCCCCGTTGGCACGGCAGCACGGTTCGATTTAGAAAGTGCAGAATTTTGATCCGGGTTAGCATGAAGACATTAGAACGCTCATTAAAAACAATATTTAATAATATCATATTGTTAACATTGTTGATGTGACAGTGTTGAGCAATTGCCTGATTTACTGGTGTTTTACCGTTTATAAATTCTTGACAAAACGGTGTTTGATATGTTTTTTAATGTTCTAACCGAGTCTTGAAAGGAGTTGTGTATGCTATCGAATATGAAGATCGGAACCCGTCTGATTATCAGTTTTACCCTGCTATGTCTGTTTATTGCCGTTCTGGCAGGCACCGGCTATTGGGGCGTCAGCAGCATGCACGGTGAACTCGAAATCCTGGCCCTCAAGGAAGCCAAGCTGGTGGAAAACGCACAGCGCACGAGAGCCAATATCCTGGGGCTGCGCCGGTATGAGAAGGATGTCTTCCTGAACATAGATTCCTCCGAAAAAGTGGCGGAATACTGCAAGAAGTTTGAAGAACAGCTGCAACGCAGCAACAAGCGCCTGGACGCCATCGAAAAAATCCTGGGTGAGCTGCATGACCAGGCGGTTGCCGGCAAGGGCAAGGTCACCATCGCGGAAATACGGAGCGAGCTGGCTGCCTATACCAGCGGCTTTGCCAAGGTATGTGACAGGATCAGGTCCGGTGAACTGAAGACCCCACAGGATGGCAATGCCGCGATGGTGGTCTATAAGGAGCCGATCCACAAGCTGGAAACCAAGGTCCAGGAATTCTCCGAATCGATCGACAGGATGATGGAGGAGGGACTCAAGGAGTCGGTGACATTCGAAAAGCGGATCATGTGGGTGTTGATCGGTATGTCGCTGCTGGCGCTGATTCTGGCGGCCATCATCAGTGTAGTTATCATCGCTTCGATCAGGAAACCGCTCAACGATCTCTATACGCGCATCTCCGACATCGCCGAGGGCGAAGGCGACCTGACCAAGCGCATGGAAGTTTCCGGGCATGATGAGATTGCCGAAATCAGCCGCATGTTCAACCGCTTCCTGGAAAAACTGCATAGCATTATCAGCATGATCTCTAATACCTCGACCCAGGTGGCGGCCGCCTCCTGCCAGCTGAATTCCACCGCCGAGCGGATTGCCACCGGCGCCGAGGAGGTTGCCGCGCAGGCAGGCACCGTTGCCACTGCGGGAGAAGAGATGTCGGCTACCTCCGGGGACATCGCCCAGAACTGCCAGATGGCGGCCGAAGGGGCCCAGCGCGCTTCCCAGTCGGCCAGCAACGGAGCCGAGGTGGTGGAGAGAACGGTTACAGTGATGGGGCAGATCGCCGAGCGTGTACAGGAGTCGGCCAGAACGGTCGAGAGCCTGGGTGCGCGCTCGGACCAGATCGGCGCCATCATCGGCACCATCGAGGATATTGCCGACCAGACCAACCTTTTGGCGCTGAATGCCGCCATCGAGGCGGCCCGCGCCGGCGAGCAGGGGCGCGGCTTTGCGGTCGTCGCCGATGAAGTCCGTGCCCTGGCGGAGCGTACCACCCGCGCTACCAAGGAAATCGGCGAGATGATCAAGGCGATCCAGAGAGAGACCAAGGGGGCCGTGGCGGCAATGGAGCAGGGCGTCCAGCAGGTGGAAACCGGCACGGCCGAGGCGGCCAAATCGGGTCATGCGTTGCGGGACATCCTGGAACAGGTCAATGATGTGGCCACGCAGGTGCACCAGATCGCCACTGCCGCTGAAGAGCAGACCGCAACTACCAGCGAGATCTCCAACAACATGCAGCAGATCACCCAGGTGGTACATGACACCGCCGCCGGAGCCCACCAGTCCGCCAGCGCCGCCGCGCAATTGAGCGGCAACGCCGAAGAGCTTCAGCGGCTGGTCAGACAGTTCAAGTTGTAATCCGTTCCGATCGATCAATGTAGAAACACTGTTTAAAATGAGGGGGCCCCCGAAAGGGAGCCCTCTCTTCTTTTCAGCGTAAAGTTTTGCGGAACTGCGGGATTGTAGGGCTGCAATCAAGATGGTATAATCCGCCGCGACATCCAGGAACAGCGACAGAATCCGCGAGGTACACCACTGATGGCGCCTGAAACTGCCGCTACATTGATCCGCCATGCCCGCACACACGGCCTGCGCCGCTGGCTGCCCGGCGTGGCGTTGCTGTCCCGTTACGATCGCGCCCTGTTTTCGCAGGATCTGGTGGCCGGTCTGGCGCTTACTGCTCTCCTGGCCCCGGTCGGCATGGGCTATGCCGAGGCGGCCGGTCTCTCCCCGATCTATGGCCTGTACGCCACGATCATGCCGCTGTTGGCCTATGCGCTGTTCGGGCCGAGCCGGATCCTGGTGCTTGGGCCGGATTCGGCGCTGACGGCGCTGATCGCCGCCACCATCCTGCCGCTGGCCGGCGGCGGTCCCGTACATGCCGCGGCGCTGGCCGCAATGCTGGCGGTCATAACCGGTCTGCTCTGTATCCTGGCCGGCCTGGCCCGCTTCGGATTCGTGACCGACCTGCTCTCCAAGCCGATCCGTTACGGGTACATGAACGGCATCGCGCTGACGCTGCTGATCGGGCAGCTGCCCAAGATCTTGGGTTTTTCGGTGGAGAGCGCCAGCTTTATCCAGTCATCGGTGGGACTCGCGCACGGCATTTTGAACGGTCGCATCAACTGGAGCACCTGTGCCATCGGCGTATCTTGCCTGGCTGTCATTTTCGGCACGAAGCGCTGGGCGCCTCGATGGCCCGGCGTGCTGCTGGCCGTGGTCGGAGCCACGCTGGCGGTCGGGCTGTCAGATCCGGCAACCCAGGCGCGGATCGCCACTGTCGGTGCGCTGCCGCAGGGGCTGCCCAGCTTCAGTCTGCCGTTGGTTACCATGGAAGAATTCAAGGCGTTATGCGCCGGCGCGGTGGCGATCGCACTAGTCTCGATCACCGACATGAGCGTGCTGTCGCGAATTTATGCGCTGCGGGGCGGTTATTACGTGGACGACAACCAGGAACTGGTCGCCCTGGGCATCGCCAACCTGACCACCGGGCTCTTCCAGGGCTATCCCATCAGCAGCAGCTCCTCGCGTACCCCGGTGGCCGAGTCCGCCGGAGCAAAAACGCAGATGACCGGCGTGGTCGGTGCGACCTGCATCGCCCTGCTGCTGATCTTCGCGCCTCGCTTGATGGTCCACCTCCCCACCGCCGCCCTGGGCGCGGTGGTAATTTCTGCCTGCAGCTCCATCGTGGAGTTTTCAGCGGTACGGCGCTTGTACTATCATCGCCGGGGCGAGTTCCTGCTGTCCATGGTCTGTCTGCTGGGGGTTGCCGCGCTGGGCGTGATCCAGGGTATCTTCATCTCCGTCGGCCTGGCGTTGATGGCCTTCATCTGGCGAGCCTGGCGTCCGCACTGCGCCGTTCTGGGGCGGGTTGACGGCATGAAGGGCTATCACGATATTACCCGTCACCCGGAAGCGCGACGGATTCCCGGGCTGGTGCTGTTCAGGTGGGATGCGCCGCTGTTTTTCGCCAATGCCGAGTTTTTCCGGGAGCAGGCGCTGCGGGCGGTGACCAGCGCGCCGACGCCGGCCAGGTGGATTGTGGTCGCCGCCGATCCGGTCACCGACGTGGATATAACGGCCGCCGACGTGCTGGCCGAACTGGTAACGGAGCTGCAGCAGGCCGGCATCGAATTATGCTTTGCGCAGATGAAGGGACCGGTCAAGGATCACCTCAAACGTTACGGCCTGTTTGACAGGTTGGGCATGGAGAATTTTTTCCCCACCATCGGTCAGGCGGTCGACCACTACCTGATCAAGCACCAGGTGGCCTGGCGCGACTGGGAGGATGAGAAGAACCGGTCCGATGCCACTGTGTGGTAACAGATATTTTTTCCGGCCAGTCCGGGTTAGGAGCAGTCATGAGCAAACAGTTGACCCTCGGTTTTTCCCCCTGTCCCAACGATACCTTCATGTTCTATCCCCTGGTGCACAATCTGGTCGATACCGGCGGCATCTCCTGCCGGGAACGGCTGGAGGACGTGGAAACTCTCAACCAGCTGGCGCTTGCGGGTGAACTGGATATCAGCAAGGTCTCCTACCATGCCCTGGGGCACATCCGCGACGAGTATGCGCTGCTCCGTTCCGGCAGCGCGCTGGGTCGCGGTTGCGGCCCGCTGCTGGTAGCCACCGACAATATCGACCTGTCCGACCTGCGCGGCCGGACCATTGCCGTGCCGGGTCGCTACACCACCGCGCTGCTGCTGCTGCGCCTGTTCGATCCATCGCTGGACAACTTCATCGTGATGCCGTTCAACGAGATCATGGACGCGGTGTTGAAGGGGAACGCCGACGCCGGGTTGATCATCCACGAGTCGCGCTTCACCTACCATGGCTATGGCCTGCACAAACTGCTGGACCTGGGAGAATGGTGGGAGGCAGAAACCGGCCTGCCGATCCCGCTGGGAGGCATCGTGGCGCGCCGTTCGCTGGGAGCAGAAACAATTGCCACGGTCGAACGCGCGCTGCGCTCCGGAGTGGAATACGCACGCAGCCACCCGGAACAGGCCGCCCACTACATCTGCGAGCATGCCCAGGAGATGAGCGCCGAGGTCTGCGCGGCCCATATCGGGTTGTACGTCAACGACTTTTCGTCCGATCTGGGCGATGAAGGCGTTCAGGCCATAACGTATCTGCTGAAGAGGGCTGAAACGGCAGGGATCATTCCTGAATCGGCAATGCCGCTGTTTGCCGGTTCGGATTGATGGCGGTGTAACCTGGAAAATGAAGTTAACCGCCGATACACGCCGCCAGAAGTAGGCGCTTCTAAGCGAGAAATCAAAAGCTTGAGCAAAATACTGATTTACCCATAAGGTGATCAGCTTTTTTGATGTAAGTCCTGGTTTTATCTGCGTGTATCCGTTTTTTTTCGGCGGTTAAAAGCCGTTTATAGATTTAAACCCGTTGGCTTGCGGCAAGCCGTTGCCAGGCTAATGAACACAGATAAGGGGAGCTTTTGACAATTTCGGAGCAGAAAGAGTAAATGGCAGGGGTGGCTGGCGCTTTCAACCGCGATCATGGCGGTACTGGCGGCGCTATTTTGCCTACGCGCTGATCTGCAACATCGGCTGGCTGTTCTTCTTCCTGTACGCCTGGCTGCTGTTTTACTGACCGGACAGTTTTATGGCGCCTTGAAGCCGTATTGTGGATTCTAGATTCCGGGGAATAAGGAGTTATTATCGGAAAGAAGGAGGAATGCATGGAAGAACAAATCGTCAATCTTGAATTCATAAATCCGAACAAGGCTTGGGTTGTCAAGGAATTGGAGAAGTTATTTACTGAGTGGGAAGTTTGGCAAAATGAGATTTCAAAAATTGTAGACCAACCTTATGATGCAAACAGGCAATCTGAAGTTTTTGCCGATGGCGAAGAAAACATGGATTTTCATGAAATCCTGCAGGCGAAAACCCTGACATTCCTGAACAACAATATTAAAGGGCATGGATTTATCAGAGGGTTCGATGGGCATGGCTGTGATAGAACAGACCTCAGATTAATTATACGGGTTAAACATCGAATTCAACAACTTCGTATACTTTTGGCTAGTTTGCAGTATGCAAAGGTTCCAGAATCTTTTTGGAAGGAAAAGAGCAAAGAATTAGTACAAAGCATTGTAAACAAAGGCACTGATGCCGCAATCGAAATCACAACGCAATACCTTAAAAATCCGACGGGAATTTCGTAGTTGGAATAAATAGGGGCACTTCCCGTTATTCTTTTAATTGGGGGAGTATCCCTAATTTATCGTTGAGCAAGGGGGAATCAGGCCGCAAGCAGCTCTTTCAAAACATCCGGTTTTTTTATGGCAATAGTGATGAGTGACTTTGCCGCGCCCGACGGCGTACGACGCC